>BAXC01000004.1 GCA_001310375.1 Bacillus sp. JCM 19041 | reverse complement strand
GTTCATGACTGCAAAAACACGTCGTTTATCCTGCATGAACAGGCAGTAAAATCTCCACTTCAAAACTTGGAGATAAAGCAAAGAAGATTAAGTAGGGGATAACTGTCGATGAGCCCGATTGATTCAGGATTTTTGTGGTCACCTCTGTAAAACTAACCATCAGTCGGGGGTGAAAGATCTGACTGATGGAAGCTTCACTGTAGTTGACTGATTTCAATAAAAAATCAGCAACTAGCGAAGTGTCTGCCGGGAGCAAGGACAAAGCAGGATTCACTCATCAGTAAAAAAAGCTTGCCGACGGTCTCGATGAATCGAGATTTTGTCGACAAGCTGCACCTCGCGCGGGGGATTTTCTATCCTTCTTCTTGCCCTTCATTTTTGTTTATGATGCCGTACAAAACAACGTCTTCAAAAGAATCATTTTTAAAAACATGGTCTTTTTGTATCCCTTCATACTCCATTCCGCACTTCACCATAATCTTTCCAGAAGCAGGGTTTGATTTCAAAAAACGTGCATAGACCCGGTGGTAATTCTTCTCATTAAATACAAATTCGATTACTGCTTTTGCCGCTTCTGTTCCGTATCCATTGCCCCAATGCTCTTCCGCTACCCAATAACCAAGTTCACCATTTCTAAATGGTTGCTGATTTGAAATGCTGATTGCGCCATATAACTGACCGCTACTCTTATCCGTTATTGCAAATTCATATCTCTTATTTTCTTCAAAATTCTGTTCATGAGTAGCAATCCATGAAAGAGCACAATCCAGCGTGTATGGATATGGAAGAGTTAATGTACTCTTATATAGATTATAATTGTTGCACATCATGCTGACAGTTTCAGCATCTTCTTCTTTAAATAAGCGTAAAAGCAAGCGATCTGTCTCAATTGTTTTTTTCGTTTCCTGATAAATCATTTTCCCCACCCCATACTTCTTAGTCATATCCATCCTGGTCATTCATTAAATCTAATTATACATGAAGATATAAGGATTATTCAGTCTACCTAAATAATTCCGTCAATAAATTTTGATATCGATGTATAAGAAAAAACCTAGGCGGATACAATGGTTATTGTATTCCCTATTCCCCCTTTAGCCTCCAACAGCTGTTGGAGGTTTTTTTGTTTTTCACTCTTTATTCATACATCGTCTTCGGACAGGCATACACTGATGTATGCCTTGTTTCGGAAGGATGAAAAAAACGTGAATAGCTCCACTTTTCTAGCCTCTTTCTATGCCCTTATTGCTGTATGTTTCTGGGGCATCTCATTTGTATCTGCCAAAGCGGTTCTTCCTTTCATTGATTCAAGCACCCTCCTTTTAATGAGATTTGGGATCGGTGCACTTTTTCTGTTTATCTTGCTTCTTTTCTCAAAAGGAGCTAAGCGACCGTCACTCCGCTATATTCCTCACTTGTTCGTTTTAAGTGTTATCGGTGTTTTTGTACATCAGTTATTGCAACTTACTGCGTTACTTACTATTGATGCCTCAGCAGCAGGTTGGATGATCTCGTTTGCACCTGTGTTTACGGTAGCTTTGTCGATTGTCTTTCTACACGAACGGCTAACCACTAAAAAAGCAGTTGGTATTGTCACCGCAACGATCGGTGTCTTTTTGATTATCTCTGGCGCACAAGGACAGACCGTTGCTTTTTCTGTAAACATAGGTTATTTCCTTATGCTTCTAAGCACATTAAATTGGGCTGGTTATTCCATTTTGCTGAAGCGGATGGTGATTCCCTTGCCGCCTCTAGCGATTACATTTTATACATGCCTCATAGGTGCTCTATTATCGGTGCCTCTTTTCATCACAAATGATGGCGTCAAGCAGCTCCAATTAATAGGCGCAGTTGAATGGTCACACTTATTGTTTTTAGGTATTTTTGTTTCAGGAATTGCCTATTGGTGCTGGTCAAAAGCGATCCACACACTTGGTGCTTCTCGCTCCTCTTCTTTTCTGTATGTGGAACCGATTGCCACTCTAATTGCAGCTGTCCTTCTTCTCCATGAAAAAATCATACTCATAAGCATGCTTGGCGGCGTCATAATTATAGGAGGAGTTATCTTAATGAACAGAAGTGGCGATAAGTCTATAACTAGATATAAGAGGTGATTGCTACAATGTTTAATAAAAGGATCAATCAAGTGTTAGGGTCATTAACGTCGCCGAACATGGCCGAACTTCGAGATGCCTTGCTCTCACTTAATGCACGAATGGAAGACGTGTCTCCTTATTTAATGCGCGAAGAAAACAAACCTTATTACCGTCAATTACTGTACCAATCTAAGGAAGTGGAACTGCTTGTTATGAACTGGTCTAATCTAGACTGCGCCCCTCATGATCACGGGAACTCATTTGGTTGGATTCAGGTGATAAACAATGATTGCGAGAATACCGTCTACAAAGCCGATGGTAATGGCCTACCACAAGAATTATTTACGAAAACCTATAGAAACGGAAAACTCTTTTTCGCTCCACAAAACGGGATCCATAAGATGAAGGGAACGGTTGGTTTAGTCACGTTACACCTTTACGCCCCGCCAATTACAGGGATGAAAGTCTATGATTTAAAAAAGTGCGCCGCATGTGTCGTAGCAGATGACTGCGGTGCCTGGTGGCCAGAAGATCAACGGCAAAAGATAAAAGAATATCAACTCGCCAGCCCCACATTAAATAAAGAATAAAAGGGTATAGAGCCAAGGGGGAGAATGTAGTAAGGACATCAAAGATGGAGGAAACAGATGCTTATTTCAGAATTGCAACCAACGAAGCTTACAGATGACCAGTTAACCCAGCTGCTGTTTTATTACAAAGAAGATGATGGGAAAGTCGGAGAATGTATCTTCGTCCCTGGAAGCAGCAAAGCCGTTGAACTTCGAGTCCCAAAGGCAATTGAGTTGTATAAAGCTGGAAGAGCGAAAAAAATGCTCTTCTCTGGTGGCGTTTCATGGGACCAAACGAAAAAATCAGAAGCGGTAATGATGCAAGAACGGGCATTACTAGAAGGCATACCAGAGAATGATATTTTAATTGAGGACATTTCCTTACATACAAAGGAAAATGTACTCGCATCATTGCTTGTACTCGACCGAGCATTCGATTTGCATAATATTAATCACATCATTATTGTTACCGCAGAGATCCATATGCGACGAGTCTATTTAACAATGAAAATGTATATGCTAGTTGGATTTCTTACTCCCTTTCACCTGTGTCCGACCGTACAACAAAAGAAACCAACTGGTTTTCGAACGTTTATGGTCGCAAGCGGGTAGAAACCGAAGCGACAAAGCTAATCGATTATACACGTAGAGGAGTTATTGCTGACGAAGAGGTTAAACTGATTTAATCGCGTCAGTTTATACTCTTCTATCGCTTAAAACACTTCTTCCTCTTACGTTCTTCGGACAGCACGCGCAAGTGCCCCTCCTCTATCAGATAGACAACATCGCTTAATTCTTCAATATCCTTATCATTTTCCCGTCTTTTTTTTGTGCCATATTTCTCCTAATCCACTTCAGATGACATACTCTGCAAAACATCTATTAACTTTAGTTTAAACTAAAAAACCCCCTTTAGAAAGGAGTGTTCAGCTTGTCGACAAAGTCCAGTTAAAACGAGAATAGAGGATGCTTTTCCCGCTTTGTCCTCGCTTCCGGCATACACTTCGCTTTCCGCGGGCGACGGATGAGCCTCACTGAAAAACTAGCTATTTTCTTTGGATATAAGCTAGTTGCATCAGTATATAGTATAAAAAAGGAAGCTCTCCGCCCATATGTAGTAGACAGAGAGCTTCTTTATAACCTTGTAATGACTTTTTCAGGGCTTCGATAAAACCTCCGAGGTATTTTGTCTACGGTCTGAAGATTTTAGCGCGTATAGTACATTAACGCAATCGCACCTGGACCTGTATGGGTACTAATAATAGGCGATGTTTCCATGATCGAGAAATTAAAATCATCGCGTACTTGTTTTAAACCCTCGATTACTTGTTTGCCAAAACGTTCCGCTTCAATATGGGCGATACCAATATGCCCAATATCCGAACCTTCCGTTTCCGTTTTGAACTTATCAGTCAAAAATTCAATCACTTGCTTATACGAACGTTTTGTTGCAATCGGAGTGTATGCCCCTTCTTTCAAAGCAGCAATAGGCTTTATCTTCAACAGTGAACCAAGCAACGCTTTCCCCTTGCCGATTCGTCCACCTTTCGCTAAGTATTCAAGTGTATCAACAACAATATACAAGGACGTGTTTGCGCGAATTTCATCAATCTCTTTAAGGATGTCCTCAAGTGGCGCGTTCGCTTCTGCCATTTCTGCAGCACGTTTTACCTGAAACGCTAACGCCGTTGAAATAAATTCAGAATCGACAACTGTCACGCCACTCCCAATTTGATCCGCTGCCATTTGTGCTGAAGTAACTGTACCGCTCATCGCACTTGTCATATGAATCGAAAGTACTTGGGAATCAGGTTCAGCAAGCAGCTCTTCATAAATACGGATAAACTCTCCAACTGGCGGCTGAGAGCTTTTTGGCAACTCTTCGCTCGTTGTGAGCAAGTGAGCAAACTCTTTTTTGCTAATATCAACACCATCTAAATAAGTGGTGCTTCCTATATTGATCGACAACGGAACGACTGTAATTCCAAGTGCATCCAATTCGGCTTGATCGAAATCACAGGTGGAATCCGTAACAATTTTAATTTTCGTCATGGAAGCCTCCTTCTAACTAATTTGCTTTTTTCTACTCCCATACGTAACTGGCACTTATGCCTGTAGTATGACATAGCAAGAAAGCTATGTAAACGCTTCCTAAACTGGCACAATAATGATAATACACTGTATTTCCATAATTGTTTATGCAATGTTGCAATTCGTTGATTCTCTTACTGTAACACGACTTAAGCCGAATACCAAAGCAAATCCATTGGCATCATTAGCTTTACCTAAAAATTAGAAAAAGCCTCATTTTTGTAAGTACCAGCACCGAGGTTGTCGACAAAGTCCCGTAAAAACAAGATCGCCGACACGCTTTTTTTACGATGAGTGACTGAACGATGCTTTTCCCGCTTTATCCTCGCTCCCGGCATACAATTCGCTACTTGCTGATTCATTAATATAAGATTGCATGTGTCGATGGTTTAAATAGAAAACTCGTTCCAAAAGATCATCTTGTTCTGTGGTAGTAAAAAGGTCGAGCGGGTTAAAGAAAAGACGAAAGATCCTGCAGTGGTTACTATACTAAAAACGAAATTTGCCTTTCATTTACGTACCGCATGTGTGCTTCATACTTGGTTCGATTGTAAGACCTGCGAACATCCATAATAGTCAAGTGTGCCATGCTCTTATTCATGACTCAAATACGCTTCTTATTTGTGAAAAATAACAATTAAGTCTTAAGAACAAAAGATAAAATAAGCCAATCTGCATTCCTTACAGATTGGCTTACTCACTCGTTTATTCTTCATCAAGAGACAGACCGTCGACATGCTTTCTTGACATCGTATTTTTCGTTTTGCGATAATCTTTGCTTTTAAAGATGATGTCAAAATCATAGTCTGCTGGGTACAGTTCACTTGCGGATATCGCTAATTCTAACCGCTTATGGTTCATTGTTTTCTTCTCACCTTTTATTTGTACCACATAGTTCCCCGATCCATCAGGCCCCGTGTAAACAATCGCAGTCTCTCCAGTTGCTGCCACTGTTACATTGTCACCTTGGTTAAATGCTTTTACCGTTTCTTCTGCTGCTTTTCTTTTTTTTCGTCGATCGAGCGTATTTATTCACAATCACTTGACGTGTGTAGTCATCACGCTTCAGTTGGTCTTGCGTGAAACGGTCTGAATAAACATGTGCTTCCTTATAGGCGACTTCATGAGCGCGCTCAACCATCGACGGATGCATACCAAGCTTTAAGGCAATATCAAATGCTTGGCTTTTTCCCGTTTCCCCGAGGAGCAGCCGGTATGTTGGAGCAAGTGTCTCTACATCAAACTCCATTGAAGCATTCAGAAAACCTGGCGTCGTATGAGCGAACTCTTTCATTTCGCTATAATGGGTTGTCGCAAACAACGTCGCACCCTTTTGGAACAACTGCTCTAAAATGACAATGGCAAGCGCCATTCCTTCTGCTGGATCAGTTCCAGAGCCAAGCTCATCAATCAAGACAAGTGACCGGTCGTTTGTTTGGCGCATGATCTCGATGATGTTGACCATCCTTGAACTAAACGTGCTTAAGTTATCAGTGATACTTTGTCCGTCACCAATATCAACAAATACTTGACCGAAAAGAGCAGTCGAGCTCCCTTTTGCAGCCGGAATTGGCAGACCAGACTGTGCCATAAGAGTCAAAAGCCCAATCGTTTTTAGCGTGACGGTTTTACCGCCCGTATTCGGACCAGTAATCACAAGCGCCCGTTCGTTTTCACCAAAGCGAATGGAAAGTGGGACCGCGTTTTTACCAAGCATCGGATGACGTGCTTGTTTTAAATCGATATGATATTCCTCATTTACAGTAGGGGCTGTCGCATCAATTGCCTGGCTGTACTTCGCTTTTGCAAAGAGCACATCATAGTGATGCATTACCTCAATGGCAATTCGAATGCCATATTCATAGGAGAGAAGCTGGTCAGTTAACTCGTATAAGATTCGTTCAACCTCTGCTTCTTCCGCCATTTTCATAATCGAAATCTCTTCTTGAAGATCGCCTAATACGGTTGGTTCCATGAACAGCGTCGAGCCAGAAGACGATGCATCAAGCACAGTTCCATCTACTTTTGCGCGGTACTCCTTTTTGATCGAAAGCACAATTCGTCCATTTCGTTCCGCTAAGGTCTTGTCTTGTAAATAAGGCGTATAACGTTTGTTTTTCACGAGGCTTTGTGCCTTGTCTTTTAACTTATCTCGCAGCGTCGACAACTGACGCCGCAAGTACGCGAGATCACTTGACGCATGATCATCTACTTGTCCGTGGCGCAAGCATCCAGCAATCGCTGTTTCAAGTGGTTCCATCTCTTCAATTGAAAATGCATAACTTGAAACAACAGGAGCGGTCGCTTCTTTATCTTTCATAAACGCCTTTAATTTACGGCAATGATCAAGGAATGACAGCACATGCGCGAACTGGTCGGCACGGACGTATAATCCTTTTTTTGCTTGCTCTAAATACTGATCCATCTCTCCAAGACTATGGATTGGCACACTCCCACTTCTAGTCAGGATCCCGAGTGCTTCAGTACCTCCGCTAATTTCTGTTCAATTTGCTTTCGGTCTTGTAGCGGCTTCAGATCTATAATGGTCTGTTTTCCCGCAGCGGTGCGGGCGAAAGACCCAATTTCAGTTAAAATATCGTGAAAGCCTAGTGCTTCAAATGCTTGTTGATTCATTTCCGATTTGCCTCCTTGTTTTACCTGACATTCATAAACGCATGTTTTGACGACAAAAAGCCGCCATGAACAAAGCGCTCATGACGGCAGGGTATACGTATGGTGCGAGGCGACAGTCATCGTTTTTGTATACAAAAAACCATGACACCTCTGCCATAGCAATAACTTCCCTTTTGGCTATGATGCGTGTTCTTAACTGATTCCAACATGCGCATAAGTAAACAAACGTCGCTTCGCCACGTTTTTTCCGCATGTAGGCTATCCAATTTGTTGGATTAGTTAAGAACAACCAGATACATAAAAAGATCTCCTTTTGAAAAGGGAATAATTGATTTCACACTTATCTTATGAAATGAGAAGGTGTTTGTCAATGGTACTTACTACCTTATGAAAAATTAGAAATAACATTATCTGTTACATCTCCCCATTACAACGGTGTTGTAAAATTGGCCGTCTGAAAGTATTTTGTCATTTTCTAAAATACCTTCGATTTTAAAACCAAATTTTTTATAGAGATTTATCGCTGTATCGTTTGTTTCTAGAACATTTAAAGTTATTTTTTTAATTCCGTTTGAATCAGCCCATGCAATAGATTCTTTTAGAAGGTTTGTTCCAACACCGAGGCCCCAATAATCTTTTAAGATGCATACTCCAAATTCTACTTTATGAGCAAATCTTTTCAAGAGATTTCCTTCACATCTTGAAAATCTGACAATGCTTTCGTTAACCATTGCAACTAAAAAAAAGATTTCTCTTATCTTTCGAATCTTTTATAATCAATTGCTCAAAACCAGGTGCGTCTATGAATGCTTCACCTTTTTCTCTATCAAGATTTTGTGTTTCACCATCAATCTGCAATCTGATTTTAGATAAATCTTTTGCATCTTTATTAATGGCAGGTCTTATTATGTAGCATGTCCCGTTAACATTATATGTCTTCTGATTAATATCCATCCCTTTACCCCCTTATTATTGATTTGTCTATCCTTTTAAAAATGAATGACAACTTCTAATTTTATTCCTAACAAACATAAATTTAAATATTCAAAAAATATCCGGTTACTCCATTCTACATTTTATGTTAACTCTACCTTATAACTTCCTTTTTTATCTTGTTTCACTTAAATGACGGGTAGTTGAATTAAAAACAAAAAAGCATGGTCCGGCACTTGGCCGAACGCATGCTTTATCTATTTATCCTTTTCGTACTACTTTTGCTTTTACGCCCATCAATAGTTCATATACAATCGGTACAATAACAAGCGTCAACAATGTCGAACTTGTTAAACCACCGATTACTGTAATACCAAGCCTTTCGAAATGAGGCCGCCACCTTCTAAGCCAAACGCAAGTGGTAGAAGCGCTCCAATTGTAGCTAATGCCGTCATCAAGATCGGACGTAAACGAGTTGTACCCGCTTCAAGCAACGCTTCTCGAGTAGAGAGTCCTTCTTTTTCTTTATGAATCACGCGGTCGATAAGAACGATCGCATTTGTGACAACAATTCCGATCAGCATCAGAACACCAATCAATACCGAAATACTAATCGTCTCACCTGCAATGAGTAAGCCAACAATCGACCCGATTGCAATAAATGGCAAGGAGAACAAGATCGCAAATGGAGCTAGGCCACCGCCAAATGTAACAACTAAGACAAAGTAGACAATTGCAATTGCTGCTAGCATCGCTAAACCTAGTTGTGTAAACGATTCTTCAATATCAGCCGTGACGCCTCCAATTTGCGTTGTGACACCGTCTGGAAGCTCTAACTCATTAACGTCATCCATAATAGCAGCCGATACACTAGACACATCTTCAGACAAGATCTTGGCAGATGCTTCTGCATAAACCTGACCTTCTCGTCTTGTGATCGTTGATGAAGTTGTACCTTCTTCAATTGTTACAAGATCCGAGATCGGTACCTCTGTTCCGAATTGAGTCTGAACCGTTACATCCGTTAATTCATCAATATTACTATACTCTTCTTCATCGGTTGCAATGATTACATCTAAGTCTACTCCATCTTCCACAACCGTCGTTATTGCGTCATGGCTATCAACAGAGTAAAGAGCCATTCCTAGTTGTGCAGTCGTTAAACCAAGTTCGCTTAACTGTTCCTGATCAACAGAAAGTGTATATTCATCATAACGATCGGAAATGGTTGTTTCTGGTTCATCTAGATCTTCGTATTCAGCCATTAAATTAGCTACTTCATTTACGACTGGTTCAATTTCTGCTTCAGAGTCTCCATAGACACGAACAGAGAAATCACTTGATCCCATTCCACCTGTCGCAATATCTTGAGATGCCCATGTCCCGTTTTCCGTTACAGCTTCAAGATCCTCTATCACTGCATCTTTTTCAGCCGTAAAACCTTCATAGTCATCATCATACAAGATGTAGAAGATCGCTGAATTGCCGCTTGACGCCATCATTGGCATCGGGCTTTGACCCCCGAGCGAAAATTGAAATGTATCAATGCCTTCGCGATCTAGTAGTACCGCTTCTGCTGCATCTACATCCGCTTCTGCATCATCAAATGTTGTTCCTGCATTTGGGGAATACGTTGCAAAAACCATTTTTTCTTCTTCTTCAGGCAGGAAACTAACGCCAACAAATGGTGTGAGCATTAAGCTCCCAACTAACAAAGCAACTGCAATTAACGACGTAATCCACTTATGGTTAAGCGTCCAGACGAGTAGACGACGGTACGCACCTGCTAATTTGCCTGGCTTTTCCTCGTGGTGCTCATGCTTTTTTGGGATACCTTTTTTAAACATTGAGTGAGCCATCATCGGCACCACTGTTATCGCTACTAAAAGCGATGCAAACAAGGCAAAAATCACCGTTAATCCAAATGGGAGGAATAATTCTCCGACCATGCCTTCAACGAGCCCAAGTGGGAGGAAAACCGCACTTGTTACAATGGTTGAAGAAAGGATAGGCTTAAACACTTCTTTTGTTGCGTCTTGAATTAACTCGCGTCCAGACAAAGACTCCTGTTTCGAACCCATCCGCCTAAAAATATTCTCAACAACAACAATTGAGTCATCTATAACCCGACCAATCGCGACCGTCATCGCACCTAGCGTCATTAAGTTCAGTGTAATATCAAGTTGTTGCAGAGCAATTAGAGCGATAAACAGTGAAATCGGAATCGAGATGACCGATATAATCGTTGATTTGATGTTACGTAAAAACAGCATGATAATCAAAATAGCAAAAATTGCTCCGAATAATGCTTTGCTAATCATTGTTCCAACTGCTTCTTGAATTGGTTCAGCTTGATCCATCGTAATTGAAATCGATGTGCCATTCGCTTCAAAATCAGTAATTGCTTCTTTTACTGCTTCAGCTACTTCTACTGTATTCGCATTTGACGCCTTCACAATTTCAACGCCAATAGATGTTTCGCCGTTCGTCCGTGAGATCGAGCTTGATTCCGTAATAACCTCAACATCCGCTACATCTTCAAGTGCTACAGTCTCTAATTGCATCGGTGGCATTTCATCTAAACTAAATTCTTCACCGTCTAAGTCGCCGCTAGGAGGAGGCGCACCTTCCATTCCCCCCGCACCATCAGCACCAGGTGGGACCATTTCTGGCATCCCCTCCATGCCAGACGTATCTGGAATGACTGGTAGTTGCAGAGATCTTAAGTCATCAAGCGTAGTCGCGCGACCGTCAATCACAACCGACTGTTCGGCACCTTCAAACGTATAAAGCCCAAGAGGGAACCGCATTGAAGTACCTTGCAAAAGTTGAGTGACCATCTCTTCAGTCAATCCGTTTTCAGCAAGTGCATCTTGATCAAACGTAATTTGTACTTCTTGTGCTTCCTGACCCGTTGCAGTTACTGAAGCAACCCCTGAAAGGCCTTCTAAAGAAGGAACAATTTCGTCCTCAACCATTTCAGTCAGTTCAGCTAAATCCCTGCCTTCTTGTGAAACACTTAGTGTAAGAACTGGAAACGCACCAAAACTAAGGCGTGAAACAGTTGGTACTTCAACACCATCAGTAAATTCAATGCTCTCAACAGCGTCTTTTACTTCTATTTCAGCCTCGTCCATGTCCTTACTAAATTCATACTCTATTTGAATCGAAGAAAAATTTTCGAAAGACGAAGATTGAACAACCGCTACTCCGTCTAAATTCTCAATCGCTTGTTCAATTGGAATGGAAACCTCATCAGCAATTTCTTCAGGTGTTGCCCCGGGGTAAACAGCAGACACACTAACAAGAGGGGCATCAATATCAGGAATGACCTCTTGATTCATTGTTGTTCCAGCATAAATGCCTGTGACGGCGATAATAATGGTTAATAGCCAAATCGCAAACTTGTTATTCATCGAAAACGAAATGATTGATTTCATTGTATATCTCCCTATTTTAATTTTGGCGCTGACACACGGTAGCATCAACTCCGCGCTTTCTTAAACGTGCTGCAATAGCTTCTAACGGTTGTACGTCTTGTTTGTTTTCATTGGGCTTATCTGTATGTACCCATAAAAAACGATTCACTATGGTTTTCACACTCTCTCCCCTCCAAACTGACTGACCAGTCACAATAAATTCATACTACCGAATTAACCTCTTTATTTCAATGGTTTTTCTTATGTAAATGTGTCTATTTTTATCAATATGACCACTCGGTCATTTTATTAGTATCGTTTTTCATTAATATCTGGTACGCTATAAATATATAAATGGAGAGGACTGCGTTTTGAATGAACGATAAGCGAACATTACTAATTGAGGCAGCCATGCGCCTTTTTGCAAGCAAAGGGTTCCACTCAACCTCGATTCAAGAAATCGCTAAGGAAAGCGGCATATCAAAAGGTGCTTTTTATCTGCATTTTCATTCGAAGGACGAGTTACTCGTAGCGATTTTCCGTTTTTATTATGGCCGTTTAAGGGAGAAAGTTACAGACGTCGAGGAAAAGGGGTTGCCTGCAAAAGAGTCTTTTAAAAAGCAACTTGAAGTTCAGTTTCGAGAAATTGTAGGTCATAGAGACTTTATTATTATGCAATTTCAAGAACAAGGTCTTGCGTCAAATCCAGAAATGGCACGGTTTATGTGGGAAAAGAAAAAGGAAATTCATTTATGGCACGAGAAGAATTTACTGCGAATTTACGGCAATGATGCCGAGCCGTATATCGTTGACGGAAGTGTGATTTTAGAAGGGATGTTGCATTCCTATTTCCACATAATCATGTTAAACAATCTTTCCGTTTCCGCTAATGATTTAGCGCACTTTTTAATTCAACGATTAGATGACCTTTTCACGTGCCTCATAAATAGAAATGAGCCACCTCTCCTAACAAGAGAGGCGATCAAGACGTTACTCGCGAAAAACCCAAATGATGTACCGGCAGCACGAGAACAAATCGAAGTATCGCTAGAAAGAATGAAAAACATCCTTTCATCGTTAACTCTTCCTACAGAAACACGGACAGATCTCGAAGATGCACTGCAAGTACTCGCAGCTGAACTGGAAAAAGTCGAACCTAAGAAAGTCGTGTTTCAAGGCATGCTTGCGGCTTTTTCAAATATAGAAGAACTACGCTTGGAACGTGATAAGTTGGCTTTACTATTAGGGGTTTAACAAATTAAGAAAAAGCGTCGTGTCATATGCACGACGCTTTTTCTAACGATAGCCTTGATACGGTGGCTGTTGATTCGATTGGTTTGCGTATCCTATACCCTGTTGATTACAACATGCTTGTTGATTGATGTAATTATTCAGCTAGCTCTAGCGCAATCTCCATCATTTTCGTAAATGATGTTTCACGCTCTTCTGAAGTCGTTTCTTCTTGCTTAAAGATATGGTCACTAACCGTTAGAATACAAAGCGCGTTAACACCCGCTTCTGCAGCATTCATATAAAGAGCAGCAGCTTCCATTTCAATTCCAAGGATGCCCATGTCACGCCATTTACCAGCAGCTTCTTTATCAGCGCTATAAAACGTATCGCTGGAAAGAATGTTTCCTACATGTACCTCTTGTCCTTTTTCATCAGCAATTTTCTTCGCTTTCTCAAGCAATGAGTAAGAAGCAATTGGTGCGTAGTGACCAGGCAAGTGGTACTGGCTCACATAATTTGAGTTTGATGACGCACCCATACCGATAATAATGTCGTATAGATCTAAGTTGTCTTGAAGCGCTCCACAAGAACCGATACGAATAAGGTTCTTCACTCCAAATATATTAATAAGTTCCCAAGAGTAAATCCCCATGCTCGGCATACCCATGCCTGTCCCCATGACAGAAATACGCTTGCCATTATATGTACCTGTATAACCAAACATATTACGAAGCTATTGAATTGCGTAACGTCTTCTAAAAATGTATCAGCAATAAATTTTGCGCGTAGTGGATCACCAGGAAGTAAAACCGTCTCAGCAATCTCCCCACCTTTTGGATTAATATGAGCTGTCTGCTTTTGTTCTGACATGTTCAGTCTCCTTTATTAATTAGTCAATTTGATCTTACATCTTATACTTTAGTTTGTGCATTTGTATGAACTGAAATGCAAACGTCTTCCTCATCTATCATAGTAAAATCGAAGCATACGCGCAATGAATGCGCGAAGATACTTTAGTAGAACTCATACACCACTTATCATTAGAGGTCACTCATCAAGTAGATTCTTATTTTTCTTAAATGAACTTCTTAACGAGACATAACTTATCATGAACCAAAACACTCCTGCTATAATCGCTACAGCAACAAGAGTGCTCCACTCCTCTCCCCTGAACATAAGAACCTGCAAAATAAAAAAGATGATTGCAAACCGTATTGTCCCGAATATAATCCCTTTCACTTCTCGTTTAAACGATGTTCTTGAGGCAACATCTGTGAACTCCATCCCTGAGATTGTATATTTGACCGTAATGTATCCAGCATTCAAAGCAACTGCGGCAAGCAACACGACCTGTAAGGACAAATCTACAAAAGAACTGGCAATTAACATCATGATTAAACCTAGCATTGCGATCATCGAACCTTCGGCAATAAAAAACAAAATCTTTTTTTCTTTATACTCATCTTTAGGTAAAAAAACGCTTATCCACGATTTCATCACTCATCTACCTCCCAGAATAAATCATTTAACGTTTTATTAAGCGCTTTCGCAAGTGCAACACACAACTGCAGGCTAGGATTATATTCACCTTTTTCAATCAAACCAATTGTTTGTCGTGTCACCTCGATCCTCTCCGCTAACTGTGCTTGCGTCATCCCTCTTTCATTACGAACTGCTTTCACGTTGTTTTTCATTTAATCACCTTTATTAGAATGCAAAATATATCTTTCATATGTAACATATATATTACATTGTTAAGAAAAGAACGTCAAATGAGCTTCCAGATGTGGAAGGTTTGATCAGTGAAGTCAGAGCTTCTCTTTCGTATTCTGGGTCTCTGACTGAGGACCCTGAGTTCTTGTTCGTAATCCTGAGCTCCTCTACCCGAATCCTGAGCTCCTCTTCCGTAGAACAATAACAATAAAAAATCCCAAAAACTCCTTAAAAAGGAGTTTTCGGGACAAGACCTGTTTATTCTTTTGTATAGTCTTTATCACTTCGTACAGTATCAATTTCGCGCACAACGCTCTCAATATACTCGCGTTTTGGTTCAAGGAATGGCGGCAACGATAGTTTTTCTCCAAGCGTTTCGTAAGGCTCATCTCCCATAAAGCCAGGTCCGTCTGTTGCAAATTCAAATAGAATTTGTGGAGATACTCGAGCATAGAGCGACTCAAAGAAGTGGCGATCAACATAACCTGATGTGCTAAAGCCATTGATTCTAAATGATTGGTCCACTCATCTAATACTGCACGGTCTTCAACTCGAAAAGCAGCATGGTGGACAGTGCCATATCCTTGGCGCGCTCTTGGCAAGATCATATTATGCTCAACAACCACTTGCGCGCCGTTACCACCTTCGCCTACTTCATAAAGGAAAAACGATCCTTCATGAGCAATTTGCTTAAAGTGAAGTGCGTTTTCCAATACTTGTTTAAAGAAGTCTACATTCGCCACTCGAACGAAGATTGGTCCAAGACCTGTAATTGCATGTTCCAAAGGAATTGGGCCTTTTTGCCACGGGGTTCCTGATTCTACCCCTTCGTTTTCTTCATCTGAAATGAGCTGGTATTGCTGGTCATCAAAATCAACAAAGGATAACGTCTTTTTGCCAAACACTTCTTTTATACCAATATGTTTTATACCTAAGCGGTCAAATCGTTTTTCCCAGTAATCAAGCGCATGATCGTTTGGCACTCGAAACGACGTTTTATAAATCTCATCGGTTCCGTGTGATCCTTTTGGAATTCCAGGAAAGTCAAAGAACGTCATATCCGTTCCTGCGCTCCCTTTATCATCAGCAAAAAATAAGTGGTATGTCTGAATGTCATCTTGATTCACTGTCTTCTTAACTAAACGCATGCCGAGAACATGTGTGAAAAAGTCATAGTTTTTTTCCGCGCTGCTAGTAATCGCAGTAACATGGTGAATTCCTTTTAAATGATTCATGTATCATTGCCTCCTTAAAGTGGCGAATCGTTTCATTAATTTTTATCTCTAATTCAATTATACTTAATTCGAGATAAATGTCAACAAATGAAATTCAGAGGGTGTCTTTCATAAGAGTCTGTGCTAGTCAGCGCTTGATTATGCTCGTAACAAGTAAAAAACCAACCCACATAATAATGGGTTGGTTCACACTGAAGACAAACACTCGACTAGTTTTTACGTTATTTCTCTTTTGAAAGCACGCCTCCTGCTTCAAAGAAGCGATTAATACGTTGTTCTATTTCCTCATCCTCAATTAATGGAGGCGCGTGATGCCCTTTAATGCGCGCGTCGATAATGACGTTGTCACAGCCCCAGTGCTTGTGCTCTGTGAAACTATTCACACCATACATGTCATGAGATGGATTGCTGCGGGTAAACGTCGCCCAGAGGAAGTTCTGCATGATTCGCTGACGAACTCACTGTTATCACAAAGGATAATTAACGGGCAATCTTCAAGTCCACCCTCCTTTGCGAGAGCATTGGTTAAGGTTGTCATCTCTTTTTTTGCTTGAGCATAGTCTTTGAACGCCTTTGTTTCAACAGCAATCACACCAGGCATAATTAAGTCGGCCCGTTTAATTGCTTTTGCATCAAGAAGTACTTCAGGTACTTCTGTGCATAATTCTCGTTTTACATCACCATACGCTGCAAACACAACTTTACTGCCACTATTTAAGCCTGTCCCACTGTAGTCCAGCGTATCGATCGTCGTATTTGTCTGGAAATGCAAATCACGCTTCAAGTCGATTCGCTTTAATATATATTGAAGAAATACCTCTTCATCGTGTGTACTTACTGGTTCATCTTGCTCTGCCGTAAGAAACAAATATTTTGCCAAGCTAAGCTGGCCAAAGCCAAGAATGCGATTTGCGATCGTTAACAGTTCCGTCGGTTGTTTCACTTTTTGGTAAGGTGTGTAACGCTCACTACCAATCGCAAATAAGAGTGGATGCACACCCGCTGCATCAATCGCATGAACTTCTTTTACTCCTGGTAGCTCTTGTGTCACCGCGTCACCAGTTAGCTCATGAATAAGCGCTCCAAAACTTGTATCTTCCTGCGGCGGTCGCCCAACAACGGTGAATGGATAAATCGCCCCTTTACGTGCATAGACTTTATGCACTTTTAATACAGGGAACTCATGCGTCAAACTGTAATAACCTAAATGATCACCGAAAGGCCCTTCAGGCTTTGTGTCATCCGGATACAGGTCACCCGTAATAACAAAGTCGGCATCATGGCTCACACAATAACCGTCTACATAGCCGTAACGAAAGCGACGTCCTGCAAGGAGCCCTGCAAACAACATCTCGCTTAGTCCTTCTGGTAACGGCATCACTGCAGACAATGTATGAGCAGGTGGTCCACCAACAAAAATACTCACTTTTAACGGCTCGCCTTTCTTCGCCGCTTTCGTCTGATGGACACCAATACCGCGTTGAATCTGGTAATGCAAGCCAACTTCCTTGTCTTGTTCGTACTCATTTCCGTTGAGCTGCACGCGGTACATACCTACATTTGCGTTCATCATACCTGGCTTGTCCGGATCTTCGGAATAGACTTGTGGTAATGTGATAAATGCGCCGCCATCATCTGGCCAGGAATGGATAAATGGAATGTCAGAGAGCTTGATTTCTTCAAGCTGGGAACCATTTAAACCAGGCTTCCTCATTGGTAGTGCGGCTAGCGCCGAAAAACCGTTGCCAACATTTTTTAGTGGACTTTTAATCGCCTTCATCGGATCATCGCGCAAGGCAATAATTTGTTCAACTTTATCCCAATTTTTACGGAACATAAATTTGCTTCGTTCAATCGAGCCAAACAAGTTCGCAACAGCAGGATATTTTGAGCCTTTCACATTTTCAAATAAAATAGCTGGTCCACCTTCTTGGTATGTACGGCGCTGAATGGCAGCCATTTCTAAGTAGGGGTCCACTTCTTCTTTTATACGTACGAGGTGACCATGAGCTTCTAAATCAACAATGCATTCTTCTAAATTTTGGTACATAAAACGTCATCCTTTCAAGCGGTCTCTCTCCTATCTATTATGCTGGCTCGCTTTATCATCAGTCAAACAACATCTATAGGATTTTCGCTGATTAAAGGACAGGAATTGCATCGTAAATAGAGAATAAAACAGATGAACATACTTTTTATTATAGGAGGAAACAAAAATGAGCGATTACGAAATTAAAACGCTGCCCCCTTACCTAGCAATCGGTTTGGTTTGTAACGTGTCTTATACTGACTTTCGTCCACTGCAAGACACAATAGAAGAAATGCAAAAGCGTGTTGATGAATTAAATTTAGTAGAAGCTATCCCCAACCGGTTGGCCTCAATTACCATACGCGACAAGATGGATTTGTCCATTATTCCGTTTACGAAGTGATTGAACAGCAAATCCTTCCTGAAGGAATGGTAGATATAAAGATTCCTGAAATGACTTATCTTGTAGCGAGGCATGAGGAAGGGACATCGAAGAAACATACACAAAGATCGTTGAATGGATTCAGGCGAATGGGTACGCTCCTTATCAAGAAAGCGATGTTTCTTATTATGACGACTTGCCGATTAAACATGAAGCGTATCGTCAAAACACTGGTGCTTCCCACTTTGATATATATCCCTATCGTGCACACGGAAGACGATTAAAGGAAGGTGGTGCAAGTATTGTCCTATACAATCAACATAAACCCTCCACTAGCAAATGATGCAGTGCCCTCCTTAAGAGAAAAAGTTGGATGGGGTAGACGAGACAAGGATTTCCCCACATTATTTAAGCGCTGCAACTTCTATGCAGCCGCTATAAATTCATCCGGAAACCTAATTGGGTTTGGCTATATTTGTGGCATGGGTCTTGAACACGGCTATATGGAAGACATCATTGTCGATCCTGATTATCAAGGTCAAGAAATCGGCACAGACCTCGTAAAAGCTTTGTTACAAGAGGCCAATCGATTTGGACTTGAAATCATTACCATTTCTTACGTACCAAAACATACTTCTTTTTATAAGAGGTGCGGTTTTACCCCAAGCGGTGGTGGGGTTTGGCAAAAAAACAGCTAAAAGGCCCACGAGCACAAGCTCCTGGGCTTTTTCACCTTACTTATTAAACGCTAAGTCCAACACGAAAACTCGCTTCCGTTGCCTGCTTCACTTCTTCTAACGTCACACCATCTTGCAATTCAATTAACGTCATTTGCCCGTCTTCATATGAAAAGACAGCTAAATCGGTTACGAGCAAATCAACAACTGCTTTTCCCGTTAACGGCAATGAACAGGTTTGCTTTACTTTTGATTCGCCGTATTTATTTGTGTGGTCCATAATGACAACAATTTTTTTTGCACCTTGGACAAGATCCATTGCCCCGCCCATGCCTTTAACCATTTTTCCTGGAATCATCCAATTGGCAAGGTCGCCTGTTTCCGATACTTCCATCCCACCAAGAACCGCTAAGTCGATATGTCCTCCACGGATCATCGCAAATGATTCAGCACTATCAAAGTAAGACGCGCCGGTTTTAGCCGTCACCGTTTCTTTGCCAGCATTGATTAAATCGGGGTCAACTTCCTCTTCAGTTGGGTACCGACCAATGCCAAGTAAACCGTTTTCTGACTGCAACATTACGTGAACGTCATCTGGAATCATATTGGCAATAAGCGTAGGCATACCAATTCCTAAATTGACACACATTCCGTCTTTTATTTCTCTTACCGCTCGCTCGAGAATACGTTTCCGTGTCTCCTTCATTTTAGTTTCCCCCTCCCGCTTGAGCTACCGTTCTACGTTCAATCCGCTTCTCAAATGAGTCACCAACAAATACATGCTGCACGTAAACACCTGGAGTATGGATTTCGTCTGGATCAAGTTCACCGAGCTCAACTAACTGTTCTACTTCAACAATGGTGACCTTGCCTGCGGTTGCTACTAACGGGTTGAAATTGCGTGATGTTTTTCTGAATACAAGGTTTCCAAACGGATCAGCTTTCCACGCCTTTACTAATGCAACATCGCCGATAATGCCATGCTCCATAATATAACGTCTGCCATCAAACTCTTTTTCCTCTTTGCCTTCTGCTACCGGCGTATCAACACCTGTCGCTGTATAAAAGGCCGGAATCCCAGCTCCTCCTGCGCGCAGCCTTTCAGCAAGGGTACCTTGTGGGACAAGTTCCACTTCCAGTTCTCCATTTAGAAACTGCTGTTCAAATTGCTTGTTTTCACCTACGTAAGAAGCGATCATTTTTTTTATTTGCTTGTCTTCAAGCAGCTGCCCAAGACCAAAATCGTCAACTCCACAATTATTACTGACAACTGTGAGGTCCCTCACACCCTTTTCTTTTACAGCTGCAATTAAATGTTCAGGTATGCCACATAGTCCAAACCCACCAACAACAAGCGTTGCACCGTCTTGAATTTGGTCCATTACTTGGTCAGTTGAACCGATTATTTTACTCATTAAAATCGTCCCCTTCTCAACACAGTAGTTAAGCCAATAGAAAACGCTTACATATATTCTAACAAGAATAGCCCAACCTTTCCATTTAATCTGCAAAAGGGGACAAATAATGACAAAAAGCTGATCCTGTTAGGACAGCTTTAGCTTGTCGAACATGATTGAAAGTACCTTCGACCTTGATCCAGATTAAGGCTATTCTTCGAACAAAAGCAGCTGCAATCAGTCGTTGTCTCGTGACCTCTAGACGAACATCTCTATCTTCATTTGAATACAATGACAAAGCAGCTTTTTCTGAAGAGGTGGAACAATGGGCAACTCAACAAAATCGTTTACAGGCGCTTGGATTCAAGCAATTGGGACCATTGTTGCCGCTGTCGGCGACACTCCTTCAGAGACAAGACCCGAGGAAGCAACTGACTCCCTCGGTCTATGGGGCAATGTCTTGCAAGCCACAGGTAACGGCCTTTTGGCTGATACCAATGAACCCGGCTCTCTCAATCAGGCCGGTAACGCCATTCAAGCAACAGGAAATTCCATTATTGTTGGTGCTCTTGTTCTGCCAATTGATGAAGATCTTGAACAAACATTAACAATTAAAGGAAACTTATTTCAAGCCGCTGGTGGTGCGGTTTCTTTCTCCGAGGACTTAAAAGAGGATATAAGCATAGCTGCTTTATACGCCTTTTATGGTGATCTCCTCCAAGTAATTGGCAACTCCATGCAAGCTCTCGCTGGCATCCTTGATTTCGAAGTTGACGGGCACGAAGAGCGCTTGAACGCTGTCGGAAGTTGGATTCAAGCGATTGGCGCAGTCCTGTCTGCTCTAAGTGAGACAAAATCGCTTGATGATAACGACGAAAATGAAGCAAGCATAGACGAAGCCGGAAGTGACAATCAGTTAGAAGAGATCAATTAACGGAATACATGTAAAGCAATACGGTCATAAGCAAATAACCTGCAATGACCGTTAACGATGGCAACCAACTCACTCGTTTTAACCCTTTGTTTAAATAAATTGCGACGAGCACAATCGTTGTAAGAATTAAAAGAGCAAGCAATGTAATCCAATGGACCGAGCTGGCATCACGGATTAGCGTAGCGTCCCTGTAAAATAAATCAGCCACTCCAAGCAGGATTAAGTTAAACATATTGCTTCCAATAATGACGCCAACTGCTCCATTAAACTGGTCACGTTTTAAAGCAAGATATACGACCGACACTTCTGGCAGCGAGGTCGCGCCAGCAATAAGTAAACTACCAATAAAGGATTGACCAAGCCCAGTGATTACTGCGATTTCATCACCTAGCACTGTTAAGTATGAGCCGGCAGCCATAATAATAAGTGCAGCAATAACAAAGCGAATGATTGCGCCCTTTAGTGACAAGGTTGTTTTCGTTTCAGCAGGTGGTTCATCAGGTAATTTATTCGCCTGATTTAAATAAAACACACCTCCAAAATATAAAGCGATAATCAGCCATACATCAAGCCCAATTCCTAGAAAACTAACAGAAGTCCGTATAAGAAAAGCACTTGCTACAATTAGCGTTAAGACAAGGCCCAACAACGCAGGTATAGCCGATTGCTTCGACACATGTACATACATTTTCTTTCGTCTAAACCACATATCAACAGCGGCTAATACAAATAAATTAAACGCATTGCTGCCGAGGACGTTCCCGACCGCTAAATCAGGGCTACGAATAACCCCGGCTGTTACGCTTGTCGTCACTTCCGGCAGTGAAGTTGCACCTGCAATTAAAACAGCACCTGCAAAAAAACCTGTCATTGCAGTTTTCTGTTGAATAACATCTGCATAGCCTGATAACTTCACTGCCGCAAATACGGTCACAGCGGCCAAAAAGGCAAAAAGAATATAAATCACTTTTGTATCACCTACCCTAGACTCTTTTTTTAGAGCTTTTTTTACGGTCATTGGGTGTCGTCCCTGCCCGTCTGACTTCCTTCTTCATAGGATGTGCAAGAAGCATTAATTTCACGCAAGCTTTTAAACGTCTGATGATGGGGGAGGATCATGAACCTAACGGACCGTATTGCTGCTGCACAAGCATTTAGTTTACGTACACTTAGACAACACCAACAAGACGATGGCTCATTTGTATTCTGCTTTGAGTCCGGACCAATGACAGACGCGTACCTGTTGCTTTTGCTCTCATCTCTCAACGGTAACAAAACGATTATCAATGCTTTGCAAAAGCGACTGATTACTAGCCAATCCAATTGCGGATATTGGAAGCAATTCCCTGATGATCAAGGCATCTTTCGTCGACAATTGAAGCATACGTAGCGTTACTCTTATCTGATGGATTAGGTAAAGAAGCACCTGCTATGAAAGCGGCAGCTGCATATATTTTGCAAAATGGAGGAGTCGAAAACGCACATATTTCCACAAAATTTATGCTTGCACTGCATAAGCTCTACCCTTGGCCTGCGCGCTTTCCAATACCACTATTTGTTTTAGGATTCCCACGCTGGCTTCCGTTAAGCTTTCACCGGCTTAGCTCCTATGTACGTACGCACTTCGCTCCTTTGCTTATTCTCGGCCATAGCCGATTTTCAATTGAAGTTCCAAACAAAGAAACGATTCACCAATTATATGTAAGCCGCAAATATAAGAAGCTATCTAAACAAGAAGCAAAGAAAACAAATGGTTTTAAGCGCCGTTCTTATCAAAAAGCGGAGAAGTACATGCTTTCCCATATTGAAGATGATGGCACATTGCATAGTTACGCAAGCGCAACACTCTTTATGGTATATGCCATGCTTGCGCTTGGCTATAAGACCGATTCACCTCTGATCGAGCAAGCTTTACATGGACTCATCGGTCATATGGATGAAGTTGGCACCACTCTTCATTTGCAAAACTCCCCATCTGCGATTTGGATACCGCTCTAGCTGCAAGCGCTATGCAGGCTGCAGGCATTCATAGCGACGACCCTTCTTTCCAAAGGGCAACAGGCTTTCTGATCGAACAGCGCCATACGCAAAACGGCGGCTGGGGGTTCTCTAAAAGCAATTCCATTCATCCTGATGTCGATGACACACAAGCGGCTCTGCGCGCTCTTACACCATTTGCCCAGGAGCCTCATTATCGAACTGCGTGGCGTGCAGGGGTCAGCTGGCTCTTGGAGCGGCAAAACAAAGATGGCGGCTGGGCAGCATTTGAGAAAAACAGCCGTTCATCTCTCGTTCGATTGTTAAATTTGCAAAATCTAGCAGACACGGCGCTTGATCCATCAGCAGCAGACCTGACTGGTCGAACAATTGAATTTCTAAGTAGAAATGTAGGCATGGACTACTCACACCCTACTATTTCTATGGGAGTCGACTGGCTTGTCAAGCATCAACAAGAGGATGGATCGTGGAAAGGACGCTGGGGGATTTCCTATATTTATGGAACTTGGGCTTCTGTGACAGGTATGCGGGCGGCAGGGCTTCCTTCTTCTCACCCATCGATTATCAGAGCGATGAAATGGCTTGAATCAGCGCGCTTATCCGATTTAGGGTGGGGCGAATCCTGCATGAGTGATATCGAAGACCACTTTGTCCCTCTTACCTATTCAACTGTCGTGCATACGGCTTGGGCATTAGATACACTTGTGGCAGTACACGAACAACCAACATCTGCGATGCAGCAAACACTTAGCTGTTTGCTTGAGTGGATGCAAGAAGAGAGCAAACGAACCAACTACCCGACAGGAGCTGGCCTTCCAGGGCAATTCTATATTCACTATCATAGCTACCGCTACATCTGGCCTCTTGTCGCTATTAGCCATTATGCACAGAAATACGAGCACACCCAAATGCGGAATTAGCATGGGATTAGCCCTATCCACACCCTAGTCTCCCACATATAGTGTAGCAACCGTGCCATTGTGCTGGTAATAAAACAACGTGCTTGAAAGGAGCATTTATGTCTACCATTGATCCCCATTTAATGCGCACCTTCCGTTCGAAAATGAAACACCCCAAACACTTCCACCGCGTGTGCCGTGTTCTCGCTCGCCAGCGTCACCAAGATTTAAAAGACTATGGCAACTGCTGCGGTATGATTGATGAGCTATCTCAATGCCTAGAAGTTCCCATTACACCCGAACAACGGGACCAACATGCAAAGTGGCTCATGAATTGCGGCGTCGACCCTAAAAACCGCAATCATCGTCATCAAATGTGGCGCCTTGTTCAATCACATGGTAACCGTGGGAGCTGGTTGTAAAAAAGAAGAGCGCCGTTATTGCAATGACGGCGCTTTTTTACTATCTATTCCCTATTGTTTTTATCCGCTGCACAAACGCGAGTAGCACAAACGCAAACACAACAATTGATATCACCCAATAATAAGCAAGTGCCATATTGCCAGATTCAACGGCAATAAAAATGCTCGTCGGAATCGTTTGAGTGACGCCAAAAATGCTTCCTGCAAACATTAGCGTTGCCCCAAACTCACCAAGCGCCCTAGCAAAGCCAAGCATATAGCCTGATACAAGTGCCCGCCAAGTTAGTGGCAACGTCACATAATAAAAGACCTTCCACTCACTTGCACCCATTTGCCGCGCTGCTGCTTCTAGGTCATCGTCAACGGCTTCAAAACCGTTTATTAACATTTGATAAATAAGAGGAAAAGCAACAACCGTTGCCGCGATGACAGCAGCCAGATAAGAAAAAACAATTGGCTGATTAAACAGATGCTCAAACCATTCGCCAATAAAGCTTCTACGACCAAATATCGTCAGTAACCCAAACCCGATAACGGTTGGCGGTAAGACAAGGGGAAGCATCAGAACCGTTTCAACAAACACCTTCCCTTTAAAACGGCGCTTTTTTAGCATCCATGCAGCGAAAACAGCAAGCACAAATGAAAGGATGCTTGCTACTGCAACAACTCGGAGCGAAACAATAATCGGAGTCCAAAACTCTACGCCCATCCGTTAATTCCTGTTGAATCCGTAGGACTCAAAAATTTCAAGTGGCTCATCCGTTTGTAACCATTGATAAAACTCAGCCGCTGCCGCGTTCTCAGCAGCATCTTCCAACAAGCCAATCGGGTAAACAATCGGATCATGAGTATCTTCAGGGGCATGATCGACAATCACAATCTCGTCACCAGACGTGAGCGCATCGGTTTCGTATACAAGACCTGCGTCTGTATTTCCTGTTTCTACATATGTAAGCACTTGTCGCACATCCGACCCGTACCGCGTATTCGCCTCAATTTCTTCCCATATATCAAGAGATTCAAATGCTTGCAGTGCATACTTACCCGCAGGTACACTTTCTGGATTTCCCATTGCAATACCCTGAATGCCCTCGCTAAGCAAATCATTCCACTCATTTAAGTCTTCCGCAGCCTCTGGTGTTGCAATAAAGACAAGCTGATTAAGTAATAGATTTGCCGACTCGTACACCTCGTCTTCTTCACCTAATCGTTCCATATCCGATAAAGAAGCAGACAGGAATAAATCTGCGGGAGCGCCTCGCGTAATTTGCTCTCTAAGTTGTCCAGAAGAACCATGATTGATAACTAGTTCAACATCTTCTTTTTCTTCATAAAGCGCTTTAATTTCGTCCAATGCATCGGTTAAACTTGCCGCTGCCATTACCATAATTTCTGGCGTTTCATCCTCTGCTGTTGTGCCACACCCTGACAAAAGCAAGCAGGTAACGATTACGCTATACCCTATTTTTTTCATATCCAGCCACTCCTAAGTATTATCTTACCCTACTATAAGTTATGTTTAGTTATAAGTAAATCTATTTAGATATAACTAGTTTTCATTTCCGATCAATTTGTCGGAATCTGTTAAAATGATTCTAGAAGAGAAAGGAAGGTATCGGACATGCATGAGGGATCCTATACGACAGAAGAAATTGCTCAAATGCTCAAAGTATCGAAACTAACCGTTTACGATTTAATTAAAAAAGGCAAACTACCAGCCTACCGGGTTGGCAAACAGATGCGTGTTGACGCTCCTGATTTAGAAGCCTATAAACATAAAAATAAAATGCCTAGCGAGGTCCCTGTGTTTACAGAACCGTCGCCCACTCCGCATCGCTCTGTAGTCATAAGTGGGCAGGATATCTCTTTAGACATACTTGGAAGACATTTAGATCAAAATCAAAACTGGCGTCCACTCCGTTCCTATCACGGTAGTTTAAATAGTTTAATTTCAATGTATCAAAACGAAGGAGACATCGTGAGCGTTCATCTTTATGACGGAGAAACAGGCGAGTACAACTTGCCTTATATTAACCGTATCTTAACTGGAAGATCTTATCTCGTAGTCAACTTACTCAGTAGACAAGCTGGATTTTACGTACAAGAAAACAACCCTAAAAAGCTATATGACTGGAGCGATTTGGGCAAAGAAGGATTAACGATTGTAAACCGTGAAATCGGCTCTGGCGCACGTGTGCTGTTAGATGAAAAACTAAAGGCAAACAACATTGAATATAGAACACTCCAAGGATACGAGCATGCCGAAACAAGTCATTTAAGCGTTGCGAGCGCAGTCAAACAAAAGCGCGCCGACGTAGGCATTGGCATTGAAAAAGCCGCGAAAACGGTAGGAACCGAATTTGTCCCATTAATTGAGGAACGATACGATCTTGTTCTACTTAAGAAAGCGGAAAACACCGCACTAATTGAACAAACTCTTTCCATCTTAAAATCCGATTCCTTTAAGGAAGAAATTGCAGCATTAGGCGGCTATAGCGTTGCACAAACAGGGGAAGTACTGTTTGAACGGTGACTTTTTATTAACGTCCCATTGTAAAGAGATAAACTAGAGACTTGCTCAAGTGACGGGAGAGGAGGGGCTTCATACTGAGCTCCTCCTCCTGAACCCTGAACTCCTCCTGAATCCTGAGCTCCTACCCCGAATCCTGAGCTTCTACCCCTGAATCCTGAGCTCCTACCCCGAATCCTGAGCTCTTCATCCCAACTCTCCTCGAATTCTAACTACGTAACGACCTCGCTTATCCTTTTTATTAACTGATAACCAATAAAAAGCGCAACACCCCAAATGACAATTGCTGAACAACGGTTAATCATCTTCATCAAATGCCCTTTCCCATCTACTGAACGAACCCAACCACCTACCCATGCCAATCCTATAAACGCAACCCATGAAACGCCAATACAAACAACCGCAAAAGCTACCTTTTCATAAAAGAAATGATAGTGAAGTGAATTTGTGCCGATTACGCCAACGGTATCAATGACTGCATGAGGATTGATGAGTGAAACGGATGTGGCAAACATCATTTGCTTACGAGCAGATAGAGGGGGTGCTCCCCCACTTTGAACGCTGAAACTGTTCTTCCAAATCGAGTAGCCGATAAACATGAGAAAGCAAAAACCGATCGCGTACATTCCAAGCTCTAGAGCCGGGATGGCAAGCACAAGCACCGATACACTAAACACTGCAAGAAGAATCAATAGCGTATCCGAAATAGCAGCAGCAAGAACGGCTGGCAGCGCTCCCCTCATTCCCCTGTGTGCAGCGCCTTGATTTAAAATAAAAATGTTTTGTGGACCAATCGGTATAATTAATCCTAATGATAAGATAAGTCCATGAACCATTGCAGCAACCATCCAATTTCCCTTTCTGACTGATCATTTTTGTTGTTATCATTAGCATAATGGTGATTCAAAAAATATAAAACAACCAATTAGTTACTAATTCACCCAACCACTTTTTCTTTAGAAAGGAGAACCAATGAACTGGAAACCTAAGCGATCAGACTCGAAAACGTTGTTTACTCAAATCCATGACTGGGTGCTTAACCATATCGAAAGTGGCGATTGGCCCATCTCCACGAAACTTCCATCGCAACGGCAGCTTGCGAGAGACCTAGGAGTAAATCGCAGTACAATTGTTCAAGTCTTTGAAGAATTAAAAGCAAAAGGAGTGCTAGAAACAACACATGGCGGTGGTACATTTGTTTCTAGCAATGGATGGGAGTTGCTATTAGCCCGTAAGCAACCAAATTGGAATGCACATATGAAGAATAGCCTCTATACACCGAATGTCGAGACGATCCAATTAATAAACGAGTTTGAACAAAAAAGCGAAGTCCTTCGTCTCGGAACTGGCGAGCTTTCACCTGAGTTGTTACCAGCAAAGGAGCTCCGTGTTTCTTTGTCTAAAATGGATTTAACTGAGGAAAACATTCGTTACTCCTCACCAAAAGGTAGCGCTCAATTAAGAAAAGCTGTAGCATCCTATTTAGCCCAAAAAGGGATCAGCGCTGCGCCCGAAAACATCTTGATCGTTTCTGGTGCATTGCAGGCACTCCAACTCATTTCTTTTGGATTGCTCGCACAACGTTCAACGGTTTATTATTCCCCTCCTTCTTACGTTGAATCAATCCAGTCTTTCCAAGCAGCTGGGATGCAGCTCGTACCATTAGAAGAAGGAGATCGGAACTTCGCCAAGAAAAACGCATTCTTCTATACCATACCTACACTAAATAACCCTTCTGGTACGATCATGTCAGAAAAAGAACGCAGCGTTTTAATGCAACGATGCATCCAAGCCCAAATTCCGATCGTAGAGGATGATGTATATGGCGATCTTACTTTCATCAAGCCCCCGCCGACGTTGAAAGCAATGGATACAAGTGGACAAATCGTCTATGTCGGCGGGATGTCAAAAACGATCAGCCTGGTTTGCGAATTGGTTGGATCACTGCACCAGAACCAATTATTAATAGTCTTGCCGATTTAAAGATGCAAATGGACTATGGCGCGAGCGGTTTTTCACAGGAGATCGTCACTTACTGGCTTCAATCGGGACTTTTTGAAACCCATCTCAATTCATTACGTACAACGTTACAAAAGCGTGCCCATTATACCGAAGCTCTGCTATACAAAAGGTTTGCAGACATAGCCACATGGGAGTCACCAAAAGGGGGCTTTTACATTTGGCTGCGATTTAATCAACCCATTATTAAGAAAGATTTATTTAAAGAACTACTGCAATTTAATGTACTAATTAATCCTGGCTATTTGTATGACCGAAATGAATATCACCACATTCGCTTGTCTTATGCTTACGAAAGACTAGATCAGTTAGCTAAAGGTCTAGATCGTTTAAATGACGTCGTCAGAAATCGATTAAAGTTGTAGGACGATGAGGAAATGAGGATGTAATGGAGAGAAACACTATTTTAGTAGTCGGGGGCTACGGCCAAGTTGGTAAAATCATTTGCAGGCGGCTTGTACACGATTTTCCAGGAAACGTTATTGCTGCAGAGCGCAACCTTGAGAAAGCCCAAGCTTTTTCAACTGAAATGAATGAAACTGTTTTACCAATGATGTTAGATATACATCAATTCGATAAAAGCGATCCACAATTAAATAGTGTCGCTCTTTGTCTGATGTGCATTGATCAAGACGATACAGAGCTTGCAGCGTATTGCATAAAACACCATATACACTATTTAAATATCTCTCCTTCCTATGAATCCCTCTCAAGAGTGAAAACACTTTATGATAAAGTACCAGAAAACGAATCAACCTTTGTTTTAGGTGTTGGATTAGCTCCTGGACTATCCAACCTTCTAGTAAAACAATGCATGGAAGATTTTGATGAAATCCTGAGCACAGATTTGTATTTAATGCTTGGGATAGGTGAATCTCATGGATATGATGGGGTAAAGTGGTTGGTTTCAAATCTAAACAAGTCGTTTTCCGTAAAAATAAACGGATCAGAACAATTAGTGAGTAGCTTTACTGATGGTAAGAAAAGAATGTTTAACCGTGCGATTGGAACTAGGACCGCTTACCGCTTTGATCTTGCGGACCAACATATATTGCCTACCACATTAGGAATTGAAACGGTTTCCTCACGCTTTTTTTATGATTCTTCCTTTTCGACCATTGCATTAGCTTTCTTAAAAAGGTTAGGGATCTTTCATTTACTTAAAATAAAGGGAGTAAGAAACCTCTTCATAAAATTTCTTGTAGCTGCTTTAAATATCTTTCAGAAATTAAAAATTGGATCTGACCAATACATCGTGAAGGTTGAAACAAAGGGGGTAAAACAAGGAGAGATTAGGAATTACGAAACCTATATTTACGGAAGAGACAATACGACAATCACTGGTGAAACAGCTGCCATCGTTGCTGCTAAAATAATGGAAAACAAATCTCCTATCGGCGTCTTCTACATGGAACAATTTATTCATTTAGACGAGATACTGCCGAAATTAAGGCAAAATGTTTCGTTTGATTTACATAGCACCTCAAGGCAAGCTTTTTCATTGATGAATGAATAGACGATGCCTTTCGCGCTTTGTTCTCGCTCCAGGCATACACGTTGCTTTCCGCAGACGAAGACGAAGACGAGACTCACAGCGTAACTGCGAGTCTCGTCTTCGTCATTTCTCCCACATGAGCCTACGTATATGTCGTTGGCTACGTACAAATTTATTATTGGCCTGGAATCCCCATCACTGGGTGTTTTTCACTGTATCACGGTATTCTGCGACTGATAGACGCATGCCGCTTTTAGCTGATTCTTCAATTGCCGCAAGAACCACTTGATTCTTGAGACCATCAGAGAAATTAGGTTTCGGCTGCTTGCCATGGACGACACCTTGCAGGAATTCGTGCAGCAGGTGGATAAATGTATGTTCATAGCCAATCATATGCCCAGCAGCCCAGTACGCGTCCATGTATGGATGCGATTCTTCCGTTACATCAATCGTCCGAAACCCTTGCATCCCGACTTCATCATCTGCTACATACAGCTCTAACTTATTCATATCTTCCATATTCCAGCGGAGCGACCCCTTCTCTCCGTTAATCTCGAATTGGTTGCGATTGCGGTTCCCACCTGCAAATCGAGTTGCTTCAAAAGTGCCCATTGCACCATTCTCAAACTTAGTAATGATCGCCACTGCATCATCAACGGTCACTTGGCCCATTTCTCCGCCTTCCACTTTGGCACTAAGGCTCCAGTCATTGCACCAGTTGGACGCTCTTTAATAAACGTCTCTGTCATTGCCGAGACTTCGGCGATTTCTCCAACAAGAAAGCGGGCCACATCAAGGCTATGAGCAGCCAAGTCCCCGAGTGCTCCCGAGCCGCATACGTCTTTATTTAAACGCCAAATGAGGGGGAAATCAGGACTCATGATAAAGTCTTGTAAATAATTTGCACGGAAATGATACGTTCTGCCAATTCGACCTTCGTCAATCAACTTTTTCGCATATTGAATCGCAGGAACAAAGCGATAATTATGGCAAACCATATGGATTACGCCATTTCGAGAAACGGCTTCATGCATGCGTTCCCCTTCTTCAACTGTCATCGCCAGTGGCTTCTCAGTAATCACATGCTTCCCTGCATTTGCTGCTGCAATGGCGATTTCAGCATGAGTATTGTTGGGTGTCACAATATCAATCACATCAATGTCTTCTCGCGCAATCAAGGTACGCCAATCGGTTTCATAGGATGCATACCCCATTTGATCCGCCGCTTCTTTTACCGCTTCCTCGTTTCGGCCACAAATGGCTTGTAAGATTGGATTCGCATCTGTCTCAAAGAAGAACGGAATATCCCGGTAAGCATGGCTATGCGCTTTCCCCATAAATTGATAACCGACAAGTCCAATCCGGACATCTTTTTTCCCCATGTTTATCCCCCATTCATTATCGGTCTTGCGTCTTCAGCATATGAAACACATCTGGTTGCTCACAGCTACTTGTTAACTCATAATGGGTGCCTTGCTCCGATGCATAGTGAAACCCGTGCATCATCTCAAGCACATGAAAAGCGAGTTCTCCGCTCGGGCGAATTGGGCGTCCTTCTTGAATTGCGGTCGCCATATCCGCAAGTCCAATTCCCCGGCTATTGTCTTCATGTTCAAAGCGTGATGGTACTACTCGCCACTCACTCTCTCCTTCTGCACGAAGGTGTACATCTCCTCCAAAGTGGTTTGGATCAGGGACAGATAAACTACCCTTTGTCCCATACACTTCAATAAACGGAAGGCGGTGGTGCCACGTATCAAAACTTGTAATAATGGATGCGATCGCACCATTTTCAAAGTCAATAATGCCATTAATTTGCGTCGGCGTTTTCACCTCGATTTTTTCCCCAGCTTTCGGTTGACTGGAAATGATCCGCGTTTTCTGTGCTACACCTGTAGAAGCGGTTACGCGTTTTGCTGGTCCGATCATATTAACAAGAGCTGTTAAGTAATAGGGCCCCATATCAAACATTGGACCGGCCCCTACCTCGTAATAAAAAGCAGGATCAGGGTGCCAGTGCTCATGCCCGTGATTCATCATAAAGGCAGTTGCCGAAACCGGCGTGCCAATTTCACCCGAATCGATGATATGCCGCGCCGTTTGATGGGCTCCACCCAGAAATGTATCAGGAGCATTGCCAACAAATAGCCCTTTCTCTTGTGCCAATTGCAATACTTCTCTTCCTTGCTCAAGTGTTGCTGTTAACGGCTTTTCTCCATACACATGCTTGCCAGCTTCTAATGCTTTCTTGGCAATCTCCGCATGAACAGAAGGAATGGTTAAATTGAGAACAAGCTCCACATCAGCATCAGTAAGTAATTCCTCTACAGAAAGGACCCGTTTTACGTTGTATTTCTCTGCTTGTTGCTTGGCACGGGCCTCCTGGATATCAGCAACAGCAACAATCTCAAACGAATCGAATCGGCGAGCGTTTTCCAAATAAATCGAGCTAATATTGCCACAGCCAATGACTCCTACTTTAATTGGATTCACGTTTCATTCCCCCTTTTATCTTGCTGCCCATACCATGCCGTTCCGCATCAGCTTCGTTACTTCAGGCATTCGTACAATTTCTGCGACATGACCTAATGCACAATAATAGACTTTGCCCTTACCCCATTTTTTTGTCCAAACAACGGGCATCTCGACAGTACCATTACCCGTATGAGGACCTTCTGCAACTGGGAATGTGGTTGTTGCATACACATCGATCGCTGGATCAACATGCATATAATATTGTTCTGATACGACTTCAAAATCGGCCATCCCTTCGGTTAACGGATCATTTGCGTCCTTAATGTTAACCGTATAGCGAACGCCATCATTCCCTGGGTGGGCTACCCATTGACCACCCACCATAAATTGATAGTCGGTTTCCATCCGGAATGAATCTCCCATGCCACCATGCAAGCCAGCAAGTCCTACTCCACTTTCTACTGCTGCCATAAGTGATTTTAATTGATCTGCTTCAATTTTTCCTTGAGTCCAGTTTGGAACAATCAAATCATACGAAGTCAGCTCTTCTTGCGCTAATGTGTCTAGCGTATCTGTCACTTTGACATCAAAGCCTTCCTCTTTAAGCACTTGTTCCAAATGTTCTGCCACTTGTTTTGGTTCATGACCATCCCAGCCGCCTTGAAAGATTAATGCTCTCTTCATTCCGAACTCCTCCTCTTTTTTGTAAGCGCTGTTATTTTTATCTTTTAAAAAAGTTGAATATGCCTTTGTTTCAATTTTAAACTAAGTTTATTTTAATGTACGTCTCTTTGTAGTTGTTGTCAACGTTTTAAGTCCGTATAATGTTTAATGAGTAAACAATGATCGGAGTTGTTGTTGTGTTAAATGCCAGTCATGAATTAATGAAGGATTTTAATAAATCAACCGTTTTTCGTCTCATTAAAAACCACCATCCCATTTCACGTGCAGAAATCGCTAAGCGTAGTGGATTAAATAAAGCGACTGTATCTACGCTCGTTGCTCAATTAATTGAAAGCCAGTTTGTGTATGAAATCGGAACAGGTGATTCAAGTGGCGGACGGAAACCCGTGCTACTTTACTATAACCAAGCAGCCGCACACACTATTAGCATTGATATCGGTGTCAACCGAATTATCGGTGTAGCAACAGACTTGTCGGGTAAAATTTTGCAGCAGGAAATTCTCTTATTTACAGATCGCTCATTCGAACACGTTTTAGCTGAAGCGAAAAAGCTTATTGCCTCATTAATCGAACTTGCTCCCACAAGTCCATATGGCATTTGTGGCATTGCGATCGGCGTACCTGGTATTGTTCAATCAAATGGAAAAGTGTTGCTCGCACCTAACCTAGGATGGTCAAACGTTGATATCAAAACGCCACTTGAACAAACATTTCAACTGCCTGTTTTAGTTGAAAATGAAGCCAACGCTGGTGCTTACGGTGAAAAGTTATATGGCGCAGGAAGCACTATGATCATGTTGCTTATGTGAGCATTAGTATTGGTATTGGCACAGGTCAAATCAGCAATGGTCAATTGTTTAAGGGTGCAAATGGCTATGCAGGCGAATTTGGTCATATGTCGATTGACTACAATGGCAAACGATGCCGATGCGGCAACAAAGGATGTTGGGAATTATCCTGTTCAGAACAATTTTTGCTTGATGCGGTCGCAAGTAAACTAGGGTTAATTCAATCCGCTTTGAAGATGTGCTTGCGGAAGCATACAACCAAAACCCTCAAGTGTTAAATGTCCTGACTTCAGTTGGACGCTCACTCGGTGCTGGCTTAATTTCCATCATCCACGCCATGGACCCCGAAGTATTGATTATCGGAAACCGTTTCTCATTGCTGAAAGATTTCCTGGAAAACCCTGTTTTAGAAGTGTTAGAAAAACAATTGCCTCCTCATTTGCAAGACGCAACTAAAATCATGTTCTCTGAACTTGGTCAACAATCTGGCGTTCTTGGTGGGGCATCGTTTGTCATAGAACGATTCCTTGACGAGCACCGGATTAATTTATCGTTAAATTAAACAAAAAGCTTGCTTCCGACTAAATGGAAGCAGGCTTCTTCGGATAAATAACAAGTTTGATCGTATTCGCTTTATCAACCAGCGCCCGATTAAATGCAGCTTCTGTCTCTTCCAACGAAAAACGTCCTGTCACTAGAGGATCAAAGCACAATTGATGTGCTTCAATTAACGCAACCGCCTTTGCATACGTATTCCGGTAGCGAAAGACCCCTAATAAATCCAATTCATTATCAACCACATGGGCGACATTCAGCTCAGCCGTTTCTTTTGGAGGCAAACCAACCAAAACGACTCTACCTCCGCGACTTACGGCAGCGACCGCGTTTGCAAACGCTGCTTCATTCCCCGCTGTCTCAATCGCGACATCTACGCCAGCTCCACCTGTGAGCTGTGCAACCTTTTTATGAGCGTCTTCTTTTCCGATCTGGACCGTATGAGTCACACCCATTTCCTTGGATGCATGTAATCGACTCTCTTCAAAATCGACGCCTATGATCGTTGTCGCACCAACAAGTTTAGCCGCCATCGCCACCATCATTCCAATCGGTCCCATCCCCATAATGACAACCGTTTCACCTGAGGTAACACGGCCACGTTCAACTGCATGAAGACCGACAGAGAAAGGCTCAATTAAAGCAGCCGTTTCATCGCTAATCGAATCTGACACCGGAAAGACGAGATCCTGTCTAACGGCGATGTATTCACAAAACGCACCATCATATGGCGGCGTCGCTAAGAAAGAACGTCCTTGCACAAATTATAGCGCCCTGACTTACAAAAACGGCACGTTCCGCAAGTCTGCCCAGGCTCAACTGCAACTCGTTGTCCGATTGAAAAATGAGTTACGACATCGCCAACCTCAATAATTTCTCCCGCTACTTCATGACCAAGGATGAGTGGCTCTTTCACCACATATGGACCAATCTTGCCGTGTTCATAATAATGAATGTCAGAACCACATAACCCGACCGCTCGAACCCGGATTAACACCTCGTCTGGGCCTGGCGTTGGCTATCCACCTCGCACATTTCCAGTTGACCCTGTCTAATCAACCTATTCGCTTTCATTGTCGCCATTCAAACAACTCCCATATCTTTATTCCACTGAAAATCGGTACACCGTCTTATGCTTGTATTCTTCGCCTGGCTTCAACCATATTGACGGCAAACCTTTATGGTGCAACGAAGCGGGAGGTCCTTGCGTCTCCAAACAAAAACCACTATGCTTTTGCGCATTCATCCCATCTGTAAGGACAAAATCCTCATTCAGTCCATTTCCTGTATAAAATACAACGCCTGGTTGTGTCGTTTCCATTGTCAAAACGCGTCCACTTGTCGGTTCTTTTACACGAGCATGTACGCTTGCGCCCTTTTCCAATAAGAAGTATGATCGTAACCACCACCAGCAATTTGATTTTGTTTATGACCAGAACCAATACCACTTTCAATAAGACGGCCCCGCGAGAAATCGAATGGCCCACCATTTCCGGAGTCAATAAAACCTGTTGGAATGAGCTCTTGATCCAACTCCAAATAGCCATCACTTTTCATCTGTACATGATGCCCTGCAACCGAGCTAGTCACTTCTCCAGTCAAATTAAAATACGTATGGTTCGTTAACGTGAGCGGAGTCATCTCATCCGTTATTGCGTGATAGGCGATCATCCATTCGTTCTCATTTGTTAACGTATAGGTCACGATCACTTGCACACTGCCAGGATAGCCATGAAATCGATCATCCCAATTGCCTCGTAAAACAACACCTACTTCTGTGGCTGTTTGAAAGGGTTCCACTTTCCACAGTTTTTGATGATAGCCCGCTTCGCCGCCGTGCAACTCATGCAGTCCTTCATTTGGCTTCAGTTTTATTTGTTTGCCACATACCGTGAACGAAGCATTTTCAATTCGTCCTGCCACCGGCCCAATCAACGCGCCAAAATATGGCTTGTTATCCTTGTAATCATCAAAATCATCAAAAGCAAGTACGATGTTATCGCTTTTGCCATGTCGATCAGGGACAGTAAGCCTTGTAACAATTCCCCCAAAATCAAGCACATCAAGCTCATTCCTGTATCATTTTCTAGCGTAAACAACGTCCAATCATTTTTTACGTTTCTTTTGGTCACTTGCACAACAATCGCTCCCTCTTCATCAATTACCGAAAGTTGGCGAGCTTTTGACTTAGTTTCGCAGTTGCTGGGTAGACATCACGATAAAGCGCGAACAACTGGTTATATTGGTGTACATGGTCTGGATTAGGATGGTAGATTGCTTCCTGCTTTAAAAAAGAAGCTGCACAATCACGTAACGATTTAAACCAGCCACAACCAACTGCTGCAAGCATGGCTGCACCCATTCCAGGCCCTTGATCGCCTGCGAGTTTCGCAATGTCTACATTTAAAATATCCGCTTGCATCTGCAACCACTGTTTGCTTTTAACTGCGCCACCAATCGAAACAACTTCAGTTATTTCTTTCCCTTGGCTGCGGAAGATCTCAAGCGATTCCCTTAGCGAAAATGTAATCCCTTCCAATACAGCTCGCACAAAATGTACTTCAGTATGTCGGGCATCGATACCGATAAAACTGGCACGGATCGCTGCATCAACGTGAGGCGTTCGTTCTCCTGTTAGATAAGGAGTAAACAGAAGACCGCCAGATCCTGGTGGGATATTTCCGATCCCTTTAAGCAGTTCCACAAACGGCTTCTCTTCCGAAAACGCTTGCCTAAACCAACTTAAGCTATGACCGGCGGCAAGCGTGACACCCATTGTATAAAATACACCTGGTGCCCCATGATTAAAATAATGCACTTTCCCCGCAAAATCTTTGCTACCGCTTGCTTCATAAGACAATACCACCCCAGATGTTCCAATGCTTACGAGCGTCTTTCCTTCCTCTAAAATGCCTGCGCCAATTGCTCCACATGCATTATCTGCCCCACCAGCAAATACACGCACGGAAGCAGGCAACCCTGTCTCGGCTGCTATTTCAGAAGTAAGCGTCCCTACTTCTGCTTGTGCTTCAACTAATGGAGGACACATCGATGGTTTAATCTGAAAGCTTTTGCACATTTCTTCATTCCATTGTTTCTTTTCAATATCAAGCAATAACGTTCCTGCTGCATCGGAGAAATCCGTGTGGACTTCTCCTGTCAATTTCAACCGAACATAGTCTTTTGGCAACATAAACAGACTTGCTCTTGCATACAATTCTGGCTCATGTGCTTGCACCCAAAGAAGTTTCGTTAACGTAAATCCTTCAAGCACAGGATTTTTTGTTAATTTATGAACGTTTTCAACACCTAGCTTCTCATAAATCGCTTTGCATTCAGCTGTTGTGCGTGTATCATTCCATAGGATTGCCGGACGAAGTGGCTTCTGTGCCTCATCGAGTAAAACGAGACCATGCATTTGACCTGAAAAGCTAATGCCTTCAATCTGTCCAGTGTCTCCCGAGAATGTAGCGACGATTTCCTTTAGACCTGCTAATGTTTGCTCTACCCAATCATCAGGCGTTGTTCACTATAACCAGCTTGTTCATGCAACAAAGGATATTCTTTCGAAACTTCAAGCGCAACTTCTCCAGCTTGATCCACCAAGAGCAACTTCACTGCACTCGTTCCTAAATCAACTCCAATAACATAACTCATTGCCACAGCCCCTTACTTATCGGCGTACGCATTCATCAAATATTGATTGATTGTTGCTTTAATTGTCTCAACGCGGCCTGATTTATTTTTAATCTCGCCAATGTTTAATGCATGCTCCTCGAGTATATGGAAGTTCGCTTTTCCTTCAACAATATCAAGTCCGATGCCTTCGTTGTAGCTGTTATACCGATTCTCAACAAAGCCATCAAGCACGTTATCCTCAATTAATTTCTGGGCCACTTTTAAACCAATCGCAAACGTATCCATTCCAGCAATATGCGCTTGAAACAAATCTTCTGCTTCAAATGATCCTCTACGCACTTTTGCATCAAAATTTAAACCACCGCGACCAAGACCGCCATTTTTCAAGATTTCATACATCGCAAGCGTTGTGGAATAAAGGTCAGTTGGGAATTCATCTGTATCCCAACCTAGTAGTGGATCACCTTGATTTGCATCAACCGAACCAAGCATGCCATGAATCCGCGCATAACGAAGCTCATGTTCAAATGTATGACCAGCAAGGGTAGCATGATTCGCTTCAATGTTAAATTTGAACGTATTTTCAAGTCCATAATGCTGTAAGAATGCGTAACCTGTGGCCACATCAAAGTCATACTGGTGGGTGGTGGGCTCTTTTGGCTTTGGTTCAATTAAGAACTGCGCATCAAAACCAATCTCTTTTGCATACTCAGCAGCCATATGGAAGAAACGACCGAGGTTATCCATTTCTAGCTTTAAGTCCGTGTTTAATAACGATTCGTACCCTTCACGTCCACCCCAGAATACATAATTCTCGCCACCAAGCTCTTTCCCAATTTCCAATCCTTTTTTTACTTTAGCTGCTGAATAAGCAAACACATCTGCATTATTTGAAGACGCGGCACCGCTTACAAAACGGGGATTTGTGAAATTGTTTGCTGTATTCCAAAGCAATTTTGTATTGCTATCTTTCATATAATCCTTGATCATCGCTACAATTTGATCCAAATTGCTATACGTTTCCTTGAGCGTACTTCCTTCAGGTGCAATATCGACATCATGAAAACAGAAATAAGGTACGTTTAACTTTTCAAAAAACTCAAAAGCTGCTTCAACACGTGCTTTAGCTAAATCCATGCCTGTGTATCCATTCCAAGGACGCAGTGCTGTGCCTACACCAAACGGATCTGATAAATCTTCTGTAAACGTATGCCAATAGGCAACGCCAAAGCGAAGAATTTCCTCCATTGATTTTCCATTGACATGTTCCGTCGGATTATAAAATTTAAACGCTAACGGGTTGTTTGATTTTGGTCCCTCATAGGCAATCTTATTTACATTCGCAAAATAACTCATTCCTTCATCTCCTCTTGATCCGTTTGTTTGTTTATTAATTAAACTAAGTGTAGCTTGATTGCTAAACTGCGTCAATAGGAGAATTTTTATCGTATGTAGAGTAGAGCAGGCTCAATAAGCTACATCTCTACACATTATAACGATACGAATGGTCACTTTTATTTACTACTGGCTATTCCATTTCCATACATGCCCAAGCATCAATCTCGACTTTAAACTTAGGCGCCGCTAATGCTACAACGTAGATCATCGTTGTACACGGAAGATGATCTCCTAAAAAAGCTCCTATGACTTCTCTACGTTTCGTTGCTTCAAAATCATCTACTAAATAAAAAACGAGTTTCGTTAAATCTTTTACACCCATATTAGCTGCTTCTAAATTTATATGAATATTTTCAAGTGCTACTTCCAGTTGTTTAATAGGGTCTTCGGGCACATCACCATTTGCTCCATTCCTAACTGTCCAGATAACGTTAGCCAACGACTTGGGCCTGTTACCTCGATTTGATGAACATAAGGTGCAACCGGTGGATGTATGTTTTCTGGATTTCGAACTTTTTTCATCGCAATCAACCCCCTTTCATCTCTTTATTCATAATAGATACAATTGGACTAATATTAAACAAAAATGCTTATCAAAAAAAGCCTAGGATTCCCTAGACTTCAATTTAAAAGCTTCGCCCCACTGTTCTAACTCTAGCAATGCCTGCTTCATATCAAGACCACCTCGATAGCCACTCCCCCGTCCGCTTTTACTAACCACACGATGGCATGGAACTGCAATTAAAATGGGGTTTGCTCCAATCGCTGTACCTACTGCGCGTACAGCCTTTGGTTTATCGATTTTCTCGGCAATAGCGGAGTACGTAACCGTCTCGCCATATGGGATATCTTGTAGCGCTTGCCAGACAGCTTGCTGAAACGGGGTACCGCTTCTATCAAATGAAAACGAGAAAAGTTGTCGACTTCCTTGCGCATACTCGTCTAATTCCTTGATATAAGCTGTAAGGCCGATTCCGTTTCGATTAAATTGGCATTTGAAAAAGTACGCCCTGCCCATAGAGAAAATTGTTCCTCCGTCTCATTTGGGGTACTCATATAAGCAAGTCCTTTTTCTGTTGCTGCAAGGATAAATATGCCCCGCCACTTTGTATAATAGAGCTTTTTTGTTTTGAAATTCACGATTCACCCCTCCTGTTTTTTTGTTGTTGTCGGTATTGATTTGGTGTGAGTGATGTCTCTTTTTTAAATACGGTCATGAAATATGCCGTATTCGGAAATCCAAGGATTTTACCAATCTGCGTAACTGACGTATCGGTTTGCACAAGAAGAACTCTCGCTTCTTGAAGCCTTTTCTTTCGAATATAGACATGCGGAGTCTCGCCTGTATCGTTTTTAAACGTCCGCTGTAAATGATAGGGGCTTGTATGAAACACATCACCTAGTTGTTCAAGCGTGATTGGCTGACTGTAATGCTGATCAATCCATGCGCAAATCTCGTTAACCAAGTTCTCATTAGGTGTTTGACGATGATCTGGTTTGCATCGCTTGCACGGACGAAACCCCTCTGCAAGCGCATGTTTCGCATCCGTAAAAATACGGACGTTTTTCTTATTTGGCACTCTAGACCTGCAAGAAGGACGACAAAAAATTTTCGTTGTTTGAACCCCGTAGAGAAAGAGCCGATCAAATGCTTTATCATTCTCTCTTATTGCTTTCCAGTATACGACTGGCACTTCACCTGGCGTCATACGACTACACCTCGCTCATTTCGTATCGTTAGTATAAGCGATCTTTGCCTGGCTAACAGCATTTTCTAAGTTGATGAGCAAGATTACAAAAGAATAACTCCATCATAGCGAAGGCCTTACGCACAACGATCAACAGTTTAGTAACTAGCACTATAATCATGTCGGTTCTATTAACCTATTTATCCCTATCAAGTTCTTTCAGAATTGCTTATTGCTCGGTCAATACAGTTGTCTCACGAATTAGTCACTCGTCCATATTCTCGTTATTTTAGTGCAAACGTACAATCTTACTAGATTCATCTTACATAGAATATCTTGTACCAAATAATAAATGAGGTGAGACGATGAACAATTATGGTCATTTCAGATATAAAGACGGTTACCGTACACGAATTTGTCCAAGTTGTCGTTGTAACAAGAAGTATGACCACCCTTCTCATGATTTGAACTGTAAAAAGAAAGAAAAAAAGAAAGAAAAAGATTGTGGTTGCAATGGCCGTCGTGCTTCAAGATCGTATGACCGTTAGACGATCAGCATGAGGTACCAGTACAACAAGAACGCAAAGTTCTTGTTGTACCGATAATGAGTAAATATGGACAAGCATTATGCTAGTAATCTACACTCGATGATTACCTCTCTTAGTTGGTTGCAAATCTATTTTTTCGTTACATTGAAGAAACACTGCTACAATAGCAATAGTGAAAGGTGAAGAAGATGTTCTTATTCTTCACCTCTTAGAGAAATAACCTTAATGACCATCTCATTAAGGTAAAAATCCAGCTTCACTTATATAGATTTGATCAGGAGAAAAATGGCGATGCAACCTGCGCACCAATTTTTGATAAGCCTCTGGCTCGTACCATTTTTCCATCCCAAGCTCCTTGTGTAACGCATAGATTCCAAGCTGCTCCGTACGCTTGCCCCCACTGCCATCGCCCATATGAAAATCATCGACGCACACTCGATCGACCGTTTCAGCCAAGACTTGCGCGAACGCAGGCGAGCTTGGCAAGAGTGGGGCAACGGTTGCTTGCGTAGCAATTCCCGCTTCACGTAAGCGTACTAAAGCCTTCAGTCGACTTGCTATCGGTGGTGCAGAGGGTGAGAAATGCTTGCGAATCTCATCCGAATCCGTTTCAATCGTCATGCTGACACGGACTTTTGTTCCAAGTTTTTGCAACAGATCAATATCCCTGGTCACGAGGGTACTTCGTGTTTGCACAAACAAAAAATCAGGCGGGTTTTGCACCATCGCCTTCAGCAATCCCCGTGTCACTTGTTCTTTATGTTCAATCGGTTGATAAGGATCGGTGCTTGATGACATAAAAATCGTGACAGGACCTTTTTTCTTTTCGCGCTTTAGCTCTTTTTCAAGGATTGTTTGCGCCCCTTGTTTTACATCAACCCATTCGCCCCAATTTTGATCACGAAAAAGCTGAACAGGCATCTGCCGTACATAACAATACGAGCAAGCAAACGCACAACCGGTATATGGATTTAAGGAATGACTATAGCTTTTTAAAAAGCCCACTCCTTTATTTAATAGAGTTTTTGGGTATTTATAGAATAACTCGCTTTTCATTGCAGCCTCCTGTGTGTAAGAAGTATCCGAACTTTACCATGCTGCACAGATAGCTGCAAGCGACTTAAAAAGAAAGGAGCTTCTTGTATGCCAACAACCACATGGGTCAATCATTATAACGCTATTATTCGCACAGACGGGCTCTTTTCGTTTCAAGCGAACCTTGCTTATTTAAATCGATCAACAAATGAATGCATGTTTCATATAGAAGAAGGCTCTGTAATACGAGCAATTGAAGTAGAAGGACAAACGTACCTTATCAGTATAAGCTCTGAAAACGACTCGGATTTATGTATCCGTTTTTTGCAGCAAGCACCGATGGATCAAGCCATCCGATACAAGATCATCACATATGTGTGTGATTGGTTTGATCTATATACAGATCTAGATGCCTTCTACACAATGGCAGCGACAGATCCTTTGCTTCATCAACCGGTTTCAACTTTTTATGGCTTGCGCGTTATCGGTATTCCCGATCTCTATGAGGCGCTTGTTTGGGGTATTCTTGGCCAACAAATCAACCTCAGCTATGCCTACACACTCAAGCGTCGCTTTGTTGAACAATTTGGGAATTCAATCGATTCGGACGGCACCACGTTTTGGTTGTTTCCAAAACCAGACATCGTTGCGTCCTCATCCATAGAAGAACTGATGAACCTCGGAATGACTAAGAGAAAAGCCGAATACTTGCTGTCGGTCTCGCAATTACTAAAGGATGGTACTCTATCAAAAGCGAATCTCGCAACCGATTTAAAAACAGCGGAAAAACAACTAACCTCTATTCGTGGCATTGGCCCATGGACGGCTAATTATGTATTAATGCGCTGCCTGCGCTTTCCTAATGCCTTTCCGATTGATGACGTTGGTTTGCATAACGCCATCAAGTTTATTTGTGGCATTGAGCGCAAACCAACCAAAACAGAAATCCGTGAAATGGCTATGCTTTGGAAAGGATTTGAGTCATACGCAACGTTTTATTTATGGCGGATGTTGTATTGATTATGGACATTCGCTAGATTGGTTTAAAAACAATGTGGTAAACTATTCAAAAAAGGGGATTATAATGGACATTGGTTTTTTCTGGATCGCTTTAGGTCTTGCAGCTTTAGGCTACTTTATCGGAAACGGTATTAGGAATTTTTCAACACCTAAGAAGAGCACAAATGAATACTACCTCATCAAGGAAAGTGACTTACACTTATACATTTATTTAAGCAAAGAGGAAACAGAAGAATTATTGTATAAGTACCCTTCTGCCCCAAAAATAGAATTAAAAGGTACTACATACTACCCTTATCAACTATTTTTAGAATGGTTGTCATCGAACGAACTTTATAAAACTAAATAAGAGGCAAAGGGAAATTGCTCCAAGCTATCTTCCCTCAATACGATGAACCGATATGACACTTCAAATCGTATACTACTTCTATAAAAAGGAGTGATTGCTATGTATGAAATGTATGACACTGGTGGTGATTGGCTTTTTTCTGCTGCCCCATTTTTATCACAATTGTATTTGTCATCATTTTATCGCTTGTTGTGTTTACATTCGTTAACGGTGTAAAGGAATGGAAAACGAACAATCAGTCTCCTCGATTGACCGTTGAAGCCGTTTTAAGATCAAAGCGATCTAATGTGCAACACAACAACCACTTCAACGATCACCACGATGGTCATAGCACATCTACTTCTTCAACCACCTACTTTGCCACATATGAATTTGAAAGTGGGGACCGATCAGAATTCCGTTTGTCGAGCAAAGAATACGGGCTATTGGCTGAAGGAGACGCTGGTCATCTTACGTTCCAAGGAACCCGTTTTATAGACTGTATTCGGCTCCCTTTGCCTCTTCACCAAAAAGAGATAGACCAAAAGCAGCTTTAAAAGGGCTTTTGGTCTCTTTTCTTTATATCCTATAGGTTTTTTCTTCTGCTAAATAACACTTCGTCCCTTCCTTGACGGCTCACTCTACTGTTCTTTAAAATAGATTAAACCACTTTGAATACACGGAGGTCTTTATGCGCTATAGCTACTTGTCCCATTTATCTTGCCCTAAATGTCAAAAAATTTACACAAAAGAAGAGGTTCACCATTTATGTACATGTGGTTCTCCCTTGCTCGTAAACTATGACTTACAAAAATTAAAATCAGATTGGACAAAAGAAGCACTTGATCCAACTGATCATTCTCTTTGGCGCTACCATCCCTTCTGCCTATAGAAGCAAGAGAACATGTGACAACACTTGGCGAAGGCATGACACCCCTGCTTCCAATGAAACAGTACGGACAAAAGGTCGATATCCCGCAGCTCCTTATGAAAGACGAAGGCTTATTGCCAACTGGTTCCTTTAAGGCACGCGGTGCTGCAGTTGGCGTATCAAAAGCGAAGGAACTTGGCGTAAAAGAATTGGCAATGCCAACAAACGGGAACGCTGGCGCTGCATGGGCACAATATGCGGCTAGGGCGGGCATTCAATCCCATATCGTCATGCCAATCGACGCACCAGAGATTACCCGCAAGGAAGTTGTTGCTGCAGGAGGGGTGCTAAGCTTAATCGATGGATTAATTAGCGATGCAGGAAAAGTTGTGGCGAGTGCAGTAGCCTCTTACAGTTATTATGACGTTTCCACATTAAAGGAGCCTTATCGAATTGAAGGCAAAAAAACGATGGGGTTAGAACTTTGTGAACAACTAAACTGGGAACTGCCTGATGTGATTCTCTATCCAACTGGTGGTGGGGTTGGATTAATAGGGATTTACAAGGCGATTAAAGAGCTACAAGAACTTGGTTGGGTGAACGAGAAGATGATGCCACGCTTTGTCGCTGTTCAAGCACAAGGCTGTGCGCCGATTGTAGACGCATGGAAAGCAGGGGAACGAGAGTCTACCTTTTATCCTAATTCTGCAACAACGGCCTTTGGCATTAATGTACCAAAAGCGATTGGCGATTTTCTTGTGCTTGATGCCTTATATAAATCAAACGGCTGCGCGATCGCTATTTCTGATTCCGACCTGTTAGCTGAACAACAGCTTGTTACAACACTTGAAGGAACATTCGTTTGTCCAGAAGGTGCCGCAACCTTTGCTGCTGCACGGCAACTTAGAGAAAAAGGTTGGATTAAAGAAGGTGAAACAGTCGTTTGTTTAAATACAGGAATGGGCATCAAATACCCTGAAACCATTCAATTGGATGCACAGATCCTTGAGAAGACAGGTAGACTTTAACGACTGTAAGCATCTGCTGGATGCTCTGACTGTAGAAAAATGCTCTGAGATTGACTCAGAGCATTTTGGGGGTCAATGGAAGTTTCACTTTCTTAAGGCATCATGACCGGCCTTGTTTTTCTTGAAGGTTTTTATCGATGCTTGACGTCTTATATCTAGCATCATCAGTACAGTATGTATGCTCACGATTTTTTCTATTCAAACCACCGCCATTTGCATTCTTATATTGAACTCATCAGCAACTAGCGGACGGCATACACGTAGACTCCTGCGGGAGAAGAGACGATGATGAGACACACAGCTACGCTGTGAGGCTCATCCGTCGCCCGCGGAAAGCGAAGTGTATGCCGGGAGCGCCGGCAAATCACCGTATATTTGCATTATTAGTAAAAAATCATGTCGTCAGGTTTATCTACAGATACTCCCTACTTCTTACTCAAATAAACGCTTATACTCGTAGCAATTAAAAACTGAGCACTGTAATAAGTCGACATGATCCATACATGAGACAATGGAACAGGATCAACAAATAAGTTCCAAGCCAACACCGTGTCCGAAAGAATAAACAAAATGCTTCCGATAATTGCCGCAAGGTGCTTTGTCCATGCTGCGGCAATACCCATAGCACTTATCACAACCATATACGCGATCACTGGACCAATCATAAACGTATCACCGAAGCCACAATTGCTTTTAGTAAAAACCACCCAACCATGCTCGCGTAGATCACATACGGTACGATTACTTGCCACGACCGCTTTCTCCCAGATGTGGCACGGAAAAATGCATAAACATAAAAAAGATGCCCTAGTAAAAACACAACAAGCCCTACTAAAAAAAGAAAATGCAATGGCAGCATCCGCAATTGTGCATACAAATAAACCAATCACTATCGCCTTATGCTCACGAACCACCCGATACCTCATCCATGCATACGAAAGAATAAGCAGCATCGGCACCACTTTAAAGAATACGCTTACAAATGTCGCTTCTTTTGGGATGATGAAAATATAGACCAAACCCATGATCAAAATAAATAATGGCAGGAGTTTATTCATTTGACACCTCTTTAATTATTCCGATTTTGTTCCCTCTATTATACTCCTCTTCCTTATTTATAGGTCTAGATAAGGAAATCGTTTACTCCCATTAAAAAAAGTTGTTGTTGTAGTGCTTGTATTTTTATCCCCGCGGATACGCAGGTTGCTTATGGTGCACCGACCATGGCTTGCCGGGTATGGCTCTCAAACGTACGGACAGGAATGAGTTACCGTATGCGCTCCGCACAAGATAAAGAGGGTAATACTTGATGGTGCGACCGCTATTGCTACATAACCAAATCCAAACCCAGCAAGCGTTTTCCAAAATAGAACATACGTAATCTACTCAGTTCATGAGACACCGTTTTTCCCCCTTTTAACTACGTATGTTTCCCTGATTTTCCTCCGATAAAAATGAATCACGAAGCTTATTGCTTTCCGTATCTATGCCAGTCCCATATTTGCGGTACATTACGTCGGGATGAATGCGATAACAATGGCTTTTTTTTATCGTTTTAATTTGAATGATTCTCTTTTCAGATAGACTTTTCATCATTTTCGTTACACCTTTAACGTCACACTTAAGCTCTTTTGCTAGTTGATTTCGGCTAAATAGTCGAAGTTTGCTTACTTCAAACTCATTTGGATTATCGACAATTTGGTTGGTTTTGAAATGAACAAAAGGTAGTAGTTTATAGAGGAATCCGGATTCCGTTAACGTGAGTAAGTTTATGGATTTAAACGAGGTATCCGTTAACGCCAGTTTTGTGAATTTCTGCTTACGTAGTTTCCCACGACAATGGAACGCTTCGTCGATACTGTAGGTTAAATAGCGTCCTTCACGCTTGGAAGTGAGAAGATCAAGCGCTTCGAGCCTTTTCAAAATTTCAGCAGTCCGATTTTGACTTCGATCAAACAAGTGTTGACAATGGTATTGAGTTAAATACGTGCTCCGACCGTAATAAAGCTTACCCTTTTTGTCTATTCGTATCTTCATAATCAATTTTAATAATGCACCGGCGTCTGTTAACGATAGCTTGTCCATTTTCGCTCGGATTGGCGCATGGTAACAAGCCACAAATGGAGCGTGAGTTGCTTTTCTCATCTCTTTTAGTTTATAAATCCGCGCCCATGCTTCTTGTTGTTTAACCGTTCTGTAACTTGCGACTTCCGATATCACTTCTCCTGTCTCGGCATCTACAAGGTACACATGCTTCATAAAACAGCCTCCTTTAATTTAAATATTCTGTCATTTATAAGCATAAACGAATCCTTTCCAAAAAGGAATCGTTTTTAGTAGCTTATTGGATAAAAATCAAACTCTTATTTCCTCGCTTTTGACTTATTCCAATCAACAAGTGCACCAAGCAACGTCCCGATAACCATATACACAGCTAACTGATCCGTCAAAATACCAAAAACGACGCCTAAACAAAGGCCAAGTAAAAGTGCCGATCCCAATCTCCGTTTTCTTGGTTGGTTTTTAATCATATAAACCTCCGCTTTCTTTTTATGTATTTGCATACACGCTCACCCTCCTACACAACCTAGTCGTATGCTTGCTTAAAAAAGGAGTTTTGACGATGACAAAAGACGAACTACTCATCTATGTACGCAGAAAACTAATTCTTGAAAACATCAAAGACACAACCCTACTATACCGTGAAGCTGAATCAGATGGGATCAATCCAGCGGAAGTCGAAGAATTGCTCAAGGAATTTTATTATAACAATTTGATGGATTTATCCCCAATTGAAGACTCTGCAACAAGTAATCGAGTCATTGATGTACATGTACATAAGTTTGAATCTATGTATAGGGAACAGAAGAACATGCACGACGAAACGTTTTAATAAAAAAGGGTTGTCGACAAAGTTATAACAGAGTATGCCTGAATAAGAAAAGGCCGCAGCCACTTTGACTGCGAGCCTCTCTATTCTTCGCTCATTTTAACCACGATCGTTCCTCGTAAGCAATTCTCTAAGTCGCTTCCAATGATTTGGCTACTGATTATGAAGCCAAGCACAACGTATGATTTTTTTCCTCAACGTACGAAAGTACTACTTATACAAGAATACTCCATAACAGCATCGTTACGGATATCGTTACGACACCTTGGAGCAAAGTCGCCATCGTTTGCGCTTTATACGCATCTTTTACATCCATCCCACTAAATTCAGTCACAACCCAGAAATAGCTGTCATTTACATGGCTGACGGTCATTGCTCCCGCTCCAATTGCCATGACAACAAGAGCAAGTGGGACAGCTCCTTCAATTCCCATTACGGGTAGGATCGGTGCTATAAGTGATGATGTAATAACAAGAGATGTTGTTGAAGACCCCTGAGCCGTTTTTAATGCCGCAGCAATAAGAAATGGAACGAGTAAGAAGAAGACACCAGTAAATAGTCCGCCGATATCCCAGCCTTGAATGATTTCTTCCACACCAGAATTGCGAATAACGGTACCAAAAGCACCACCTACACCTGTAATTAATATAATCGGTGCGGCATCAACCAATCCTTTTCCAATCCAGCCTGTCAGTGTTTCTTCATCGTATTTTGGCATTAATGGTAGTGCAACAATGACCCCAGCGAGTAAGGCAATAACCGGCTGACCTAAGAATAACATGAATGCTGCAAACCCTCCGCTTGTTTCCAATACAGAAATAATCGAACCAATTCCAATTAAAACAATTGGCAAGATGATTGGCAGAAACGCTTGAAAAGTAGATGGCATTTTCCCAAAAGACGCAACTACTTTGTCATAGTCATACTCTTCGCCATTCGTCTCTTTTTCTTCCCCTACTTCTATTTTTGTTGCGACTTTCACCGCCCATAAGTAGCCAACTAGCGTGGCTGGAACAGCGACAATTAATCCAATAAGAATAATGGTTCCTAAGTAGTTGTCTGCACCGATATTCCCTGCCGCAGCAATCGGTCCAGGAGTAGGTGGCACGAGCGTATGCGTTGCATATAAACCGGTTGCAAGCTACCGCCATTGAAGCAACCGCTACCTTCGCACGACGCGCCAGTGCTTTTTTCAAGCTAGATAAGATGATAAAACCTGAATCGCAAAAAACGGGAATCGATACGATAAAGCCAATTATACTCATTGCTAACTGTGGGCGCTTAGGGCCAACAATTCGGAGAACGACTTCAGCCATTCGATACGCAGCACCGGCCTTTTCTAAAATCACACCAATGATCGTACCAAATACAATGACAAGCCCAATGCTCCTCATTAAGCTTCCAAAACCCTCATTCATACTGTCTACGATATTCTCAAGAGGCATGCCTGAAGCAAACCCAACAAACAGTGTACCAAGCAAAAGCGATAAAAATGGGTGAACTTTAAACTTTGTTGTTGCAACGACAATGAGCAAAACAGCCGCTGCAATAATGAAAAATAAATACATAGAATCCCCCTCTTAACAGATCAATCCATATAAATGATAACGATTTCATTTCTTGTTTAGTATACATGGAATATGCAGATCATGGTCTGTTCAATTCCACACAAAAAAAGAGCAGCTTATTTGCTGCTCTTCTCAACTCACGAACCACCGACATTTAACAATGGACTTGGAGAATATCTACTGGATAAATCGTTGATAAACAAATCGATTTCCCGAAAAAGCTTTGTTTCAATTTGCTCCCGCTTCTCCTTCGCTTCCTCTTCCGAAAGAAAATAATGCGTATTCGCTGCTTGGCACCAAAGGGGCAACATCGTTAAAATGTCTCCAGCTCGATGCCAATAATCAGCATCATAATGGTTAAACGGGATTTCAAGCGAATCCGTTTCCTGCTTTTCATTCCGTAATAGCCATTTCTTATTCGCGTAGCGCAAAGACATACCATCTTCTTCGAAATAAAGAGAGACCTTTTTTTTGATCGACTTCAAACAGAGTGCGAGTGCCCATTAAGTTGTAATTCCGCTTCAACTCGTCGATTCCAGCACCTGCACGACTCAACTCTTTTCGAATCGCTTTAAAAGAAGCAATAAGCAAATCCTTATGCTCATCATTCTCGACAAGTTCTTTTTCTACTTGGCGTGTCTTCTGCTTTCTACGCAGAGGGGGATGAATGGCATATCTATAAACAAAGGCGAGGACGACAATAATCGCAAGCACCCAGATAAGTTCAGTCATAAGAGTCAACTCCTGTACGAACTAATTAGCAACTTCTGCACAAGTCATGCAGAACGCCCCCTCATTATAAACGCATGTTGTTTTAATTGAAAGCAACGACCGGTCGTTACCCTATTTTTGGCAGATAAGCCCAATCCAATCGCCACCGACTTCATACAGCGTTCCTTTTAAATCGTTGTAAACCCCGTTCACTTGAAAATCAGATTGAGTCAAAAGCTCCTCTGTAATCCGCTCTCTCGTGAAATCTTGAAACCAATTGCGATAAATTGAGACCTCTCCATTTTCATCAATTACACTAAACTGGTCTAACGAAAGGTCTTCTTTATACTGAAAGCCTTGCTCTAAGACGAGATGGCTCGATGGCTTCCAAAACCCGCCGTCCCCATTATGGGCATACCAATTACGTGTTAACCCAGCTTTCTTTCTTAATGACGGTGTGGACACATCAAATGCAAAGAATCCTCCTGGTGCAAGTGCATCATAGACCTTGTTTAAAAGCAGCTTCCTTTTCTCTAACGGCAGGACGCAGTAATCACCATAAATCAAGATCGCCGCGTCATAGCCGTCGGCAAAATCAACTTCTGTGTAGTCACCATACACATACGTAATGGATTGTTTTTTATGCCGCGCTTGTTCTTTTGCAAACTCAATCGAGCGCTTTGAATAATCAATTCCAGTGACTTCTGCGCCTACCTCTGCAAATTGGGTTGCGTATAACCCCGGTCCACAGCCAATATCAAGGATCTTGCTCCCCTGTTTAACTTGTAGCGTTTCCTGCAACCAGTTTGTGACGTTTTCGACTTCAGTCGCATTCCTCGTTGCCCCATCAACTTCAGGATTAAGATGATTTGCAAGCATTTGCTTCGAAATGTGGGGATCATTCCAAAACAATGGTTCTCCTTGTTCAAATGGTTTTGGTTTTCGTTCAATTTCGGTAAGAAATTCGTTGTTTAAAACTTTGTTTGTCATGATGTTCAAATGTCTCGTCTCCTTTTTGTTTTATTGAAACTGCTCAAGGTTGCTTCTCCGTTCCAACAGCACAGTATCTCGCCACATTCCATCAAGTTGGGCAATTTTTGATCGTCTACCTACTACATCAAAGCCATATTTTTGATGGAGATGAATGCTCGCCTTATTTTCCGGAAAGATACTTGCGCTAATCGTCCATATTTCATTTTTCTCACTCTCATTTATAAGTGCTTGCATAAGCAATCCGCCTACTCCTTGCCCTTGCTGATTTAGGGCAACATAGATGCTTATTTCAGCCACCCCTGTATAAACATGCCTACTAGACGTGGGCATAAGTGCACACCAACCAAGCACGACCCCTTCTTTCTTTGCAACGAGGCGCGAATGTGAATGATGGTTCGAATCCCATTCCGAAAATGAAGGCACCATCGTTTGAAACGTTGCATTTCTAGTCTCTAAACCCGCTTGATAAATCGTCTTAACTTCATACCAATCTGCTGCATTCATCGCAGCAATCTCAAACATCGTCATCACGCCCCTTCCGCTTTTATGTATGCTTTTGATCATACCTGGCTCTTTTTGCAAAAGCAAAAAAGCCGCTTTTTGGCGGCTTTAAGCGTGAGACAACATCGATCACTTACTTTCACTCTACCTTTTATCGACACGTGCTTTTATATCGATTGCCGGCTCTTGCAACTTGCTCATTTTAAAACTGTTTGTGATTACCCGCTCAATGCGACTAGCAAGCTCCTGTGCTAGATGATCTTCAATCGCTTGCTTAAACGCAAGCTCAACGGATAAATCGGCTTTACTCATTGGGACTGGATGTAAGGTAAGCTTTTCTCCCGTCACTAGTGCGTTTGAAAGCGAGCTAATGTTAAGCAGCATTGTATGCAAAATTGCCCTTTCACGCTCTGTATACGATTCATTTACGAAAATTTCGATACGTATTAGTCGAACCATTTCGTCCTCCACTTTACCCTTCCATTTATTACCCACTAGCTTTTCCGTAAAAGAAACAAAATAATCCCTATCGATACAACCATGCTTATCACATTTACAAGTAAACCAACTGAAATAGACTCATGAATACTTGAATTAATAAAGTAATAGAAATGAGCCACGGCATCATTTGACCATCTGTTGCATATTCAACAACGGTGTAAATCGCTACTATACCTAAAGCAAGTTCGACACTTTTTAAAAGCAGCATCAACATCATCGTGCCGATAAACACATTTAACGCAAGTACATACGCATACATCATTAACAGAACAGGCTGATCCATCCCAGAAGCAACTTGCTGGAACAAAAATAAGCAGCCAAGGAGCAGTGCCATTCCCATGAACAAACGGGTTGCATCAAGTACTAGATGGCTTCGGTATAACGGGGACAATGTGTCATTTGCTCCACTTTCAAGCAATTCGCTATAACGATAAGTCATCCACCACCCAAAGAATGGAATATAGAGAAACTGAATCAACATAAAAAAGGCTGCTGTGTCGACATGAAAAAATAAAATGACTGCAGCAACGATTGACCAAATCAGAAGAGGCACATAAAAAAGCAATCCTGCTGACTTTGCATCAAATACATACAATGAATAGACCTTTTTCATCGCTTTGAACCTTGCCTTAGGACAGAAATATAGCCATCAATTAAGCGAGGGCTTACTGTCGCGCCTTCTGCGTCGGGTGCATACACTCTTGCGACAAGAAGTTCTGGCTCTTCAATTACTTGAATCACATCATTTTTGGAGAGGAATGTCGGAAGCTCTTCCTTCTTCACAAAATGCTCTTTTACTTTATGCACTGCTTTTTGCTTTAACTCCTCTGGCCTTCCTTCAAAGAGCATCCGCCCTTCTTTAATGATTCCGATTTTTGAGCAAATAAATTCGATATCTTCCACGATATGTGTGGAAATCATAATCGTATACGTATTTCCAAGGGAACGAAGTAAATGTTGAAATCGAATCCGTTCTTCAATATCAAGCCCCGCCGTTGGCTCATCTAATATGAGCACTTTTGGCTTTCCAAGCAACAACTGGGCGATACCTATCCGCTTTCTCATCCCTCCTGATAATTGGTCCATTTTCAGCTCCTGATGCGTAAGCATATTCACTTCTTTTAAAACTTCTGTGATTCGGTTCTTTCGATCTTTTTTACTAGCAATCCCCTTTAATACAGCTAAATGGTCTAAGCTATCAAAGACACTAACTTTTGGATAAATGGAGAAGTCTTGTGGCATAAAAGCAATTTGGTTACGGTGGGACACATGCCGCTTTTTTAAAATCGACACTCCGTCCAGCTTCACGTCGCCACCTTTATCCGCTTTTATAAGTCCCGCAACAACCTTCATTAACGTACTTTTGCCCGCTCCATTTGAGCCGATGAGTGCATAAATCCCATCAACGGAGACCGTAACATCATTTAAGACACGACGTTTTCGAAACGTTTTACTTACTTGCTTGATTTGCAGCATTATTCAGCCTCCCAATCAACCTGCATAAGCGTCTCATCAAACGCATGCCAGTCATCTTGTACGAGCTCAAACTCGTGATAAAATGTTTGTATGAATAAACGTTTCTCTTCTTCATTTAACTGTTCATAATAAGATTCAAATGAGCGGACAATGGCGATTTGATCTGGATTGTCCATCATATATTCCACAAAACCTTCCAATAAAAAATAGAGATCTGAGTAGAGAACTGTTTCGTCAACTTCTTCTTGCTCATATTTCTGTTGATCATACTGAACAACAAGCGTCGTTAACAACTCTTGCATCTTATACTCACGTTGGTCGGAAAAACCGTCAGGAAACAATAAGCGCATCGCTTCTGCTTGCATATCGTGTGAATTGTATTCAAAGTACCTATAATCATGATAGCTAGTGCTATAAACAGGAACGTATAATGTGGAACCAATGAGTGTTGTCACATCTTTGTATGGAACAACCACTTTATCTACTTCTCCAGTTTGTTGTTTTAATAATGCCAAATCCGTTTCTAACAATGTTAAGAAACGATTCCTATGATTCAGATGTTTTTCAAACCCTTCTGGCATTGAGCGTAACACTTGAGGGTGAATAATTTTTCCATGCTTTGAAGACGTTTCCTTTAAATCACCAATCATTAAAGCCATACCTTCTTTTGATGTCCCATCTGCCTCACTACCAATTGCATTCGACAACGACGTAAACAATTGCTTATCACCATTATACGTGACGGAATATAAAACCTCATTTGTATTAACTAAATGATTGTGCAAAAAATGCCCTTCAACGACAACTGGTGAGACAATTGGCTTAACAGGAAGCCACGCTTCTGTCGACGCGAACATGACACCATTTTGATTTCCTCCATCTTCATGTTTGTATTCAAGGATTATTTCAACTTCGCCTTCTACTTCAGTCTCTGGTTGAAGCGACAACAAGATGCCCTCATGGCTAAACGCATTGACATTCTTCCCATTTAGTATCACTTTTTGTACAATAAATTCTTCCTCAAGGTAAAAATCAAGTTCGTTCGCTTCTTTCTCCATCTCGATCGTCACCTTAACTTCTAGCAACAAGCTGTCATCATCATGAACGTTAATGTCAATTGATTGAATGTCGTAATCCGTTGAAAGAGATGCAACGTCCACTTCTTCTCTTTCAACCCAATCCTTTGAAGCAAGATCAGGTGAACCATAAACAACCGTTGCCCCAACTATCGCAACGATCAAACCAACGAAGATAAATCGTGGAACAAATCCTTTGAACCTCTGAAAGAAATAAACAAGAAAACCAGCAAAAACAATCATAATCATTAGCAGAAGCGCAAAAGGCTCAAACCCAAACGAAAACCCTTGCAAAAACATATAATGTCCAATTGAAATTTCCGGATAAAGTTTAAACAATGGTGGCAACACTTCTTCAAAGATCATTGAATTAAGTGGCGCAAGCATCACCCAAACAAGCAACGCTGCCAAAAAAGCCAACTTATTTTCCTTAAACGCCAGTCCAAGCACCATTCCAACAAGAAAAAAGAAGACCCATAAAACATACCAAAATAGAAATAAATAACAAACAAATGCAAAAAAATACGTTATGGAAACGACTCCATCTATCCAAAAAAAGACACCATAAATAAGTGAATATCCAAAGAAAAGAACCATTCCATAAATTAAATGGCTAATCACAATTGCCGAAATCACAAGCAGTGAATCCATTGGGCGATTGTGATAGATCGACAACACGCCATACTTTACTTCCTGCTTCACAATAAAGTAGCCAGACAACAGCATCAATAACAAATGAATTTGCATAGGCGCGGCCATATCGGAAATTGACCCCTCATATGAAAAAACTTCGACAAAAAAAATGTACCCAATAAAAACAATAGAATGGCAAATGAAATAAAATAAACTTTAATTGCCGCTAATCGTTTCATAAAGAACCAGACAATCAACCAAAACCTTCGCACGCTATGTCCCCCAGTTCTTTCACACATTAAATTTACTAGACTGTCGCTTCATGAACCTTTGTATTTCTCCTTAAATATCTGCTATTCCCCTTAGCACCTGCTCTTCCTTTTTAAATCTCCGTTTTCTTCCCTTAAATGTCCGCTTTCCTCTCAAAATTTTCGCATTTTATGTTCCAATCTCCGATATTCTAATCGAATTTCCGCATCTCACACTCCAATCTCCGCTTTTCCTTCTCAAGTCTCCGCATTACTCACTAAATCCTCGCTTTTAATCTTCAAATCTCCTTCTCATCTCTCCAGATCTTCACTATCGTCCTAAGTAGAACTTCCAGTCCTTCCCACATCTTCACTTCTCTACCTTATTCTCTTCCCGCTCCTATATCCCTACCAAGGGTTGTGAACAAATTGAAAACAAGATTAAGAACTCCGATTCATTTTAGAAAATAGATAATTATTTTTCTATTATGTTGGGAAATACGTAAATCACATTCCAAAAAATTGAAATAAATAGTATGATTATTCCTATAAATCTTTCTATAAAGGAGCGACAAAATGATCAATACTGTTCGTCCAGAACTAATTGGAGCTAAAATTGTGGAGTGGCACAGTTGTATCGTCTCCAAATCATATGAACCCGCGGTACTATTAAAAGAAGAAGTCCAACAGCAAATAAGTACGATGGCTAAAAACGACAAAATCATGGCTTATTACTCATTGGTTGAATTCAAGCATAATATGTTAGTAAGTCGGTATAACAAAAATGAGAGCGACTATACGTTAGAACTTGTTGAAGAAGCAACGGAAATCGATAACATGTTGAGATACCTTTATTATTTTGTAAGCGGTCAAAGCGAATACGTTCAAGAGCGCTACAGGTCTGCTGTAAAAATGTTTCGCAAAGCCGAACGGTTACTAGAGTACGTTAATGACGAAGCAGAAGAAGCCGAATTTTATCTGTATACAGGCTTGGTTAATTATCGCCTCAATCAATATTTAATCGCTTCCTCCTATATGGAACAAGCAGAAGTCATTTTTAAGCGACTTCATTACAAAGAGCAGGAAGTGAATTGTCAGATTGTATTGGCGGGCATCTACCAAGAATTGCACAACCCATCTAAAGGTGAAAAGATCTTATTAGACGCACTAAAAACCTCTGAGCCTTTCCCTGTTGTTTATTCTTTAATATTGCGAGCTCTTGGATTAAATAAACAAAGTTTGAGAAAGTTTGATGAAGCTGAAACTTACTTTAAACAAGCCCTTGAACTTACAGAACACAAAGAGACCGTTTTTGGAGCAAAGACAATGTATAATTTGAGTAATGCTTTGTTTAACCAAGGAAAACATGAAGAAGCTTTGTCCTTTTTTCAAATGGCTAAAGTTGGCGCCACTTATTATAAAAACCATGAATATACAGCTCGTTGCCTATTTGTAGAAGGGTTACATATTAATAATGATTACAACTTAGTGGATACTGCCATTGAACTACTTGAAAAAGAAGGAATGGATTTTGAAATAGCTGAACTAGCAGAGGAGGCAGCTCGGATTTCAGAAGAAGGAGGAAATACAACGTTGGCGTTGAAGTATATGAAAGCTGCACACAACGCAAGGCTTTATCAAAATACGTTAGGAGATGATCAATTTGTTTAAACGCATTTTCTTATTGGCGTTTGTCGCTTTTGCTCTTACGACAGTGGGTTCTAACTTTACTGATTTTAGCAATGATGTTGAAAGCAATGTCACCCAAGCTCGTGATAAAGTAGATATTTCTTGAAATTTGTCTGGTATACTTTTATTTTAATAAGTTGATCAATTTGGTTAAACGTATTTTCTTCTTAGCATTAGTGGCTTTTGCTCTTACAACAGCAGGTTCTCTAAATACAGTCGGTAATTACATTAGCGACAATATAAATATAAGCTGTGAAAAAGGAGATATTACTTTTCACAGCAGTAATGTTAAAGACAATGTATTTCAAACGTTGGGTAAAGCAGACATCTCTTAATCTCCTCCCCCAGAGAACAATATCTAATAAGAGATGCTCTGCTTATTTACTCCACCAATTCCAATGAAAAAATCCTATTAGTTTTATCGCCCACCAGTTTCTCTCTACAAAAAACGCATCGCCTCCTAGCGATACGTTCCCTACCTCTTTATTCACCATCTATCTGAACCATTTTCCACGTTGATGCCCAATCTTTTTGAGCAACCCGTCTAAAAAAAAATGCTTTTTCGCTCATCTGATTGATAAAGGGGCGTTGGCTTCACACGTAATTGAAGCAAATCCTCCACTCCCCAAGGCGCTGTTAAAACAACATTTCTATCCTCATTTAATGTCACACCTAAAGCTGTTGCCGTTTCTGGGAATGAGGCAATCGCGTCTTCAGACGATGTATATGGAGGCAAGTTGTTTTTAAGATGCATTCTCGCTTGATTCTTCACTGACCACGGAACGTCTGGATCGATTTGTGCTAGTTGTCTTTCCCATTCCTTTTCCTTTGTTTCGCTTTTGTTCACTTGGTCAAAATAAATAACATCCACATCGGGTAATGGAGTTGATTCTAAAAAACCATGTTGTACATCCCAAATTTTTGAGCGGACAAAACCAGCAACAATCCACCAATCGGGTAGATTAAGGGACCGTACTGTTCTCAATGCGTGCATCATACGTTTATCTGATTGAATCACCTCAATCATTTCGTTCTCTGATTTTAGCAAGATGTCCACCTCTTTCGCACTACATATGTAAGTGCCGTAGTTCTAAGCAATACCTTTTCGCCTTCGCGTGTCACTTCATATTCAAGTGCTTTAGGCTGAACGGCGAGTTCCTCCCAACCGCCATAAACATGGCGCAAAATCACAAGTAATGCTTCTGTCGACAGGTTTACTTCCATACAAGGCTCTATCTTTTCCCCTGTTGTCAACATCACTTCTTCCACATTGGAATTAATAATGAAACAGTTGAACCCTCCTGCTTTTGTTCCTAGCATTAATGCTTGAAGCACGTCGATCATACTCAATTTCGAAGCAACATGTTCAAGGCTCGAGACGGCAATGACGTAATCAAACGCATTTTCCTCAATCCCATAATCAGAAATGTCAGATTGTATCAACTCCATTTGGCGTTCCACGTGAAACCTTTTGCAATAGTTTTTTAATTGATCGATTGCTGATTCAAGCAAATCAACGCAAACAACAGTTGCACGAGGCATCTTTTTGGCAATAGGAATACTATTTCTACCGACACCGCAACCTAAGTCCAATACGTGCAATGGTGCATCAGCAGGGAATTGATCTAGTAAATCAATCACTGTTTTAGCTGGTTTATGGAGCCAAGATCCTTTCTCAAATAATTGTTTGTTTTTATAACAATGATCATGATAGCTTTTTCAGCTGCACTGATTTCTTCAAGCCTTTTGTCACCCACTAATTCTCCTCCTCAGAAACCGCCCCATATTTGATCCAATTGATTTGTTCTTTTAATTGATACGCTTGTTCTAAGTCAACATCATACACATTGGCAAGAGCAATCACATAATAAAACACGTCATACAGTTCTTTTTCAAGCGTACCTTTAATACTCTCTTGATTAAGAAGTCGATTGCCTTTGCGTAGTGCTTTTGCCAGTTCATCAACTTCTTCAATCAACTTTTGAAAATTGATTTCTTTTAGCTCTGGATTGTAGTCTTTTGCTTTATATACGCTTGCAAGCCTTATAATGTTGTCTCCATTAAGTCCTCCTCTAAAGCTCCCCTTCAACTATTTCCAACGTAACTGCTTCGTTCTCTTCCATTGTCGCTTCATATAAGCGAATGGTTCCAGAAGGAGCTTGTCTATCTGCACTCCAGAAGTCAAAATTCTCACCTAAAGCAATGGTCCAGCGCGTCTCCCCAGAAGGAGTCGTTAATACAGCTGCAAGCGTGCCATATTGTGTTGTTTGATCGTGAGTAAATGTTTCCGTTCTTCCTCCATCTATCACTGTTACGCCTTCCGTATCAACAATCACTTCGCTTTGATCCCCTTGCCAGTGACCTTGGATTTCCGGTACGACATTGTAGTAAGACGCTCTACCTCCCCGGCTCCCATAGGTCGCAATAAATTGGTTGATGTTCCCGTTTGAGTGGACATAAGTGATTGCCGCTACATCTGCTGTGACCCAATTTATTTGTGGTTCGCTCTCCATGTCTACAAGCCGCTCCATAGGTCGAGCCAACAACTTGTAATAAGGACGGTAATACACGGCTTGGTTTTCTGCTTCTTCGTATTTCAACACAAGCGTATGATTGTCACTTGGTGAATGAATGATGTGATGCGTCATTGAATCATTAACGACTTGTACGAGGTATATGTTCACACCGACAAAAATGACAAACAATCCAATTCCTATTGCAAGACCCATTTTTCTAAGTCGCAACAAAACAAGACAGGCGAGTAACAGAAACAACGCGCAAACACTATTTATTACATAAAACAAGCGGTTATCGATGTACTCAAACTGGACGTCAACAATCGATGGGACGATTATAAACGCAAGTTGCACAACAAAGAAAAAGAGAGCGAGTAAGAAGAGCACGACACCAATCATTCTTTGTTGTCCTTTATTCATTTGGTTCCACCTCCTCTACAAATGTCCACGATGCGCCGTTGTCTTCAGACATAAATTTCCCGTTTACCATCCGCCTTTATAATCGCCAATTGTTCCTTGGTTGACATGCATAAGCAACTGATCACCATCAATAAAAGGCATGTCTGCTTGAACAAAAATGCCTGCATACTCTTCTGGAATGTCTACTTCTGCTTCAGTCCAATTCCCGCCGCCATCTTCGGTGTAGTAAAGGGATGGTTCCGTTGGATTAATCGTGCCATAAGAGAGAAACCCTCTTTCTTGATCCAAGAAAGTTCCGTCATGGACAAGACGCGTTGTATCAGGTCGACTCATTTCCGTCCATGTACGCCCTCCATCAGTAGTTTTATAAACGAGCGTTAATTCTGATGACATCGTCCGGTCCGCCGTCATGATTACATATCCAAACGAATCATCGATTAGATCGATTTTACGAAAACGAACTGTTGCAAGACTGTCGGCCACGATCGCATCTTCCCATGTCTCTCCTTGATCTTCTGTAAACATGACTCGAATCGGGTGAGTATAGGACTGACTCTCCCTGTCTCGATCTTCATATAAAAAAGCTGTAATAGTCGTTTGAAAGAACATAACTATCGCTCGCCAGTTCTCCCCCAGGTTCACTTAATTCGCCAAATAAGAGTGCTTCTTGTGAGACTGGAACTTCCATCCAATTCTCTCCGTGGTTGAATGTTATATGGACTTCCTCGTTTGCGAACGAATAATCAACCGTGTCATTTGCTACGTGCTGCCCCTCTTGTTGAAGCCGTTCTTCTTTAGACGCTTGAATTTGTTCTGCCAACGCCTCTCTTGGTAATTGTTCAGGCAATGTCATCATCGACTCGTGTTTATAGGCAAGTATCGTCACTAACCCTATAGATACAACGGCGGTCAGAACAAGAACAAGCCATTTTTGTCTCATAACAAACGTCCTTTCGTTTAGTGTACATGGTGAATGAGCTGTAATTTAGCGTCATCCGTTGTTGGCAATGAATAAGAGGTAGGCTCTACTCACTAATCGCCCAACAGTTCCGTTTACTTGTTCAATTAATAATTTTGTAACGTTCATAGTAGTCGGATAATAGAGAAAAAACACGGTTTAGAAGCAGGGCACCATCCTAAATAGAAGCCTCGCTAAGCTTTCTGCTTAGCGAAACCATCTTATTTATTTCCATTCATAGTGTGAAAGCAAGCTTTCGATTGTTTGATTCGCTTGAATCTGATCATGAGGGATCAATAGATACTTCCAACTTTTCCCCCCGTGTTCTCGTTCATAGTCACTTGCCACTTCGCACCATTGCACAGCCGCTTTTGCTTTTTTTAAAACTAGATCGTCTTGCTGTTCATCGCTGCGTTTCACTTCGCAAAGAAGCTTGTATGACGTTGTCTCAATGATGAAATCTGGCACGTACCGTTGATTCTGACCGTATCGGATATGCAGCTGCTCTTTCGCAGGTTTAAACCACGTTTCGACGTTTTGATCATCTTCAAGGATTAGTGCTAGCCTTCTTTCATGATCTGAATCAAAACGTTGATAGGGATATAAGCATTTATGGAATCCCTCAAACAAAAGCTGGCGGATCTTAGCTGTATGTTGCGGTTGCTGGACAGGGCGAATATTCGACTGTTTGACCGCAAAATACAGGGGTTCAAGGAACTGAAAGCCCTTTGCAACGGATGCTTGATATGATCCTGCTTGATTGTTTTCATAATACGCATCTTTTAACTGTTCATAAATGATTTGGCTCACTTTTTCTTTATAATGAAGCAACAGTGCCGGGGCCGCTTCGTCTGGATATTTGTCTGCCACCAATTGCATCATTTGCTTTGCAAGGTCATGCAAAAGTAGCGCATGTTCCTCATAAGAGACTTCAGGATAATCAGCAAGGCGCTCAACAAGAACTCTCTTTGCATCGCTGTCTTTGACGTCAAGAGGATGCTCAAACCGTTGCCGTTCATCTGTTAACAACGAATGGACAAACAAATCTGATGATACTGGTTTAAGAGAAATCGTGCTTGCTTGAAGCTTAAGTGGTTTGAATCCCCAATCTACTTTCCCACAAGGTGCAAAGACAACATCAGGAATATCCATTTGTTTCTTTAGCTCCGAAACATAGTTCGAAACAGTTTGTTTGATTACTTGCTTGTCTTGGTGAACGAGCCGCTGCCCTACTTTTTGTGCCAATTCTTCTGCATACTTGGATAACTCTTTTGTCGTTTGAACCCCTTCGAGCTTGCGCACTTCACGTTTCGTTGCTTGGATCACTTCTTCATGCAACTCCACTGGTGCTGTTATATGGCTTTCTGTTAATGGGCGTGCTTCAACCATTTTTTTCGTCTCACTCGTTATGCTACTTCCAAGCACTAGACCATGTTTAATGAACGAATCAGGTGCATTGGCTTCATCAATAATTTCTTGGAAATGGTCGTGCGCAACGATTGTAAGACGGTCAATCTCTTTTACGCCTGTCCGTTCGCCATATGGCAACCTTAGCCCTCGACCAATCGCTTGCTCAACGAGGGTTTTTGATTTTGCGGCACGCAACGGGACAATCGTATATAAATTTGTGACGTCCCAACCTTCTTTTAACATGTTGACGTGAATCACAATTTCAACGTCGGAATCAGGGCTTTCTACATGAACAAGCTTTTCAATGACTTCATCTTTTTCAAGCCCTCGTTTGCTTGAATGAATCGTAAGAACTTTACCTTGATAAGCTCCATTTTTCACTTCTTCCGACTCAAGCATCGTTTTGAGCAACTCTGCATGTTGCTGATCTTTAGCGATAAATAGCATAAATGGCTTAACAACCTGGCTCCTGCCTGTTTCGCGTATACGGCAAGCTCCGTCTTCGTATTTTCATGGATAAACAAGCCATCTTCTATTTTCACTTTTTCCAATTCAGCTTCAGCGTACAACTCACTCTCGAAGTTCTCTCTCGTCGCGACAACAGGTTCTTTCACATAACCATCACGCAACGCTTCATGTAATGAATATTGATAAATGATGTTTTGAAATGGCACTGCTTTTCCGTTTGATTCTGTCTGTGGTGTTGCCGTAAACTCTAAACCAATAAGGGGCTTTAACTCGTTTAACACTCTCACACCGGCTGTGGCGCGGTAGCGATGAGATTCATCCATCAAGAGTACGAGGTCATCTAATGATGCAAGATAGTCGAAGTAACTCTCACCAATCCACTCATTTAAACGTTTGATCTTTGGCGACTTGCCACCCCGTACTTCCGTATTGATTTTTGAGACATTAAAAATATTTATATGGAGTTCATTATCAAACAGATTGTTGTTTAAAACATCAATGCCATCAGCATAATTTTCGCCAGTAATGACCCGAGGTTGATTGCTCTCGAGTTCGGGAATGCCTTTAAAGACGTACTTCTTTGTCCCTGGCGTAAAATCAGCAATTAATTTACGATAAATCGTCAAGTTTGGAGCTAATACAAAGAAATTGCGGCTTTTCCCTTCAGTGTACAAATAAGCGATAAAAGCGCCCATTAGCCTCGTTTTGCCGACACCTGTTGCCAAAGCAAAACAAAGGGATAAGAAGTCCCGTTCAAACGCTTCAACAGAAGGGAACTGCGCTTGCACTTTGCGCAAGTCTTCCATCACCGCTTGTTCGTCTTTTTTCTCCCATTCTACGAGTTTCGCCACTTTATCTAAGCAGTTTAGTGATTCCACTTGTGGTTTTCGCAAGCTCATTCTTGCAGCTAATTGTTTCACTCGATCCATCTGTACACCTCCTTCTCCGCTCAATTTTTACTCTCCCCGCACTCATTGTTAAACTCATACAGGTCAAATAACGAATTAGGAATCTTCTCAATCGTCATTTGATCGCCTAGCGGACTTGAAAGGGAATATGCTTTACAACAAACTAACAACGATTCGTCCTCTCCTAACTCTCTTTTTATGAGATCGGCAATCTGGTCATTAAAAAGGGACGGATAAACAAATATGTAATCCCGTTCCGTTGATTGACCTGTTTTCCAGAATGGTTGGGAATCATTATTCCAATCATATCCCTTTAATTTGCATACGGCTTGGGCGATCATTTCATCGGTATACGACGGATTAAAACGCAAGAATCCATATTCGTCTTTTTCGAGTAAACTTGGTGCCAGTTTGTAAAAACCAAATCCACCACCATACTTCCAGTCGGTTTGATTGGTCACACCATACGGTCCTCACCATCAATCACTTTTTTCATGCGCGGGACAATATGGGTTGTGCATTGCTCTCCCATTTCGACCATAATCCATTTCCGTTTCATTTTATGGGCAACTGCTCCCGTAGTCCCAGAACCGGCAAATGAATCAAGCACCACATCCCCTTCATTTGTTGCAAGCGACAGTATCTTATGAATGAGTCGCTCTGGTTTTGGCGTCGAGAAAACGTCTTCAGGATTAAAGCGCTTCGCTTCTTCTTTTGCTTCATGATTGTGACCAACTTCATCAAAACGCCAAACCGTTTTAGACGGGATGCCTTGCTGTTTTAATTCACTTAGAAACGTTTTTCGCGAAGGAATCGACTGACCGTCTTTTCCAAACCAAATCTCATTCTGCTCATCAAGCCGTTTTAATGTATCGGGTGAAAAGCGCGGGAATGTCCCTGCTGGTGGTGACCAAACAACTCCATTTTTGAATGTGTATTGGAACCCTCCTTCAATAACTCGTCCGCTTTTTGCGTGGAGCGGTGTTGCTTTCCAAAGTCCTTTATGATGCCCATCAGGGTTTTTATAAGCTTTATTCATGTCGTCTGTTCTTGGAAGTTTGTTCGGAAACCACATCTCTTTGTTTTTCGCATATACCAAAAGATGATCGTGATTGTCAGAAAACCATTTTGCATCGTTCGCTAATGTATATTTCTTTTCCCAAACAACATTGGCGATAAAGTTATGACGTCCAAAAATCTCATCACAAAGCACTTTTAAGTAATGCACTTCATCATCGTCGATCGATATCCATAAAGATCCATCTTCAGCCATTAACTTCTTAATTAATTCCAAGCGCTGTTTCATAAGGGATAGCCAGATTGAATGTTCTAACCCATCATCATAATGAGTAAATGCATTACCTGTATTGTAAGGGGGGTCAATGACAACACATTTCACTTGATTGCGATAATCTTGTTCAAGCGCTTTTAACGCGAGCAAATTGTCTCCATAAATGAGTTGATTGTCGAACACACCACCGCCATCGCTATTTTGGCGATACGACATTTCCTCTTGCTTAAGCAGCAACCTTGGTTCCAACCTTTGCTTCTTTGCTTTTCCATACCATGTCAATTCTAAACGATTCATCAGAACACCCTCTATTTTCATTCGCAACAAAATACTCATTAACAAAACTTCTTCATTAATGAGTATACTACCTTACTTATACGAGATGCGAAAGCGGGCAAAACTTGTATTGTTGGGTGCTAGCCACTATACTGCTCTCTGCATTTGCAGGGACATCCAACTTATATTAGAAATCTACCTTTATCGCGCCTACAAACCACAAAAAGAAAGCAACATCTAAAGTAAATCTATTAGAATCTCATGCGCCACAAATAAGATATAATGAATGCATTACACCAATCACTGAACAGGAGGTTAACGCATGGAACAGCTCGACCGCATTCTTTCTTATACTGGGGCAAAACCAGGTACAGAAATGGACATTCAGCGTATCCAAACGGAACACCGACTAAAACTTGCTGCTTATTGGGGAATAGAAGAAGGAAGCCGAGTGCTAGAAATTGGCTGTGGCCAGGGCGACATGACAGCCGTGTTAGCAGATATCGTTGGGAAGAACGGATTTGTACATGCAATCGATGTCGCCTCACCTGACTATGGTTCACCTCTTACTCTTCAGGAAGCGACGGCGCATATCCTTTGCTCTGAAGTTGGCAATCGAGTTCGCTTTGATTTTGAAATCGATCTGACAAAGAACTGTACGCTCCCCTTAGAAGAGAGTGCGTTTGACTATGTCATCTTTGCTCATAGTTCATGGTATATGGATTCTCTAACTACATGTGCGCAGTTGCTACAAACTTCAAGGCAATACGCCACCAGTCTCTGTTTTGCCGAGTGGGATCTACGCATCACCTCTCTCGATCAACATGCCCATTTTCTTGCCGCCCTTATTCAAGCTCAAGCAGAGGAGAAACATATGAACACACTAGCCAATATACATACGCTTATCACGCCAGCTGATCTAAAGGCTCTATTGCCAAAAAGCGGATGGGCAATTTCTAGCGATACCATCCTTTCCTCACCATCTCTACAAGATGGCGAGTGGGAAGTGAACTACGTGCTAGACAACACCATTGTCATGCAAGAAGACAACTCTAACCCCCTGCTAAAATCACAACTTAATCTTTTGGCAAATGCAGCAGAAACAAGACCAATTGCGCCCTTAAACGTTTATGCATTAAAGGCTGATCGAATGTGAATCAACCTGCCTATACATTTCATCAGAACGGATTCTCTTTTTTTCACAACAAAATACTCATTAACGAGCTTCTTCATTAATGAGTACTCCGCCTGACTTCTCCACTTTTCGATCAATCATTCTATTTCATTCATAAAACGAACAATTGATTCCACTAACTCGTCTGCTAATGGCAAATCTGGTTTCCATACGTTTCAAAATTTTCCTCTCGATCCTCTGGCGCCTCTTTTAGCACGTGGTTCATGCCTTCAATTAACTGAAGCTCTGCCAGAGAATTTGCTTCGGTTAATCGATCTGCGTCTTCCTCTTTTACTTGTAAATCTGTTGTGCCATTCATAACAAGAATCGGCACCTCTACTTTGGCAAGTTCCTCACTTGGGTCATACGCAAGCAATGACGTTAAATACGGTTGAACGGATGGATGGAACGTACTTACAAGTTCGTCACTCATCTCTTCAACAACTTCACCCTTTTTTATTTCTTCCAACATCATTTCTATTTCTTGAAGAAGATCGTCTGAAACTTGAGGATCCGCACCATATTGTTCAAGCAAGATTTCATCTAGCGGTCTGCCAGGTCCAGCAATTAAAACCATCGCATTAACTTGTTGTTGTGTACCGGCAATGGTCCCAATTAAGGCTCCTTCACTATGGCCAATCATTACTACTTCTTTAAAATCGTTATGCTCTTGTGCGTATGCTAACCATGTGGCAGCATCTCCAACAAAGTCTTCTATAACAACATCATTGGGTTCTGGGGTGAGAGCCTGATTATCCCCGAGAATACGTTTATCATAGCGAATGCTCGCAATTCCGTTCTCTGCCAACTCTTCCGCTAGCAATTTCAAACTATTATTCTTGCCAGCAAACGTCATCGAATTTCCGTCTTTATCCGTTGGTCCAGAACCTGCGTGAATGAGCGCAACTGGATAAGGACCTTCACTTTCTGGCCTTTCTATGATGCCTTTCATTGTCCCTCCGGCGACATCAATCGTAGCTGTCTCTACATCTTCGGTGGCATTTTTCTCATCACCTGCGCCTCTTCCTCTCTTCAAGGAGAAATCAAACGGTTGATTTGATTCTGTATACGTACCAGTGATGTCATCCGAATCGTTGAACCCCCCTCAAAGGTTGATGTTTGTCCGTTGATTTGCATTTCTATGTAGATGTCATCCTCATCTTCTTCAACGACATCTAAGGGATGGTCGTAAAGGTTCTGCATCGGAATGTTTAAATGACCTTCATCTTCATTAAAAATCATCTCAATCGGCAACTTTGTCCCTTGAAGATCAATATCACCTTCCCAATTCCCCAACAAGCGTTCCATTTCAGTTTTTTCTTGCCCACTTTGCTCATCTGGTTCATTAGTGTCCTCACCATTTCCCACACATGCCCCAAGCAATACGAGCCCACCTAAACTGACACCCATTGCTACCTCTTTTAATTTCACAAAAAAGACCCCCTTCTTTCTTATCCTTTTCCTACGAATAAAAAAGAGGGAGGTTTCGGAATCTTTCGTTTTCTATCCAGAGCAATACTTGAATCTGCTTTAAGCTTCTTCATGGTCGCGCATCCCACGGTGTTAACGTTCCAATTAGATAACGGGATGTATTTCTTGTAATTGCTTCAATTGTTCCTCTCGAAATCTCCTCATTGGTTAACCATCTTGACCGTGATTCTTCAACCACAAAACCAAGGAATACTTCCTGATACACACACGAACCATCTACCTTTGCCTTTTTCTCAATTGCTTCTTTGCTACTGCTGCTTCCTTTTACATGCACCAAGCGCCACTTTTTTGCTTGAAACTGATTCACTTCATCCATAATTGTTTGCACCGCATTAGGTGCTGTTCCATGAATCCATGCCAACACAAGATCAACTTTGCCGTTTTCAGCTAGCGCCTTCTTTATAGCTGTTCTTACATTTTCGGTATTTGTATAATCAAGCTCATAAAACGTAAACGGTTGGCGAATTGATTCCGCTTTCTTTTCGTTACGCGCATAAACAACGAGGTTTTCAGACTGTCCCCCCAACCAAGACACCGCTTCAGCAAGCATGCCCGTCCCACCAAATACAAGAACATGGTTCATCTGGTCCCACTCTCCTTTTTTAATCTTTAACTTCGCTTCTTTTACTGTCCCCTTTAATCGCAAAAACCCCCGCAAATAAAGCGGTTAAGAATTGGATAGCAAATACATATCCTTTTACAGCTGGATCACCCCAAAAATAGAAGTAGACGGTACACCCTCCTAGCAAACAAAAACCAGCTGCAATGACATTTGATTTAATGTTATGCTTAAAACGAATAGCTGCAAAAAAAGCGATTATGCCACAACCCCCATAGCTGTCAGTATGACAATAGCCATTCTATCTTCTCCTTGCTTTCTAATAAATATGTTCGTTGATAGTTAAAATAGATTCGTTTCTCTAGGGTTATGCCGATAATGATTTTCTGCGGTATTGTAGCTCCTTTCTAGCATATCAAACCAAACGTATTACGACCATCTTCTTCCAATTTAAAAAGCTTCCGCATATGCGAAAGCCTCATGTGTTGCAAACTTTATCCAAGTCCTAATACAAAAATTAAACCATAACCAAGCAATGCTAATAGCAATGATCCAAGGAAGACTGCATAAAAAAGGCTTTTCCCCGATTTTTTAAAGATCGAGAGTGTGGCATTTAATCCGAGTCCGGCCATTGCCATGCCGAGCAGAAGGTAGGAGAGAGACAATAAGAGATCAACAATTGCATCCGGTAAGAGTGATGCCGTATTAACAAAACCCATTGCCAAAAAGCCAAAAATAAACCAAGGGATTGGCAACCGTTCTAACGACAATCCTGTTGACTCCTGTCTCGCTGCGTATAAGCCAATTAAAACCGCCACAGGAACAAGCAACGCAACCCGTGTTAACTTAACAATGATCGCCATATCCTCTGCCTCTTTCCCTCCGGCCTGCGACGCAGCGACGGCATGTGCAATTTCGTGCAACGTACCACCAGTAAAAAAACCGTATTGCTGTGAACTTAATGGTAGGACAGGCTGCAGGAGCGTATAAGCGATTGTAAACAAAGTGCCCATTACAGCAATAACAGCCACGCTTAGCGCCACTTGATTTCCCTTCGCTTTCATCAGCGGCGCAAGCGCAACAATCGCCGCAGCTCCGCAAATCGCTGTCCCGCACGCAGCAAGTAAACTAACCGTCCGATCTACTTTTAACAAACGCGCTAAGCCATACACAAGGCCCATGGCAGCTACAAGCAAGATTCCCGCATACAAAAAAGCACCTACACCTGCTCCGTATAAGTCTCCTAAATGTAGACGTAACCCTAATAATATAATGCCAGCTCTTAATAATTTTTTGCTCGAAAACTCAAGTCCACTTCGGTATTCTTTCTTTACATTAACAAAATGGTTGATAACCATCCCTATTAAAATGGCCAGCACAAGTGGGCCGACAACTTCAAGAAATGGTAAATTTGCAAGCAGGGCAGCTGCTACGGCAATGGCAAATGCCAGAAGCAAACCGATAAAAAAAGATCTGTTTAATGTCTTGGTGTTTCCCTGCATATCCGTACCTCCTGTTCCACTCTTAAGGATACGGCGCCTATTTTTATTTGTG
>BAXC01000003.1 GCA_001310375.1 Bacillus sp. JCM 19041 | reverse complement strand
TTACTGAACCCTGGAGCCACATGGTTTAGCATTTTAGCAGCGGCTTTTTTAGGAGCCGGCACCGGCATACTTAATTCCAAGCAAGGCGATGAGAGAACAAGCGCTTGAATAAATGAATTATCACGCTCCATTAATGTCCGAATGGCAATCAAACCACCCATGCTATGTCCAACTAGTATAATTGGTAATTGCTTCGTCCGCGCTTGCTTCAACCAACGATCAACCATTTTTATGTATTGTCTGAACGAATCAATATGTCCTCGCTTTCCACGCGACTCTCCTTGACCTGGCAAGTCCCCCAATAAGCAATCAAAGCCGTGGTGATTCCACTTCTCAATGAGCCAATTGTATCGACACTGTGCTCACCCGCGCCATGAACAATGACGACGACGCCCCGGGCATCTGGAACATCAAAATAGCGCACGACATCTCCTCCTCCAGTAGACTGTTCCTTCAATTTAATATACGTTAAACTAAGTATAGCCGTTTTTTTATTAAACGAAAAGGATGTGCCTCAATGATCATACCGTATCATGACAATTTCCCAACAATCGATTCAACAGTCTATCTTGCCGAAGGGTCCATCGTAACAGGTGATGTTATAATCGGAAAAGAGTCCAGCATTTGGTTTCATACCGTGATTCGTGGAGACGTGTCCTCAACACGCATTGGCGAACGCGTAAATATTCAAGACCAATCGATGTTGCACCAGAGCCCAAATAAACCGCTTGTTATTGAAGATGATGTGACAATCGGACATCAAGTTTTATTACATAGTGCTGTTATAAGAAAAAATGCACTTATAGGCATGGGGAGTACTATTCTAGATGGTGCTGAAATTGGTGAAGGAGCGTTTATTGGAGCAGGAAGTCTTGTGCCTCCTGGAAAAACCATTCCTCCCGGCGTACTTGCTTTCGGAAGACCAGCAAAAGTGGTACGTGAATTAAACGAAGATGATTTAACTGATATGGCAAGAATTCGGCGTGAGTATGTTGAAAAAGGGCAATATTATAAGTCAATACAGCGGTAAACAAATAGCAGCTAAACCACCACGATTTGTATTATTTATTTGTCATTTAATGACGGATTAAAAAAAAGCCTCATTTGCTAAGTACAAATGAGGCCTTTTGTTTATTATACGTTCGCTTCTGCTTTTAAAAGATCTGCTTTATCTGTTGCTTCCCATGGCAGAGCGACATCATCACGACCAAAATGTCCGTAAGCTGCTGTCTGCTTATAAATTGGGCGACGTAAGTCAAGCATTTTAATAATCCCTGCTGGACGAAGATCAAAGTGTTTACGAACCAGTCCTTCAAGAACTTCTTCTGATGCTTTTCCAGTGCCAAATGTATTGATTGAAATCGACACTGGCTGTGCAACACCAATTGCGTATGCAAGTTGAACTTCACAAGTTTCAGCTAACCCTGCTGCTACAATGTTCTTCGCAACATAACGCGCGGCATAAGCACCTGAACGGTCAACTTTCGTTGCATCCTTACCAGAGAACGCACCACCACCATGACGTGCGTAACCGCCATACGTATCTACAATAATTTTCCGACCTGTTAGACCAGCATCCCCTTGCGGTCCACCAATAACAAAACGGCCAGTCGGATTAATAAAGTATTTTGTTTGCTCATCAATTAACTCGCTTGGTACAACTGCTTCAATGACATGCTTTTTCAAGTCTGCTTTAATTTGCTCAAGCGTCGTGTCTGGAGCGTGTTGTGTAGAGATGACAATTGTATCAACTCGCGCAGGCTTACCATTTTCGTCGTATTCTACCGTTACTTGTGTTTTTCCATCAGGACGCAAATACTCAAGTGTTCCGTCTTTGCGAACCGCTGTTAAACGACGGGCAATTTTGTGGCTAAGTGAGATTGGTAAAGGCATCAATTCCGTTGTCTCGTTTGTCGCAAAACCAAACATTAACCCTTGATCTCCTGCACCAATCGCTTCGATTTCCGCGTCCGTCATTTGACCTTCACGTGCCTCAAGCGCTTGATCGACACCTTGAGCAATATCCGCAGACTGCTCATCGATTGATGTTAAAACAGAACATGTTTCAGCATCGAACCCGTATTTCGCACGTGTATACCCAATTCCTTTAATTGTCTCACGTACAACACTTGGGATATCAACATACGTACTTGTTGTAATTTCACCAGCAACAAGAACAAGTCCTGTTGTAACGGACGTTTCACAAGCAACACGTGCATTTGGATCATTCTCTAAAATCGCATCTAGTATTGCATCAGAAATTTGGTCACAAATTTATCCGGATGACCTTCCGTAACAGACTCAGATGTAAATAAATGTTTGCTTCTTTTTTCAGACATCGTGCAGCTCCTCCTTTTATGTTGGCTGGCATCAGCCCTGTAACGAACAACGAACGTATCAGAGGTGATTGGACGTAAGTAGGCCAACAGCATCCTATGCAAAAAGCCATTTACTTGTAACTTATCCGGCTAACTTTCGATTATCTATCTAGCCTGGCGCGATGTTTTATGCATAATAAAAGCCCTTCTTCCATGAGGAAAAGGGCTGTTGCATGTACCTTTCGCCTCTTATCTCCCAGAATGCATGTTGCATTCTGCAGGTTAGCACCTTTACACTGTTACGTGTTGGTTGCCGGGTTTCTTTGGGCCTGTCCCTCCACCGTCTCTGGATAAAAGCGTCATGTTAACTGCATATCAATCAGTATAACCCAATAGTCAGATTACTAGTTAAAAACCTAGCAAAGCCATTGGCGCCTCGTTCGTTTCGCGACTTAGTGTAACATAATACGACAAAGATGAAAAGAGAATTCTGTTCCTTCATTTTTCCAGAACACTTTACTTTGTAAACCCGCTATCCTAAGGCTAAGAAAAACCATCTGCTTACTAAGTTAAGAGGGAATGAAATGAGCGATGACGCTTATGGGGTTTCTTCGAAGCAGACCCTTAAGAATAAAAACGAGTGATTTCTCGTTTTAAGCCGTAACGTTTGGTGTATATGGAAGATTTGGCAATTCATTTAGGTCGGATTACCGTGCACGACTAGGGATGAAAGATCGGTTTTTCATACATACTTTTTGATCATTCCGTTCTTTCTTATACATGTCAAACATCCATTGTACATACTCTGTAACGAGGTCACCGTCACGTTGATATTTACGAAACATTAAACCTGGATCAACGACATACGCTTATTATCTTGAGCGTGGAGTATTCAATACAAGCAATTCATCTTGTAAGATAGCCATATGTTTGGTCATTTCATTTTCCCTATAACCCATTATAAGGGCCATTTCTTTACGTCCATACATGAATACAGTCTCATTCTTAGATCCGTTAGGATTGGTTACTAAAAATTGGACTGATAATCGACATGAGGAAACATTTTATATAATAAGCCCGCTTGTATTAATGACAGGGACTCGATGCGTGTTTGATTTTCTCGTCCACATAATAGTTTTGTAAATGGTTGTTTGCTTAACTGCCCACGCTTATGGAATTCTTCGTTAATCCTGTATAGTGAGCTTTATTAACAGAAAAACTTCTCCTTTTCATTCACTTTAGTATGGACTATTAAATATAATGTGTTATACTAATCACACAAACCCCAATGGAAAAGGAGCTTATTAATGAAAATTTTACAAGGATCCGCCCAATTAGAACAACTGCTCTCAAGCCCCAAAACAGTACATCAACTTTCTGTACCTGGATTGGTTGAACGAGCTCTTTTGCATAAAGAGGGAGAATTAACTGAAACAGGTGCTCTTTCAGTCCAAACGGGACTTTATACAGGCCGGTCACCCAAAGATAAATTTATCGTTGATGAACCAACGTCACGAGACAAAATTGATTGGGGTCCAGTAAATAAACCAATTTCTGAAAGCACATTCAAACATTTGTACAACAAAGTGATACACTATTTACAACAAAAAGAGATACGCTATTCATCCACTGGATTTGCTGGTGCAGATCCTGCTTTTCAGCTACCAATCACATTTATTAACGAGTTTGCTTGGCACCACCTATTTGCTCGTCAATTATTTATCCGTAATGGAAATGTGAATGAATCAGCACAAGATCCTTTCACTATTATATCAGCACCAACTTTCAAGGCGGACCCTGAAATTGATGGTACAAATTCAGAAGCTTTTGTCATCATTTCATTCGAAGAGCGTGTCATTTTGATTGGCGGTACAGAATATGCTGGTGAAATGAAAAAAGGGATTTTCTCCGTTATGAACTACTTGCTACCTGAAGCAGGCGTTTTACCGATGCATTGCTCGGCTAATACGAATAGCGATGGGGAAACTGCTCTATTCTTTGGATTATCTGGAACTGGGAAAACAACACTTTCTGCTTCGAATAATCGTTCATTAATCGGTGACGATGAGCATGGTTGGTCGGAGACTGGTATCTTCAATATTGAAGGTGGATGCTACGCAAAGTGCATTAACCTCTCCAAGGAAAATGAACCACAGATTTGGAATGCGATTTCATTTGGTGCTGTTTTAGAAAATGTTGCTTTGGACAGCTCTGGTAAACCAGATTACACGGACTCGACTTTGACTGAAAACACACGTGCGCATATCCACTTGAAGCGATTCCAAACGCAATCACTCCAAGCGTCGCTGGCATTCCTACAGCGATTGTCTTTTTAACTGCTGATGCATTTGGCGTATTGCCACCTATTAGTAAATTAACAAAAGAACAAGCGATGTACCACTTCTTATCTGGTTATACGAGTAAACTCGCAGGAACTGAACGAGGAATCACAAAACCAGAGGCAACGTTCTCATCTTGCTTCGGTGCCCCTTTCTTACCACTTAAACCTGAAACGTATGCAGCGATGTTAGGCGAGAAAATTGAGGCGGACGACGTCGATGTTTTCCTTGTTAATACAGGTTGGACTGGGGGAAGTTTTGGAGTAGGTAGCCGGATGAAGCTTAGCTACACTCGTTCAATGGTTGAAGCAGCTCTTCAAGGTGAATTAAACAATGTCGAAACGTCCGTTGACCCTGTATTTGGTCTTCATATGCCTGTACGTTGTCCGGGTGTTCCTGATGAGCTTCTTAATCCGCGCATGCATGGTCTGATAAAATGCTCTATGACGAAACAGCGCAAAGGTTAGCTTCTCAATTTAACGAAAACTTTTTACGCTTCCCTTCAGCAAAAGAAAGCATTAAAAAAGCTGGTCCTCGTGTATAATCAAATGAAAACGAGAAGTCATCTTCATAGATGGCTGCTCGTTTTTTGTTTCATCCAATTTGCCGCGGCGTGTAATGTTGCTGCTTGTTCTGTTGGTGGAAAGTGATGACTGAAATCAGGATAAAGCCATGTCTGTACTTTCTCACCATTTCCTATATGGTCAAGCACTTGATGGACGTGTTCAATAGAAACATGTTCGTCTTTTTCACCATGTATCATTAATAATGCAGGGACAAGATGGCTTAACTGCCTTAAAGGTGTCCGCTCTTCATAGCGTTCTGGATACTTCCATGGTGAACCGCCTATGACGCGTTTCATCATTCGCCTTAAATCAACACGTTCTTCATATGTCAGTACCATGTCACTTACACCATTCCAACTGACGATGCTTCTTGCCTGAGGTCTCATGATTCCAGTCCAGAACGCCATAATACCACCTCTTGAAAATCCTACTACGTGAATCCCCGCTTCTCTACTTACTCGTGGATGAGACTCCAACACATCAAAACCACTATACGCGTCTTGTCGATCTTCTCCACAAAAATCTTCTCGTCCTTCCCCACCTCGATTCCCTCGGTAATAAGGGGCAAAAACAATAAATCCCTCGTTGGACCATTGAATAATTCGCTGGGTTCTTACCATTCCGACAGACTTTATCCCCCCTCTTAAATAGAGCAGCGCCGGAGATGCAATCGCTCCAACCGGTTCTGCCATGAGACCATAAACTATAAGCGCCCCACTATAATAAGCCACTTCATATAAATGAATGCCCGGGTGAGGTGACGGAACTCGGTATTTCTCAATGATCATAAATGACACACATCCTTTTTCCAATCTAGCATACACCTTTTTCTTTTGTGCATAGTGTAACCAATAAAGCGGTCTGCCCATCAACAGTTGATTCCTCAACTAGTTTGGAGTGATCCCATCCACAAAGGAGTGAATTTAAATGAAACGGTCTTTTTATACACTTAGCTTTCTATTAATCGGCTTCGTCTTCTCCGGATGCGCACAAAGTGACGATATTGATTCCATTGAAGTAGCAGAAGTAACTCGTTCTGTTTTTTATGCCCCTTTTTATGCGGCACTTGCCGAAGGTTATTTTGAGGACGAACAGATTGAAGTTGAACTGACAACTACATGGGTGGTGACAAAACAATGACTGCTCTGCTATCTGATGGTGCAGATATTGCTCTTGTTGGCTCGGAAACATCGATTTATGTTGCCGCTCAAGAAGCTGCAGACCCAGCTATCAACTTTGCTGCTTTGACGCAAACAGATGGCACTTTTCTTGTCGCTAGAGAAGACCTCGCCTCATTCGACTGGTCAGACCTAGAAGGTAGTACATTCCTCGGCCAGCGTAAAGGTGGAATGCCGCAAATGGTTGGTGAATATGTACTTAAACAAAAAGACATCAACCCCCAGACTGACTTAACTTTATTACAAAACGTCGACTTTGGAAATATCCCTAGCGCATTTGCATCAGGGACAGGTGATTTTGTTCAACTGTTTGAACCACAAGCATCTACCTTTGAGCAAGAAGGTCTTGGTCATGTTGTTGCTTCATTTGGAGCTGAATCAGGTCAAGTACCTTATACCTCTTTTATGTCGAAACAAAGCATGCTTATTGAAGATCCTGATGTATTTGTCCGGTTTTCAAAAGCCTTGTACAAAGGACAGCAACTCGTAAATGAGCAAAGTGCTGAGGAAACAGCTAAATCAATTGAAGGCTTTTTTGAAGATACAGAGCTTGATATCCTTACTAGTTCTGTTGAACGATATAAAGAGCAAGGTTCATTCGCAACGGATCCTGTCCTCACTGAAGACGCATGGAAAACGTTACTCGATATCATGGAAGAAGCAGGAGAACTACCTGCTCGAATTCCGTTTGACGAATTAGTTAATGATCAATTGGCCAAACAGGCAATGGAATAAGTATAGGAGGGTCAGCTGTGTCAGGTTTGAGAATCGATGCGCTATCATTAACCTACGTGAACAAGTCAGGCGCTTTTCCAGCACTTGAAGATGTCTCTCTCGAAGTTCAAGAAGGGGAGTTCGTTTCCCTTCTTGGCCCAAGCGGCTGCGGCAAAACAACATTGTTATCTATTATAGCAGGGCTGCTTGATCAAACAGAGGGACACTCTCTTTGCAAAATAAAGATTCGATTGGTTATATGCTACAACATGATTATTTATTTCCTTGGCTCACAATTGAGAAAAACATTTTGCTTGGTCAACACATCAGAGGCACATCTACAGAACTTTCACAAAGAAAAGCCCTTCGCTGGCTAGAACGTTTTGGGCTTGACGATAAACGACAAGAGCATCCACAGGCTCTCTCTGGAGGCATGAGACAACGAGTTGCGCTTGCTCGTACTCTTGCTACAGAACCTGCGCTAATGTTACTTGACGAACCTTTTTCAGCACTTGATCAACAAACGAAGCTAAAATTAGAGGACCTTGTGTCGGATACATTAAAAACGGAGAAAAAAACGGCGATTCTTGTTACACACGATATTAGCGAGGCGATAGCAATGAGCGACCGCGTTGTTTTGTTTACAGCACGACCAGGTCGTGTCGCGCAAATCTTTTCGATCCCCCAAGAACTACGGGACCTCTCGCCTTTTGAAACGAGACAACACCCTGATTTCCAGTGCCAGTTCCAATTAATCTGGAAGGAGCTGGAACGTTGTGACACCTAACGAATTACATCATGGTTATCTAAAAGCACAACGTAAAGAAAAACGCGTTGTTCGAGTGATCCAATGCAGCATGCTCATTCTTATAATTGGCCTTTGGGAGCTCGCTTCTCGCATGGCCTGGATCGATCCACTATTATTCAGTATGCCGTCCCGTGTCTTATCCTTATTTATTGACCATATTGCGGCTGGCACGTTATGGATCCATGCTTCCGTTACACTATTTGAAACAATCATGGGCTTTTTACTCGGTACCGCTGTTGGCACTTGTATTGCAGCCTTGTTATGGTGGTCAAAAGTTGCAGCTAAGATATTTGATCCCTTTCTCGTCATTTTGAATTCAATGCCTAAAGTAGCCATTGGCCCTATTTTGATCGTTGGGCTAGGACCCAACATGGGCTCCATCATTGCAATGGGTATGCTCGTATCCGTTATTATTACGACAATGGTTGTGCACACTGCATTTAAAGAAGTTGACGACAATTATATTAAAGTGATGCGAACATTTTCAGCTTCCAAGAAGCAAATCTTCTGGTCAGTCGTTTATCCAGCAACAATTCCAGTTATCGTCTCAACGTTAAAAATGAACGTTGGCTTAGCTTGGGTAGGCGTGATCGTTGGGGAATTCCTTGTATCAAAACAAGGGCTTGGCTACTTAATCATTTACGGCTTCCAAGTGTTTAATTTTAACCTTGTCTTTATGAGTCTGTTCGTGATAGCCATTCTTGCAACAGGTATGTATATCGTTGTCGAGTACGTCGAGAAGAGGATGACCCGTTTCCATACGTAAATAAGACGCCCATCGATTTGATGGGCGTTCCTTATTTAAATAGTCCTTGCTCAATAGCAAATGAGACAGCCATTGGTACAACATCATCTTTCATAATAAAGCTAAACCGATCATCCGCCGTTATCGCAACAGGCAACTCTTGGAACAATACTGGCCCATTTGTTTCTTCATAAGATTTTCGGTCCTTTATATCTTCAAGTTCAGCAGCAAAAATCGTTTTCCAAAATGTCTTCCCAGAATTTAGTGTCACTTGATATTGACCAATATAAACAAGATGATTGGTTATTCCACCCGTTTCTTCCCACACTTCTCTCGCAGCGGCTTCCTCTGCTTGTTCGCCCGCTTCAACCTTACCACCCGGAAACTCATAGCCCCGTTCTTGATGGCTTGTTAACACCCATTCTCGGTTAAATCTTGTTAAGACAAGCACATGTCCAGGCGTTTGTGTAAAAGCGGGTTCAATTCCAAGCACAAGTTTTACTCCGTTTCCAAACGCATCAGTAAACTGTCTCATACTGCTCACGCCTTTCCTCGCTTCTCTAGACCATTATAGCGCGGCACGTTCATTTCCGTCTAATCATTGCCAAGTTTGCACACCAGCTTTTTTTGGGCGTACGCCCCATAAAACGAGGCCAATCGTTACTACAACTAAGAGGGCATTTCCGGTAAACGTCCAAAAATGGCTGCCCTTCATAAATACGGCAAACAACGGGGGGCCAGATGCAACACCTACAAAGCGCATGCTATTATAAAAAGATGAGATTGATCCCCTTTGTTCTGCTGGAATCCCTTCCGTGACAAAAGCATCTAAGCTTGGCAAGGCCGCCCCTATTCCAATACCTGCGGCAAAAAGAGCTGTGAGCATCATATAGAGTTCTTTATTAAAAGAGACAACAAAAACAGATATGGCAAGAAGAATCAAACCACCTACCGTAATCCATTTCATCTTCAATTGATTTTGACCAATCGCTTTACCAGTAGCATACGATGTTAAACATAATGCAAGTAATGGAAAAGCTAATATGATTCCTTTTCTTACACCATGGATATTATGTGTTTCTTCTAAGAAAGTAGATAAATAAAAAAGAACACCAAACAAAATATACATACAAATTCCACCAGCGATAAACACGACGTATAACCAGCGGCCCTCTCGCTTAAAAATCATTTTCATTGACTTCATAAACTGGTGAAAATTCTTCGGTTTCTTTTTTAGTGGCGGTGTTTTAACAAGAAAAGCCACTAGAATAATGGATAATGTACAAAAAACAGGAAAAGCAAAAAAGGGCATAAACCAAACAACGGCTGCAAGTATTGCTCCAAAGATAGGACTTAGCACTTTACCAAATGTATTAGATGTCTCGATTAAGCCAAGTCCTTCACTTATTTCCTGTTTCTCTTTAAATAAATCGCCAACAAATGGCATAACAATTGGCGCCGCTCCCGCAGCTCCAACTCCTTGAAGCAGCCTGCCAATTAAAATAATCCAATACGGAGATTCCATTTTCCAAGCAGCAAAACCTGCTAGCAGCCCACCGATGCCAGCTAACACGAGGCTTGGAATAATCACCTGTTTTCGCCCTATATGGTCAGATAAATAGCCTGCAAGCGGTATAAAAATAATAGCAACGATCGAATAGGCTGTAATAAGCAAACTAACCATAAATGAACTGATGTTAAGCTCACGCCCAATGGTTGGCAGCACAGGGATAAGCATTGAATTTCCAAGCGTCATCACCAACGGCACAGACGATAGTGACAATAATCCCCAGGTTTTTTTTGCATTTCCCACTTCGTGTATGCCCCTTTAATTAGTTAATGCGTATAGTATGAGCAAAACAGCAGGCGCTATGCACTTGGTACTCAAGTATATCGGATCGTCTGTAAAAAAAACAAAGGTAGAGATTCTACCTTCGTTTCATCATTTTTGGACAATGGGTGGGCGTCTGCCTTCTTGATTCTCTTTTGTCATAAAAGAAAAAAGGGGGTTATCCCAATCACCGTCATTTTCATGACGCTTATAAGGACAACCCCTTTCACTTTAAAGCAATTGATACTTTTTATCTTTCTTAAACGTTTCGTACACTTCTTCAATTGTTTTATCCGAGTACGCTTCGAGCTTTTCTACACGTCGTTTAAATTCACTTAGTACTTCTTCTAGTTCTATGCCTTCTTCAAGAATATCTTCAAACACATCTTCAAGCACATCATCTCGCCCAGAAACGATATTCCCTTTTAACACAACGCTTTTGCCTTGTTCTAAGTCCGTGATCGATTCAATCGACGTAATCATAACCGCCGGGTGGTTGTCCTTGCTTGTAATCACTACACTAACAAGCATATTGCGTTCTGCTTCTTGTTCACGCTCAAAAGTTGCAGCATCTTCCTTGGAAACAACTGCATCCAAAAACCAAGTATGTTCTTCATTTTCCATATTAATAATCAATCCATCAGCAAGAGGGATCGGATTTTGTTTCATCTTCCTTGTTGACCATCAATCACTTGCAAAGCATGAAGTTTAAATGTCTTCATTGTATCAGGTCCTTTCGAGCATTCTATGAACTTTTAATTTGATTAAATACGAATTGAAGTTGCTTTTGTCCCATCCATTCAATCAGTGTCAGTTCTTCCAAAGTCAACTCACGTTTTAACGCTGTTAAAAACTCCTGTTTAAGTTTCTCCGCTAAACAATTAGAAGGTTTACTCATTGAAGAACGACTCCTTTAAATCGTTTTTGTAATACATTTTCCATTGATTGGTGACAAGACACCTTTATGAGCAATTCGCTATTTTGGCTGTTATTTCCTGCTTCACATGTCCATTTTCTCGTAAGCTTTTCGAATTCTCTCCATCGCTTCAGAAAGAGTAGCTCTTGGTGTCGCTAAATTCATCCTCTCAAAGTGCTCCCCTTCTTCGCCAAAAATCGGTCCATGATTTAAAGCAACTTTCGCTTCTTGAAGCAACCATGTTTTTCGATCGTCCGACGACATCTCAAGCGCTTCGCAGTTAAGCCACAATAAATAAGTTCCTTCAGGCTTAATCGGCTTGATTTTAGGCATATGTGTTTGTAAATATCTTCAACAAACGTGTAGTTCGCTTGTATGTAAGACATTAAGCCTCTTAGCCATGGTAAACCATGCTCATAAGCAGCTTTTGTGGCGATATGAGAAAACATATTCGCTCCGTTCATAAATGTTGTTGCTAATGTTCGACGATAAGCAAGTCGCAGTTTTGGTTCCGTAATGATCACATAAGCACCTTGCACTCCTGCCAAGTTAAACGTCTTTGTTGGGGCAAGCGTTGTGAATACTCGTTTTTTTATTGTTTCAGACACATTCGCTAAAGGTGTGTGCGTATAGCCATCAAATAACAAATCCGCATGAATCTCATCAGAAACAACAAAGAGATCATGCTTTTCACATATTTCGGCTAGTGCAAATAGCTCGTCTTTGGACCACACTCTGCCACCAGGATTATGAGGATGACAAAGAATAAGCATTTTTGTCTTTTCCGTGATCACTGACTCAAGCCCATCAAAGTCCATTCGGTACTGACTGCCATCAAACGTTAGTGGGTTTTTTACGATACGCCGATTGTTCTTTTCAATGACATCATAAAACGGATAATAGACAGGTGTCTGGATAACAATTTCATCCTCTTCTTCCGTAAATGTTTTGATCAGATTGCTGATTGCAGGCACAACACCGGTTACATGCACAATATCCTCTTTATCAATTTGCCAATTGTATTGTGTAGAAACCCAGCGAACGATCGTTTCATCAACTTCAGTTGAAGGAGCAGCATAGCCATATACACCATGTTCAACTTTTTCTTTCAATGCTTTTATAACTGGTTCAGGTGCTTTAAAATCCATATCTGCAACCCAGAGCGGTAGCAAATCATCTTCACCAAATCTCTCTTTTGTTGCGTCCCATTTCATGCAATGTGTACCTCTGCGCTCAATTACTTGGTCAAACTCACTCATATTGTGCTCCACAAGCAATTTCCCTCCTTCAGTTACGATTCCATCTTTATTTTATCACATTATTAACCATTCTACTTTCATGCCCGCTTGCCCAAAAAACGTGATACACTAGCAAATGGATGAAAACCACTATTAGAAGCCAGCACAGTAAAGATCGTTGTTTAAAGGAGCCCATTCTACGCTACGAACAAGGAATGATACTTTACCTCACTTTCGTTGGCACATTCTTTTCTTTACGAATGTACGTTAGAAAAAGGAGTGATAAAAACGTGAACACACCGTTTTTTGCGTGGAGGGTGTTATCGGCGTCGGCAAAACAACACTTTGCAAAGCGATAGCTGCGCACTATCAAATGGATTGCCTCCATGAAATTGTTGAAGACAATCCTTTTTTGGAGAAATTCTATGATGATATGGATGCTTGGAGTTTTCAAACAGAAATGTTCTTCCTATGCAACCGTGTAAAACAACTTGAAGATATTAAACCGATGCTTCATGATCAACAACCTATTATTGCTGATTACCACATAAGTAAAAATAGGCTTTTTGCTAGGAGAACACTCGACGCTAAAAAGTGGAGCCAATATGAACGGATCTTTCAAATTCTAAACGAGTCGCTGCCCAAGCCATCAGCAATCATTTATTTAAAAGCAAGCCACGAAATCGTAATGGAACGAATAAAAAAACGAGGCAGATCATTCGAAAAAGACATGGATCCAGCTTATATTAAACAACTTGCCTCTGACTATGATGAAGCAATGTTGAAGTTAGCTGAAGAGATTCCTGTCGTTACCATTCATACAGACGACCTCGACTTTGTTTCAAGTCAATCTGATTTAGCGTATGTGCTTACAAAAATAGATTCGCACTTATCTTCTGTTTAATTTAAGGAGCTGCAATTATGTCAAACATTCCGGATAATGCCATTATCACCGTAGCTGGAACCGTCGGCGTAGGTAAAACAACAATGACCCGAACACTTGCTACTGAACTAAATTTTAAAACATCCTTTGAAAAAGTTGATAACAATCCGTATTTAGACCAGTTTTATGCTGATTTTGAACGTTGGAGTTTCCATTTACAAATTTATTTCCTCGCTGAACGTTTTAAGGAACAGAAGCGGATGGTTGAACACGGTGGTGGTTATATCCAAGATCGTTCAATTTATGAAGATACGGGCATTTTCGCTAAAATGCATGCCGACAAAGGGACAATGACACCAACCGATTATGAAACATATACAAGCTTGTTTGAGGCTATGGTGATGACGCCTTATTTCCCCCGCCCTGATGTATTAATTTATTTAGATGGCGACTTAGACACAATCCTTTCGCGCATCAACTCCCGAGGAAGAGAAATGGAAAAACAAACACCACTCGCATACTGGGAGGAAATGTATGGACGTTATCAAGACTGGATTCAGTCGTTTAATGCTTGTCCAGTATTGCGTCTTGATATCCGAGAATACGATCTTCTTGAAGACAAGTCATGCATTCACCGCATTAAAGAGGAACTAAATCGCTTTTTTTAATAAGAAAAGGGGTACGCCGTGGCTAACCGCGTACCCTTTTCTTTTACTTATAATAATACTCTCCCGCTTGAACTTTATTTCGGCTCGTCTCCACTTCCAACAAAACAGGCAGTTTCTCACTTATCTCTGGGACATGAGGAGAAGAACAAAGCCACCCAGCTTCATCAAGTCTTCCTTTCCGCAAATGCCTCGCAAGCTCTTCTACATCAGCTCGTAACAAGAAACTCGTTTTCGTCGCAGCAGCTAAATTCCAACAAGATTCAGTTACATCTTCAGCAGACGTAACGACCATTGTACGTTCAGCCTGGTAAAATGCTTGTGCAGCGTAAGCTTCTTGCACACAACCCAGACCAAGCTTCGCCCCATACCGTTTCACTTGGACACTGTTTTAATGCCATCTTCTCCAATGACGATCAAGTCCGCACCATAGTCTCTGCTCTTTTTCGTTTGATATGTAGTAAAACCAGACACCGCAAATGCAACAGCTACATAATCCTCAAATTCACTGCCTTCCATTCGATCGATGTCCCCTATCGTAATTTTACCAACGTCCGTTCGTTTTCTCTTCCGTAATTGATTGCGAATAACGACTACCGCCATTAATAAACCAATTACGGCAAGAATGGGTAGCATAAACTCTATTCGTTCCAAAACACTCGTCCTTTTTTCCAGTTTTCGTGCATTCAGTATAGCACATCAATCAAAAAAAATTGCACCCATTTAAATGAGTGCAATTTATGATTTATTATCCTTCGAAATACTCGTTAATCTCATCTACAATAATTTTAACAGACTCAAGCCCGCTTCCACTCAAGTACCATACTTCGCCGTTTAATTGGTGAATTTGGTCGTTTTGAGCAGCATTCGTACGGTCAACAATATCATTATCTAATGTTTCAGTTGCTGTAGCCGCATTTCCAATGGATGCCCCTCTATCTACAGCAAAGATATAATCTGGATTAACGCTATCGATATATTCAAAGTTAACTGTCTCACCATGATTTTCTGCTGAAATATCATCTGCTGGTTCAATTCCTAGTTCACCGTGAATAATGCCAAAACGTGACCCGGCACCAAACGCACTGACAGAACCTTCATCAACAGATACAATAAGAGCATTGCTATCAGAGTTCGAAGCTTTCTCATTTACTTCATCAATTGTTTCCTGAATGCCAGCTAGGTGCTCATCTACTTTATCTTGTGCATCAAAGATGTCACCCAGTACATGCATGTTAGACTCAAAACTTTCCATAAAGTTTTCTTGGTCTACCGCTAAATAAACAGTTGGGGCAATTTCACTTAGTTCGTCATAAGCGTCTGAAGCACGTCCAGAAATGAAAATGACATCTGGCTGCATTTCGTTAATTAACTCAAAGTTTGGTTCGAATAGCGACCCAACATCTTCGTACTCGTCCCCTTCAAATTCAGAAAGATAATCTGGCATATTGTTTGCTTTTGGTACTCCAGAGATTGGACCGCCAATTGCACGAATCGAATCTGTGACACCATTATCAAAAGATAGCACCGTTTCTGGATTAACAGGAACTTCAACCATCTCTCCATTAAGTGACTCAACTTCAATTGTTTCTGCCTTTTCTTCTGTACCTTCGTTTGTCTCACCTGCGTTGTTTGAATCTTCTTCTGTGTCGTTTCCACCGCAAGCAGCAAGACCTACTGCTGTAAATGCCGTTAATGCCCATAATAATTGCTTTTTCATTTTATAATAGCCTCCTAATATTCTCTCTATAGACCCCCAAGGAAGATTATTACTTTCTTTTATGTAGCGAGCAGGTTCTTCCTCCTCACCCCCTCTCCCTTGCTAAAAATTAATTAAAATAAACACAAATCTTATTGCAATTCACTTCTTCAATTGCAATCTCCATGTCATATATATTGCGAAGTGAATCCGGATTGATGATATCATGACAATGCCCTTCTTCAATAATACGTCCATCTTTCATTGCAACAATATTGTCTGAATAACAAGATGCAAAATTAATATCATGCACAACAATGAGTATCGTCTTATTTCTTTCGTCAACAAGTCTGCGCAATGTCTTCATGATTGAAACTGAATGTTTCATATCTAAGTTGTTTAAAGGCTCATCTAAAATAATATAATCTGTATCCTGAGCCAAAACCATGGCAATATATGCACGTTGTCGTTGTCCACCACTTAGCTGGTCCAAGTATTTCCCTTGAATCTCACGCAACGACATATAATCGATGGCATCATCAACATGCGCCCAATCTTCTTTCGTTAACCTACTTTGTGAATAAGGAAAACGTCCAAAGCTAACTAGCTCACGAATGGTTAATCGAATATTAATGTTATTTGCTTGTTTTAGGATCGATACCTTTTTTGCTAATTCTTTACTTTGGATCGAATCAATTTCTTTCCCATCTACAAGCACTTGTCCTTCATCTTTTTTCGTTAATCGGCTCATTAAAGAAATAAGCGTACTTTTTCCAGCACCATTTGGTCCAATGAATGATGTAATCGTTCCTTTTCGAACAGCTACAGTCACATCATCAAGTACTTTCTTTCCGTCATATTGTTTGCTTACACCTCTTACTTCTATCGCAACGGGTTTCGTTTTTGGCAACGGCTGTACTTCACGGTCAATTAATGCAATCGTCATGTCGTTTTTGTCCCCCTTAAGAGTAAGTAGATAAAGTAAATGCCGCCAATAAAGTTAATGAAGACACTTAGCGGCGCTGAATAGGAAAAGACTCTTTCAACAAGTAAAGTTCCTCCTACAAGCGCGATAATGCTAATGAGTGTGCTCGCGATTGCCATATGTGTATGTTTATATGTTGGCATAATCTCTCGAGCAACGTTTACAACAAGCAATCCAAGAAATAAAATCGGTCCAACAAGCGCAGTCGAGATTGATACAAAAATGGCAATGACGATAAGAAACTTTCGAATCGCCTTATCATACGGTACACCTAAGTTTATCGCTTGATCCCGTCCAAGTGATATCGCATCAAGGTATTTTAAGTAAGGCCATATGTATAAAATGGTAAGGCCAATTAGAACAATGGAAATCCATAATAGATCGACATTAATGTTGCTAAAACTTGCAAACATCCGATTTTGTATCGTTAAAAATTCATTTGGGTCAATCAGCACCTGCATAAACGTCGACATGCTTGAAAACAATGTCCCAAACACAATACCGACAAGTAGCAAAAAGTATAAGTTCTGCTGTTCTCTCTTGAATAAGAGTGCATATAAGAGAAGAGCAAACAACACCATGCCTACGACTGAGATGCCGAAATTAACATATTGACTAACGGCAACTAATCCAACTGTCCCCAAAACAAATACAAGCGTTGTTTGAATGAGAATATATAAAGAATCAAGACCGATAATACTCGGAGTTAAGATTCGATTGTTCGTGATTGTTTGAAAGATTAATGTAGAAAAAGCAATTACTGCACCAACAATCACAATGGCAGCAACACTTCTTCCTCTTCTCGGTAAAGCATAATCCCATCCTGTCGGGGTTAATCCGATAAATAAGAAAGTAAGAATCAATCCAAGCGACACGGTTCCGAATATAAGATAAATCCATTTAGCTGCATGTTTAGGTCTCCTTAAGAGCAAGTAAAGGAAGATTGCGCTCCCGATAACCCCAACCATTAAGCCGATTGGAATTTCATATGGATAAATAAGGACACGGCCTAAAATATCGCAGATAAGCAGGAATATTGCACCGAATAAAGCCGTATGTGGCAAACTATTTTTTAAATTATCGCCTCTCATGATTGAACGATGTTCGGTATAATCAAGCCTAAAAATGGAATGGAGCCAATCGTGACAACAATCGTTGCTGTAATCATAGCGACGATCAATAAACCAACGTTCATAATACGGTTGTAATTCATCCCTAAGTTTGTCGAGAAATCTCTTCCCAATCCTGCCACAGTGAAGCGATTGGCAAAAAGGAAAGCAACAATGACAAGTGGAATACCAATATATAAGATTTCATAACGTCCTCGGATTACTAAAGAAAAACTTCCCTGCATCCACGACGATAAACTTTGAATTAGATCATAGCGGTAAGCGAGAAAGGTTGTAACAGAATTCACAACACTCCCTAACATTAACCCAACAAGGGGGACAAATATTACATTTTTAAAGCGAATTCGCTCTAATATTTTCATAAATAGAAACGTACCGCCCAAGGCGAATAAAAAGGCAACAAACATTCTTTCAATCGTACTCGCATTTGTAAAAACAACAATTGCAACGAGTATACCTAAGCGAGCCCAATCCATCGTACCTGCGGTTGTTGGTGACACGAACTTATTCTGTGTCAACTGCTGCATAATCAAGCCACAGACACTTAAACTCATACCCACAATAAGGATGCTCAGCAATCTCGGGAGGCGACTAATCAGGATCGTTTGAACCTCATCGTCTGTAAAACGGAATAAATCAAGTGGCGAGATATCTTGCACGCCGATAAACAAAGATGAAAACGATAACAAAATCAATAAAGGCAGTAAGTACTTGATTCGCATAGTCAATTAACATGAAGAAAACATGTTGCTTGCCTCCTTCTCGTTTCTATAATGATACTCATTATCAATTACGTCTTTAATCTTATCATCTTTTAGCAATTCGTCAAGGCTAAATGAGAAAGAATCTCGCTTTAAATGAGAATTAGAATAAGCCATTTTTACAAAGTTATCCAAATGACTTATTTATATAGTTCATTTTTGGATCGATCGCAATTGAAAAAACCAATAGAAAAAAGCAATAATCGCACCACTTAAAAGAAATCCTCCTAATACGTCTGTTGCATAATGAACACCTAAATAAACACGTGAAAAGCCCATACCTAGTATCATCATAGCCGAGAAAGTTAGAACTCCTCCCCTAACACGGCGTGAGTCAACTCGTCTCCAAATAAAAAAAGTGAGAACGGTATAAAAAGACATAGCCCCCATTGTATGTCCACTTGGAAAACTATATGATGCTAGATCAACCATCACAAAATCTTCTGGCGTCCACGTGCAACCATCTGCTTAATAACCGTATTTAATAAGCCCGTCGCAACTAAAGTAGCCGCAGTAAATAGAATCTCTTTCCAAGGTGCTCTCATCAATAAAAACACAGCAAGCATCATGATTGATAAGACAATGACAGTATTAACGGAACCGATAAACGCAAAAGCTTCCATAACGAACGTTATCCGATCAGTTCGAATTGAAGCAACAGATTCAAGAAAGAAATAATCAAACTGAACGATATACGCTGTTTCAAAGATTAACGCTAAGAAAAAGAACCCAAATAAGCACAAGATGCTTACCATTAACGACGGTTGCATACGTTGATTCATTTTTTTGTAACACCCTTTTAGTAGAATAGTCTTTATTCTACTCCATTCTTATAAAATAACAAGCATTCCAATTTGTTGTTTATGAAACCCGTTTTTGTGGAATGTAGAAGCGAAAGGAGCGAGCACCATGGATAACGACAGAGAAGCTTTAATCGAACAATTAATTGATGAGATGATTAAACACGGCATATACAAATTAAACGACCGCCATTTATTTGAACTAACACATGTGGAAATTAAAAACTTACATGCATCTATACAAAAAGAGCAGTACTTGTAGCCAGAAGGCAACAAGACTGCTCTTTTTAATCAACGTTTCCTAATAATGGTTCAAACCAATGGCTTGCATATACAGAAGCAATACCAAAAGCGATGGACCAAATGACGACTCCAATAACCGTCCAAAAAATCGCATATCCTTTTGATACGCCAAGCGCTACAGCTGTTGCCGCTGACAAGTGGCTACTTAACAAAAACGAACCGAGAATGCCTACACCAGGCATACCATACTTCTCTAAATAACGCTTTGTTCGTTCTTGACGCTTATTTTCTTTCTCTGGAAGACCTTGTCTCTTACGACGGTTTACTAACCATGAGCGAATTTTTGCACCTAATAAAACGAGTAATATTACTCCAATCGTATTTCCTACAATCGCAACAATTACTACGGGTATAACAGGTTGGTCCATTAAAATTACACCAACGGGAACTGCTAGCAAGTATTCAACCAATGGAATCATTGCACCTATGAATACAACAATGAGTAATGACATACTTATCCCTTCCATACGTATCCTCCTTTATCTATTAATTAATGCACAATTATGTATCTTCTATTATACTGAACGAGATAGTTTAGAAAGGAGATGTGTTTATGACACATAAAGCATTTACATTTGCTAGACTCGCAAATGAGCAAATTGTCGAGAACATTTCTGAAGCCTATGTTGATGTTATTCCAGCTGGATTTAAGAATTCAATTCATTGGAACTACGGTCACATTCTTGTCATCGCTGAACACGTCCTCAGCCATGCCCCAGCATTTGAAAAGACGGTTCCAAAAGCGTTTTATCATCCATTCGCCAAAGGATCTAGTCCAAAGCAATGGACAGATCAAGTGCCGTCGATTGTTGAACTTCAAAAAACATCAACAGCGCAACAGCAAGCCATTCGCACGCTTATTAACGCTGAAGGGGGCTCTGCACCAACAACAGCATTTACACTTTTTAATCAAACCTTCCAATCCGTTGACGAACTACTCAGTTTCATCGCCTTCCACGAAGGGATGCATTACCGAACCATTCTTCATTATAGCGCTGTCTTTAATAAGCAATAAAAAAGCATGCACTGCATGCTTTTTTATTTTATTAAAAGCTTATGACACCAAAGCCCATCAATACAACAACAAGAAGTAATAAGAAAACAATAAACAACGACCCTAAGCTGTTTTCATTTCGCTTGGCTTTACCTGCCGCCACTTCCATAAATGCAATTAAAAGAACAGCAAGCAACCCTTTGACAACGTACATCAATGGGAATTCCCAAGCAACCAACATGCCTACTCCTGATACAAGCATTAAAATGTAAAACAATCTAGCGATCATATGTAAGATTGTTCCGGCTTTCAATTTGCGACCACGATACAAGAAAAATGCGATTACAAATAAAACAGCAAGGAACGCCCACGAACCTTCGTGAATTCCTCTAAAAATCGAGAAATATTCGATAAAAAAACCATCAGACCCCATTTCATTTTTGTCTCCTTTCATTTAATTTCCTATCTTTATTATACAGAAACCTTACAAAAAATGCTATTTAAACACCTAAACAGTTGAAGATACATCATCAATAGAGCGTCGTAATTTGAAATAACGAATAAGCATCGCCACTCTCCAAGCAGTAGCATGCCAAATGCGAGTAAGAAAAACATTCCGGATAATTCTGCTGGATTTATGTCTTGTCCGACAATAAGACGTAAAACAACCCTAATAATGAGTAGCACTGCTAAGATATAAGCAAACGCTTTCGATCGTTTCAAATAAATATCACCGTCTCGACGTTCGAATTTAGATGTATAAATCAACACCGCGGAAAACAACAAGCCTACGAGCAACGCCTCTCCAACATGAAATGCTGAAGGCCTAGTTGGCTCATATAAGAACATAAGAAAACCAGTAGACATCGCAAGTGGTGGAATCATGATCCGTCGGGCCGAGGTTGGCTTTTTAGAAGCTTCATGCGAATGACAAGGGCGGCGCTTCCCATGAGAATTGCCATAACAATTGGTACAACAACGAGTAACCAATGAGTCTCCTCCATGATTCATTCCCCTTTTCAAACGTAATATAAACATAAAAACAGGTGCCTTGCATGAAACAGCAAGACACCTCGATCAGTTAAAACAATGGCGCAAGCAACGAGTATCCGATAATGGCTGTAAATAAAATGACTAAGTGGTTTAATGAGAAAACAAACATTAACGTAGCCCATTTCTTAGGTTCCATTCGTCTGTAGCCAACTACGCTCAATGCAAGCCATGCAATTGCTAACACTAACGCAACTGAAGTGATAATCCAGCTAAATGACACAAACAGAAAACTTGATGCAACAAGTACCACTAAATATACATTTGTTTGCATATACGTTCGTTTAAACCCTTTTACGACAGGTAACATTGGAACATTTGCTGCTTTATATTCATCGTGACGACGAATCGCGATCGCATAAAAGTGTGGCATTTGCCAAATAACCATCACAACAAAAAGACCAATAATCGCTGGATGCAGCAGATCAGCTGAAACAGCAGCCCATCCAATTAACGGTGGTACGGCTCCACTGATACTTCCGATTTCCGTATTATAAATCGTGCGGCGCTTTGACCACATCGTATAAGGAACAACATATAAAAACAACCCTAAAAAACCAAATAAAGCAGCAAGCGATGTAGCGGCAGCTAGCAACAGCAACCCCGTACATGAAAGTGCTATTCCAAGAATAAGTGCATTTTTGGGTTGCATTCTTCCCGTAACGGTTGGGCGATTTTTTGTCCGGTCCATAATCGCATCAATATCACGATCATATAAATTATTAAATGCTCCAGCTGCTCCGATTACAAATGTCGAACCAATAACAGCCAAAATAATTTCTGCTACTTTATCGCCAAAAGATGTTCCAGTAATATACATAGCTAAACTTAATCCAGCAACCATAGCTAGTAAATTGGATTTAATAATACCTGTTTTTAGTGTCTCTGATAACACTTGCGAAAATGCCTGCTTAGGCGCAGCAAGAGAGGTGTTTTGGATGTTTTTTTCTATTTTTACCGTTCGCATATATCCCCTCTTCCCCCCTATCTATATAATTAATTATACTTTTATACAAACTATGTTTAGTTTATCATAGTCGCTTAAATTCTGGACTTAAGCGGCAATCTGTCGTTTCAATGTCACGAAGTTATGGCAAAAGATTGAACAGAACCCGTCCTTTTATAGCACACTTCTATTATTATACGCTTTTTGTTAGCTGATGCAAAGCTTGAAATCGCTTCCGCCATAATTTATACAAAACACAAATTCAATGGACACGGGAAACTCTTCAAGTCATATGCCTAATCATGCTATGATAGAGCGGACAATCATTATTTTGTAAAAGGAGACTTCTACTATGACTAAAACGCTTATTTTTGGACACAAAAACCCTGATACAGATACAATTTGTTCTGCAATTGCTTATGCTGACCTAAAAAAACAGCTAGGTTATGATACAGAACCAGTACGGCTTGGTGAAGTGAATGGAGAAACGGCCTATGCACTTGAAACATTTAAAGCAGAATTGCCTCGTCTAATTGAAAAAGCAGCTAATGAAGTAAGCCAAGTGATTCTTGTTGACCACAATGAACGGCAACAAAGTGTCAGTGATATTGAAGAAGTTCAAGTAACGGAAGTCATTGACCACCATCGCATCGCAAACTTCGAAACGGCAGATCCAGTTTACTACCGGGCTGAACCAGTTGGATGTACAACGACAATCATTAAAAAAATCTATAAAGAGCATAACCTAGAGATTCCAAAAAACATTGCTGGTCTTATGCTATCCGCAATTATTTCTGATTCTCTTTTGTTAAATCTCCAACATGCACTGAGGAAGATCGAAAAGCTGCAAGCGAACTAGCAGAAATTGCCGGGATTGATGCTCATAAATATGGCTTAAATATGTTAAAAGCGGGAGCAGACATTTCAGAGAAAACGTCAGAGCAGCTTCTAACTGTTGATGCAAAAGAATTCTCAATGGGCGAATACTCGGTTGAAATAGCTCAAGTGAACACCGTTGATATTAGTGATGTTCTTTCAAGAAAAGAAGAGCTAGAAGCAGCAATTCAAACAACGATTGCTTCTAAAGAACTCGACTTGTTTGTTTTTGTGATTACGGATATTCTTGAAAATAATTCAACTGCCCTGGTTCTTGGTACGCACACTCAAGCATTTGATAAAGCATTCTATACTACACTTAACAATAATGTAGCAGAATTGCCCGGGGTCGTTTCAAGAAAAAAACAAGTTGTCCCACCTCTTACAGAGGCATTTTTACAGAAGTAAAGTAAACAATTGTATTAAGAAACTGCACCTACATTAGGCGCAGTTTTTTTGTTATTGCTCTTGTTCTCTTTTAGGAACCCGGTCACGATAAAATTCATATTCACCTGTATGTTCAATCTTTATATCCACTTGAATTGATCGCAATGAGGTTTCATTTAGTTGAAATGGACTTGAAAGTGATTTGTACGCTTTTACATGTTGTCGGTAGAAGATATTTTCAAAATCGTAGACATCTTTATCAGACTCTAAGCCTAAAAGATAAGTGGAACGAATTTGTTCCTCTATTTCTTCTTCCAACAATTGTGATAGCTCATTTACTGTTTTAGAAGCACCAAGCTCACGATCAGGAGGGTAATCTTGCAAATTAGCCATACCATTAATCTTTACATCGTAATAAGCCTGTGTTCCGTCTACCTCAGATGAAATATGTGCTGACGGCCTAATGATATTAAATAAGGCAATCTTTTTCCCATTTTCTTTAATAAGCAAAGGCGTTTCATTGGCTTTTGATTCCAACCAACGTAGTCCACTCAGATCATTTTCTTTAAAATAAATTGGTTTTTTTCCGCCCTTTAAAATGTAAGCGCCATTTAAACTTAAGGCGTTATTACTTTCCCCTTTACTGTTTTTCCATTCTTTTGGAACAATATCGAGGTTCGGCAGCTTAACTGATCTTCCGTTTTCCGGGTAATCCCTCATTAATTCATTTAAAGCGATTGGTTCTACGTAGGATCGCTCTTTAAAGATGGAATCAGGATTAAAAAGCTCTGTATGAACTGAATCACCAAACATATTTGTGATTAACAAAATATCAGAAATGTTATTATTTGTAGCAAAAACCCATGGAGTTACTCGAATTTGTTGATACCGATACAACGCTTCATTGATTTCAATTAGAGGAGCAAATTCGAGCACATTCTCGCTATAAACAATTGCATTCACGTGACCCCAGTGCACCTCTTGATTTGTTTTTGGATAAATATTATCTAAAGCTAAAAGGATCGTTTCTCCTTTTGCTTTACCAACCCATGCACCAGGTTCTCATTTGAGCTATTTGATGTATCAATAACTGACAAGTGTCCGAAATTTAAGGACTGGACGTACACAACATACTCGCCGTCTTCATAATCAATGCCTATTGCCGTTATATATTGAATATCTTGTAGGTCTAATATATCCCAGCAGCCAGATAACATAAAAAGGGATAAAAGAATACTAATAGCATATTTTTTCACTCGCCTCGCCTCCTGGTGGAATCAATTGGACGAAGACTATGACTCCGCTTCTTTCGTGCAACCCAAGGCTTTGCAAGTATTGCAGATAAGAAATCCCTACGGTCAAATGGCGCTACTGGGATAAGTAAGGCAAACCAAATGATTCTAGATGAGCAAGATACATGATGATTGAAATCATGCCGATACAAAAACCAAACATGCCAAGAAAAGCAGATAAAATCAACACATAAATCCTTATAATGGAAACCGTCCCCGAAAGCACTTGACTTGTAATTGCAAAAGTAGAGACAACCGTTAGTCCTACAACGACAAGCATTGTTGGTGAGGTCAGTCCCGCTCGAATCGCAGCATCCCCAATAATCAAACCTCCAACAACAGCTAACGTTTGCCCAACCCCCTTAGGTAAAGTCGTCCCCGCCTCCCTAAACAATTCAAACAAAGCAATCATAATAAAAATTTCAAGTACAGCAGAAATGGGTAAACCTAACCTTGATATATAAATGGTCGCTAAGAATGGTAGCGGTAATTGATCAACATGATACGCATTTAACGCTATCCAAAATCCAGGTAAGAGTAACGCGAGAAACAGACCAGCAAATCGCAACAACCGTTGAAAGGCAACAAATAAAGATGAATTATGAAGATCTTCTGCTGTCTTAAACAAAAAAGCCAAATTCGAAGGAGCAATAATAGCTCCAGGTGATCCATTCGCTAGTACGGCAAATCGTCCGTTTGTCAGACATGCAGCAACAAAGTCCGGTCTACTTGAAAATACTGTTAGCGGAAAAAAAGTGAACTTTGTATTCGTCAGCCTCTCCTCAATTTCAGCAATACTTAAAACCGCATCTGTATCAATTTCCTCTAAGCACTTCCTTGCTTCATCTACCACCTTCGGTCTCGCTATATCTTTCATGTAAAGCAAGGAGAGTTCTGTTTTTCCTCGTTCTCCTTTTGTTATACTTTCATTAATAAGTGCTTTCGTTTTTAACCGTTTTCTAACCAAAGCAATATTTTCACCTATATCTTCAGTAAAACCATCCCGTGGTCCACGAAAGGATATTTCAGTATTTGATTCCTCTGGAAGGCGCTTCGGAAAGTCAGGGAGCATGATTTTATATAATTGGTCAAATGCTTCAACTAAGAAAAAACAGCTCCTGAATAAAGGTCAGTTGCTAAATCATTCCAATTTGAGCTCTTTTCGATCACATCTAGTTGAACTCTCCCTACTTGTCCTTTATCAGCTAAAATCGCATATCCATGCTCTTCGACCATTTCTTGAATGCTTGAAATAACATCCTTTTGCAACGTTTTTACATCAACAATTGTTTTGCAGTATATCAAATACATCTTTTTTGTTTCATTCTGATCAAAATAATATGGCTGCAGCACGACATCACTACTTACACCAAATTCTTCTATGAAATTCTGATAAGCCCATTTATTGTGCCGCTCCATTTTTTACTCTCCCCCTTTTTGGACGCTTCCTTTTTCTCATACTAGCAACTAGCAACCATACAAGAGTAATTAAGGCGACAACAAAAGAAAAATGTCATATAAAAATTGTTAGCATCACAACAAAAACTGGCTCATTAAGCGGTATAAAGATCGTTAGCCATAATAGGAAAGCGAGAAGGAATGTGATAGATATCCTTCCTTTTTTTGATTTAATTTGCAGCATATCTACTGCAACATATAAAGCAATCGCTTGACGAATAAACGCACCCGCCAACCACTGAAAAATTGAAAAGAAATCAAGTCTTGTTAAATAACGACCTAACTCCAGCACTCTCCATTGTGAAAAAGCGGGATATTTCATTCTTTGAGCTTCTTCAATTCCAAAAATCGTAATCGAACCAACTAAAGGTCCCAAAGCAAGTCCAAACAATAAAAAGCCAACGATATACAAATGGCTTTTTTTTAATTTTGTCGAGCTATGCTGTTGCATCAGCAAAAGAAAAAACAGTTCTGTAAAACCGCATAACACGAAGTAAGAAGCTAGAAAGGTTTCAGAATACCCTTGCTCAAAAATTGGCAAAAGTAAACTATAATCCTTCTCTTTAAAATTGCCTATAGCTACTAAAAAACCAAAACCACTAACGACCGGCAACAAGATTCCTGCTGTAAACGCAATCGTTCGAATTCCGTAATAGGCTGCAATTGCGCATAACAGCAAGTATGGTAAAGCCAAAATGGAATTTGGTGTTAACGTTAAATATGTACTGGTTGTCCATGAAATCGTACTAAATAAAGTAACATAACTAAAAATTGTTAAATAAAATAAACAATAGAGCTTGAAATACCCGCCACCCAATAAATGAACTTCGTTCTTTCACAAACTGGACGACATGTTGTTGTTTTGTTCGACGACTAACAAAATAAACGATCGGAACCAAAACAACTAAATAGAGGGCTGATAAAAGAACACCTATCCAAGAATCACGCTCTCCATACTGAAGTATGATTGGCATCATGATACATGATTCATTAAACCACTAGACAATAAAATGATTGGAAATAATTGAACCATTGTCACCGACCGATTCATGAAAGCTACACCCCTAACTGTGATACTGTTACTATTCCAGCAGAAGCTTAATTTATGCAGATACTAAAAAAGAAGCAGACCATTCTAAAATGGTCTGCTTCATTGTCGAAAAAGTTCCGTAAAGATGGGGCCGTCGATAAGCTTTTTTTCTGATGAACGAATAAACGATGCTTTTCCACTAAATAACCTGGACATCTCTCCCATATGCACCAGAAGAACTTAGCAAAAATAAAGCATAACCACGGGCATCTATGGTCATACTCTACTTTTTACCTATCGTATTACAACTCGTATTTCTTACTCACTTATCTACCTTCAAGTAAGTAAATGCATCAGTAATACGCGTTTCTCACTAATGGAGCCTAGGGGCTCGAACCCCTGACCTCGACGCTGCCAGCGTCGCGCTCTCCCAGCTGAGCTAAGGCCCCTCCTATGTACTTAACAACTCGTTTAGTATAGCATAGCTTTCCAGAAAGCCGCAACACAAAATTGCGACAATAAAAACAGGTTTCATTCGACAAGATATGAGGAATCCTGTTTAGAAAGGAGTCGATTTTATGGACAAATTAATGGAAGCTTTCTACGCAATGCTTGTTGCAACTATCGCTGTTATAGTTGGGTCGTTTATACTTTATGGATCCTTTTTTTTCGTGTTGACGCTCATAACAAGTTCAGCAGTCTTTCTATCTACCTATATTGTGCACCATATAATACACGTTCGATCATTACGGCAAAAGCATTCCTAATACAAACCAGATAACCCCTGCCACAATACCAACAAAAGCTGATTGAATGAGCACTTCTTGCGTTATTTTCTTTGTTTTGACAACATCAAGCAAGAGCCATCCACAAAAAATGGCTATAGCCATGATTAACGCTTCTCCCATATGTACCCCTCCCAAGAATCCACTTTACCAAGATCCTAGGAAGGCTGCAACTTTTAAGGACGCAATGTTTGCTCTAATTCTTGCAGCAAATTCTTAGCCACCATCCTGTATTTGCTATCCACTTCCGCGTCTTTATCGACCGGTTTTTGAAACTGGTTGATTAATCCATCAGCCGCAGCAGGAATAAAGCCACTTATTTGACTCTCGTCGTTTTCTGATTGATACACATGGTGCAATAAATAGGGCGTACCAAGTTGAAATACGGCACTTGCGCTCCCCACTTCCCCTTCAACTGCTTTAAACGGTACGCGCAAAAATGTATACCCGCCTTCTTCAGATAGCTTATAATCATAATAGCCATGGTCATAATCCCAATTTCCGCCTAAAGAATAACCGATTGGTTCTAATAATGCTTCGAGTTCTTTCGCCTTAATTGTCAGTCCTTCAATTGTCGATTCAAGTTCAATCATTGAACGCTCCTCTGCGATTAGAATAGTTTTATTTTGTGATCGCATAGAAAAGTTATACACATAAAAAAGCACGGGTTTGCACCCGTGCTTTCCATTATTTTTCACTTAATCGATTTTCTAGCTCTTTTTTCTCTTCTTCAAATCCGGGTTTGCCAAGCAAGGCAAACATATTCTTTTTATACGCTTCTACGCCTGGTTGATCAAATGGATTGACACCAAGAAGATAACCACTCACGCAACTGCCTTTTCAAAAAAGTAAACAAGATAACCGAAATTATACTCATCCAACTTTGGAATTGACACAATCAAGTTAGGAACGCCACCATCTGTATGGGCAAGCATTGTCCCTTTAAAGGCTTGTTTGTTCACAAAGTCCACCGTTTCACCTGCTAAATAATTTAGCCCATCAAGGTCGCTATCTGCTTCTTCAATCGTTATGTGCTTCTCAACTGATTCGATATGCAAAATCGTTTCAAACAAATCGCGGCGCCCATCTTGGACATATTGTCCCATTGAATGAAGATCAGTTGAGAAATCAACTGAAGCAGGATATATTCCTTTTTGGTCCTTTCCTTCACTCTCTCCAAATAACTGCTTCCACCATTCAGATACATAATGAAGTTGAGGCTCATAATTGACCATAAGCTCGATTGTTTTACCTTTATTATAAAGAACATTGCGGACTGCTGCATATTGGTATGCCGCATTTCCCTTTAAATCAGCTGACGAAAAAGCCTTACGTGCATCAGCCGCACCCGCCATCATTTTTTCGATATCCAAGCCACTAACCGCAATCGGTAACAGTCCTACTGCCGTTAATACAGAGAATCGTCCACCAACATCATCTGGAATAACAAAAGACTCATAGCCTTCTTCATTCGCTAGTGTTTTTAATGCGCCGCGCTCTTTATCCGTTGTCGCATAAATGCGTTTACGAGCCTCTTCTTTCCCATATTTCTTTTCAAGAAAATCACGGAACACGCGAAAAGCAATTGCTGGCTCAGTTGTCGTTCCTGATTTTGAAATAACATTAACCGAAACGTCTTTTCCTTCAAGCAACTCGAGAACATCCTTGATATAAGTCGAGCTAATGTTTTGTCCAACAAAAATAACTTGTGGTGCATTTCTCTTCTCGCTAGGAAGTTGATTAAAGAATGAATGATTTAATGCTTCAATTGCCGCTCTTGCACCTAAATAAGAGCCTCCGATACCTGCTACAAGTAGCACATCCGTGTCTTGACGAATTTTTTTAGCTGCTTTTTGAATGCGAGCAAATTCCTCTTTATCATAATCTACAGGTAAGTCAATCCAACCTAGGTAGTCATTCCCTGCCCCTGTTTTTTCATGAAGTGATTGGTGTGCTGCATTAACTAATTCTTGCATATACGCAACTTCATGCTCTCCGAAAAAGGAAAGTGCTTTGCTGTAATCAAATTGAATCTGTGCCATAAAAAAGAGCCTCCTTAAATTCGGTACGTATTTAATGTACCGAACAGAGGCTGAAAACACAAGTTAATTGCGGTCAAAAACCGAGCTTTTCAATTGTTTGTCACTCGCATGGCGCTCAAGAGCTAACTCAATCAGTTTTGTAATTAGATCACTGTAAGTTAGTCCGCTTGCTTCCCAAAGTTTTGGATACATGCTGATTTTAGTAAATCCTGGTAGTGTGTTGATTTCGTTAATAATGACTTCTCCGGCATTTGTCACAAATACATCAACACGTGCTAACCCTTCACAATTTAATGCAAGGTAAGCGTTCACTGCTATTTCTCTTACTTTTTCACTTACATCATTAGGCAAATCCGCAGGGATAGCAAGCTTTGCTCCATCTTCGCTAATATACTTCGCATCATACGAGTAAAAACCATCAGTCGGAAGAATCTCTCCACACACACTCGCCTGTGGATTTTCGTTTCCTAAAACTGCAACTTCAATTTCGCGTCCATTAACAGCTGCTTCGATTAAGATTTTATGATCATAAGAGAACGCTTCTTCAAGAGCTGTATTAAAATCTTCTTCATTCGTCACTTTATTAACACCGACAGATGAACCTTGGTTCGCAGGCTTAATAAACAATGGTAGACCAAAACGCTCTGAAATGGTTTCAAAATCAATTTGCTCTTTCTTCGCGCGCGTATAACTTACACCACTCGCGACATTTAAATCAGCTGCTTGCAGTAGCTTTTTCGCTATGTCTTTATCCATGCTTACAGCTGAACTTAAAACATTTGAGCCAACAAAGGGTAAGTTTGCTAAGCGAAGCATGCCTTGAAGAGACCCATCTTCCCCAAGCGTCCCATGCACAATTGGAAAAATGACATCCAACTGTCCAAGCGCAACGTCCTTTTCTGTAGAAATTAGTTGTTCTGTCTCTTGACCTGGAATTAGGGATATACCTTGGTTTGATTTATTTAATTCAATTAAAGCTGGGTTGTTTGCATTTAAAAGAAAATTAGTCGCTTCATTTAAGTGCCACTGACCTTGTTTATCAATACCAATTAAGGTTACGTCATAACGTTCTTTATCAATGGCGTCTACAATATTTTTTGCTGATTGCAATGACACTTCATGTTCGGCTGATTTACCACCAAAAATAATGCCAACACGTTTTTTTACCAAATCCTTCACTCTCCTTCCCGTTCATTATACACGGAAAAAGCTTGTTACAGAATGAAAAATCAGAGGCATAAAGTGAAAGGATGTGAAAAAAGCGAACCAAAAAGGTTCGCTTTTACTTATTAAATTACAATGAGTCTTTTAAGATTTCCAAAGCTTCTGGTCTTCCTAACTTATTGTAATTACCAAAAATTCCATTTGCACTTGCGATATCAGCAATTTGATCTAATTGATCTTCTCCAATGTTATAATCTGCAAGCTTGGAAGGTGCACCAAGACTAGACCAAAAAGCGGATAAACGATCAATGCCTTCAAGTGCAACATCTCGGTCTTCTTTTCCTGTCCGATCAACACCAAAGACACGTTCAGCAAGTTGCGCCCCGCGCTCTGGGTTAATATCCACGCTATGACGCATCCAGTGAGGGAATAAGATAGCCAAACCGCCAGCATGAGGGATATCAGAAACAGCGGAAACCGCATGTTCTAAGTTATGCGTACCCCAATCACCTCTTGCTCCCATTTGGGTTATGCCATTAAGAGCCATCGTTCCACTATAAAGGACCGTCTCTCGATGATCAAGATTTTCCAAGTCATCAATAAGTTCTGACCCCACTTCCATTACGGTCTGCAAAATTGATTCACAAATCCGGTCTTGGAGAGGTGTGTTTTCAGCTGGATGGAAGTATGCCTCAAGCACATGACTCATCATATCAACGATTCCATAAGTTGTTTGGTCCTTAGGTACAGACACTGTATTAATAGGATCTAGAATCGAGAAATTAGGAAATGTAAACACACATCCCCATCCCACTTTTTGATGCGTAGCCCAATTCGTAATAACAGAACCTGAATTCATTTCTGAACCTGTTGCTGCTAATGTAAGCACCGTTCCAAACGGAAGCGCATCTTCAGGTGTTTCTTTCTTTGTAATAATATCCCAAATCTCTCCATCATAACGAGCGCCCACTGCTATCGCTTTTGTCGCATCAATGACGCTACCTCCACCAACAGCTATGATAAATCCAATATTGTGTTCACGACAAAGATCGATTCCCTTTTGTACAGTTGTTAAGCGTGGATTAGGTTCTACACCAGAAAGCTCGGTAACTGTGCATCCAGCTTGCTCAAGTTGTTGAGTTACTTTATCATACAGTCCATTTTTCTTAATGCTGCCCCCGCCATATACGAGTAAGACATTACGGTCATATACAACAAGTTCATCTGCAAGTAACTCCGTTTTACCTTGTCCAAATATTAGTTTTGTCGGATTATAAAATGTAAAAGCGTCCACAATGGAACCTCCTTTTTTTCGTTCTTTCCTATGGTAGCCTTTTTTTTAAAGCTAACGCAAAATAACAGCTTTTCCAACCGTTAATTGCCAGCTACTACTATGCATAAACAAACGGGTGAGACACCACCCTAAGACTAGCACATCTAAAGAAGTGTGCAGAGAATGTTCGGAGGTGATACAAGTGAGCGGTATACAAAAAACAGCGCTGGTACTCGCCATTATCGGTGCTATCAACTGGGGACTAATTGGGTTCTTTCGATTTGACTTAGTTGCATTTATTTTTAATGGTCAAGCTTCTGTTATTTCACGCCTCATTTATGCCTTAGTTGGACTAGCTGGTTTATATGCTATTTCAATTTTAATGAAGCCAAAAGAAGAGCTTGGTCGAGACCACGAAGTCGAACCACAACGGTAACGACGAAACGTGGTCGAAGAAAAAAGCAGCTAGTAATATTACTAGCTGCTTTTTCTTATTTCTTCGCGCGTTTGTTTAAGTCCGCTTGAATTTCATTTGATTGTTTTAACCATTCTTTTAGCTTATCTTCAAGCGTATTAAATCCTTGTTGCTTTTGTTGCGTAGCTTGTGGCTTACGCGCACCGCCACCACCACTAGTACGTGGTTTGCTTTGTGGGCGTGCTGGTGCTTCTTGTGTAGCACGAATTGAAAGAGAAATCTTTCCAGACGCTTCATCTACAGACATGATTTTAACTTTTACTTCATCTCCAACTGTAAGAACATCAGCAATGTCTTTCACATAGCCGTGAGCGACTTCAGAAATGTGGACAAGCCCTTGCTTTTTTTCATCGATAGCGACGAACGCACCAAAAGGCTTGATTCCCGTCACTTTACCTTCAATAATGCTGCCTTCTTCATAATTAGACATTAATCACAACTCCTAAACATGTTTTAACCTTTTAATTTTACCATACGATCTGAAATTTAGCAAAGGAGGAACTAAATCTATTCTGGCAGCTTTAACTGACCTCTTTGCAAAGTAGCCATACTAATGTGTATGCCTAAATGCGTTTCGTATTTTTCCTTTTTATATAGCTCCCGTTGCTCAAATAAGGAAATGACTTTACCTGAACGATTCATTCTTCCAGTCCGTCCAGCTCGATGCAAATAACTAGATGCTTCGTTTGGAGTTTCCAGCTGAATGATATGAGTGATTCCCTCTACGTCCAAACCTCGGGCTGCAACATCAGTTGCCACTAAAATGTTTGCTTCTCCTGATTTCATTGCTGCAATCGCTGCTTCCCGCTCTTGTTTATTGCTCTCTGAAGATAGGGATACAGCTGCTATTTGTCGATAACGGAACTTTTCAATCGTTTCAGTAAGCTTTTCAAGTTGGTTAACAAACACAATCCCTTTTTGGATTTGTTCAGCGTGAATGATCTTTCTAGCTGAATCTATGCGGTCACGCGCTTCGATCTTAACACCGATGTGGTCAACATTTGCTGGTAAAAGAGACCCTTCAGCTTCTATACGACTTAATTCTGGCACAAATGAACGCAGTTTTTTTTCTAGTTGCTCTGGCGCTGTCGCAGAAACAAATAGAAACTGGGATTCATAACCAATCCGTTTCCCCAGTTCCTCTACTTCAGACCAAGCCTTATCTTCAAGCACAAGACGGTCTACTTCATCAATCACATAAAATCCAATGTCATTTAGCTTCAACTTTTTTTATGCGAACTAGCTCTAGAATACGCCCTGGCGTCCCAACTGCAATATGAGGCTTTTTTTTCTTAAGCTTTTCAACTTGCCGATTTATATTGGCTCCACCAATAAATGCCATACATGACAAACCTGTTTGCTCGGATGTTTCTTTTACAACTGCTTCAATTTGTACAGCTAGCTCCTGAGAAGGTGCAATAATAAGTGCTTGCGTTACCTGTTTCTCAAGGTCGATTTTTGCTAGTATCGGGAGCACGTAAGCGAGTGTTTTTCCTGACCCTGTTTGCGAACGTAGAATCAAATTTTTGCCGTTGAGCGCCTCAGGAATTGCGGCCTCTTGAATTGGTGTTGGTGAAGTAATGCCTTGTGCTGCTAAATTATTAGCTAGCGCCTGAGGCCATTCGTTTTCCGTAAAATGGTTAATCATTCTTTATCTCCTTTAGTGTACCTGTCGAACTCGTTTAAACGCATCTGCTTCTTCATCAGTTAAGTTACTAAGTTCATTTATAAACTGTTGTTGAAATGAACCAATTCCTTCTTTTTGGGTTTTCGCAAAAGCACGTTCAGCTGCAACGCCGTAAAAAACGAGCGCTTGTACCGCAGCATTTATCATTGCTTTTGGATTGATTGCAGCGTATGCACCGATGACTCCACCGAGCAAACAACCAGTGCCAACTACTTTTGTTAACCACTCATGTCCATTTGCTACGGTAATCACTTGCTTTCCATCCGTAACTACATCTACTTTTCCTGTGACAACGATGATAGAGCCTAGCATTTCAGCTGCTTCTTGTGCGAGTTCAATTGGATCGGTCTCTATTTTAGCATCAACGCCTTTAACAGTACCAACTTGTCCAACAATCGCCGCAATTTCCCCAGCATTTCCACGAATAATCGAGATGTCCACTTCTTCAAGTATTTGTTTAATGACAGTTGTTCGAAAAGGGGTGGCCCCTGCTCCAACTGGATCTAGAATAACTGGGACCCCTGTTTGATTGGCTGATTTACCTGCTAAAATCATTGATTCTACTACTTGTTGTGATGGAGTACCAATGTTGATTAACAGGCCATCAGCTGCCGCTGCCATATCCGCTGTTTCTTCTTTGGCATATGCCATTACTGGTGATGCTCCAATGGCTAATAGCCCATTCGCAGTAAAATTAGTGACGACAAGATTCGTCATACAGTGAATAAGCGGATTCATTTGTCTCACTATTTTCATTTATGTTTCCCACTCCTTTTATCGATCAAAGAATTGGACCTTAACCCCTATCTCTGTTATATGTTCTTTGTATGTCTTTTAAGGAAATTTCCAATCCGTTCTAAAGCCTCTTCTAAATTTGAAAGGGATGTCGCATAAGAACAGCGAATATGCCCTTCACCACCTTCACCAAATACTGACCCTGGTACAACGGCTACACGTTCTTCAATCAATAGTTTCTCCGCAAATTGTTCAGATGTGAACCCAGTATGTGAAATGGAAGGAAATGCATAAAATGCTCCATCTGGTTTATGACATGGTAAACCAATTTCTTTTGCCGTTTTCACAAAATAATTCCGCCGCTGTTGGTACGATAGTTTCATTTTTGCCACGTCTTCCATCCCATTTTCCATCGCCTCTATTGCTCCATGTTGAGCCATTGTTGGCGCACACATTAAACTATATTGGTGGATCTTCAACATCGCTGCTAGTAGATCAGGTGGAGCCATCACAAAACCTAAACGCCACCCTGTCATTGCAAAAGCTTTTGAAAAACCGTTTATGACAATCGTCTGTTCTTTCATACCAGGCAACGTAGAAAAACAAACATGATCATGGTCATAAGCAAGTTCAGCATATATTTCATCCGAAAAAACAATTAGATCATGCTTTCGAACGATATCTGCAATCTGGTTAAGCTTATCTTTGCTAATTGATGCGCCAGTTGGATTATTGGGGTAACAAATCATGATCGCCTTCGTTTTATTTGTTATCACCGCTTCAATATCAGCAGGACGAACTTCAAAGTTTGTTTCCGCAGTTGTCCCCACTGATATAGGGACACCACCAGCAAGCGTCACAAGTGGCGCGTAAGAAACAAAGGTAGGTTCGACGATAATGACTTCATCACCTGGATTCAAAATCGCTCGCATTCCAATATCAATTGCTTCACTTGCACCAACCGTTACAAGCACCTCCGTTTCAGGGTCATAGCTAACACGAAACCTTGTTCTCATGTAATGAGCGATCGCTTCACGCAATTCTAATATACCTGCATTTGCAGAGTAGGCGGTAAATCCTCGTTCCAATGATGAGATGCTTGCTTCCCTAACATTCCATGGTGTGACAAAATCTGGCTCACCAACACCGAGAGAAATGATATTTTCCATTTTAGATGCTAAATCAAAAAAACGGCGAATGCCAGATGGTTGGATCGTTGACACTCGTTCTGATAACCGACTCTTTTTCGATGCGATTTTCTCCATTATGGGCTCACCACGATTCGCCGGTCTTCATCAGGCTCGTTAAAAATAACGCCATCGTGCTTATACGTTTTTAATTGGAAATGGGTCGTTGTTGATAACACAGAATCAATTGTTGAAAGCTTTTCTGAAACAAAACGAGCAGTTTCTTGCATCGTTTTCCCTTCAATCACAACAGAAAGGTCATATGCCCCAGACATTAAGTAAAGCGCACGAACTTCTGGAAAGCGATAAATTCGTTCAGCTACTTCATCAAAGCCTACCCCTCTTTTTGGTGCAACTTTTACATCAATCGTAGCTGTAACAGTTTCCTGAACGGGAACCTTTGCCCAATCAATTACAGCGGAATAGCTTAAAATAACGTTCTTTTCCTCTAATTCTTTTATATATTGGTCAACTTCTTCTGTCTTTAAATCAACCATTTTTGCTATTTTGTTTGTTTCTATTCGGCCATTTGCTTCAATAATTTGCAGTATTTCATATGAATTTTTGTCAAACACTTTTACTCTCCCCCTATTGACAAGCCTTTCTTCGAATGAGTCATTTTCTTTTTGTCTATCCTAATCATAACATACGAATCCCATTTTTAGCTTTACAAATAAGCTGCTTTATAAGGAGGTTTTCCATGAATAGCAAGTCTTCCGCATTATTAATTGTTGATATGATTAACCCTTTCTCATTTAAGCACGGTGAACAACTTTTCGAACAAGCGGAGCAGATCGCCGGCAATATTCTCCATTTAAAACAACATATGAAAGAGCAAGGGGTGCCTGTGCTTTATGTAAACGATAACTATGGCAAATGGCAATCTGATTTCCTTAACTTAGTTGATGAAATTAAGGAAAGCAATGCAATTGGTGCGCCGATTGCCGAAATGCTAAGACCTGAACCAACTGATTATTCCGTGCTCAAACCAAAATACTCGGGTTTCTTTGATACCCCCTTGCATTTGTTACTCGAACACTTAGAAATTGACACGTTGTTTTTAACAGGCATTGTAGGTAATATGTGTATCCATTTCACAGCTAACGATGCTTATACACTTGAATATAAACTTTGTATCCCTTCTGATGCTGTTGCAAGTTTCTCTGAACAAGATAATCAAGTGGCGATGCACCATTTTGAACACATCTTAAAAGCGGACGTTTCCTCTACACAAAAATGGATAAATTAAACAAACAGTCCGCAAGCTAGTAGCTTGCGGACTGTTCTTCAAATTAAAATACTTGTTTTAATGATTCTTTATCTTCCGCAAGCCATTTGCGCATGCGATCTTTTGTTCCTTCTAAATCATGGAGAATCGCTTGCCCGCATTCTTTCTCTGTTGCAGCAGGAACATCTTCTGTTAAAAGAGAATAGTTCATAGTCTTCTCAAGCACATCGATGATTTCACTTACAGTTGGAGTTCCACTCATAATTAGATAATAACCCGTCTGACATCCCATTGGCGATATATCAACCACATCAAAATGGTCATAATCTTCGGCAAAACGACGAATATTAATGGCGAGCAAATGCTCCAACGTGTGGATAACATCGGGTTTTAGCGCCTCTTTATTCGGTTGACAAAACCGAATATCAAATTTATTTACTTCTCCATCACTGCCAATCTTATGGGTTCCACAATGACGAACATAAGGTGCCTTAACAATGGTATGATCGAGCTCAAAGCTTTCAACTGAAGGCATAATATCCTCTCCTTTCCCTTTTCTATAGTATAAAGGAAAGCTGTTTGTCCTGTCGAAACATAGGTTTATTTTTTATTGGATATGGGTATTTTTAATTGATTACGTCTAGGAGGAAAAATGGATATTCGAGCGATTACAAACTTCACCAAAAAACTAATTGAACAAATTAAATCAGATCCAATTCCTGATTTAGCAGCAACTTTAGCCTTTTATTTTATGCTTGCAATCTTCCCACTTATGATTTTTGTTCTTGCAGGAGTTTCTTTTTTTGATATCGACAATGAACAAGTATCGGACTTAATAACAGATTTTTTTCCAGGTGAGATTGGCACCACCTTTAGTGATATTGTACTGAATACAATTGGCGAACCACAAATTGGGTTGCTGTCCTTAGGGATTATTGGAACGCTTTGGTCAGCTTCAAACGGAATCAATGCTTTTATTCGATCTGTAAACCGGGCGTACAATATTGAGGAAACCAGACACTTTCTTAAACTACGAGGAGTAGCCATTATTCTTACAATAGCCATGGTCATTTTAATTATCATTACACTTGCTTTACCTGTATTCGGAAGTGTCATCCTGGATTTTCTAGAAAATCAATTAAATCTACCAACTGAAGTAGCCTCTTTGTTAAACAACTTGCGTTGGGTAGTCGCCATTATCGTTATGGTTGGATCTTTAATGGTTCTCTATTGGATCTCACCAAATGAAAAAATCCGCTTCCTTGATGGCTTGCCTGGAGCAATTATAGCAACAATCGGCTGGCAACTTATTTCCTTTTTCTTTTCGCTTTACATAAGTAATTTTGCTAATTACGAGAGTACCTACGGTCCATTGGCAGGTGTCATCATTCTCATGTTTTGGTTTTTCATTACAGGAATTATCCTTATTGTCGGTGCAGAAATTAATGCCACATTACACCAAATGAGAAAAAAACATCACTAACTATGTATAAACTTCTGATGCCTGGGCATGATGGTAGCAGAACTTACTTATACGTATCTAGGAGTGATCAAATGAATAAAACTGAATTAATTAATGCGCTAGCAGAACGAGCGCAATTATCGAAAAAAGACGCTACATCCGCGGTCAACGGTATGTTTGATTTAATCACCGAAACGTTAGGAAAAGGCGATACTGTACAATTAATTGGCTTTGGCAACTTCGAAGTTCGCGAACGTGCTGCCAGAAAAGGTCGCAACCCGCAAACAGGCGCAGAAATTGATATTGCCGCAACAAAAACACCGGCATTTAAAGCAGGAAAACAATTAAAAGACGCAGTTAAATAGGTTTTAAAAGAAGACGCAGTCATTCTCATGAAATGACTGCGTCTTCTTATTTAGGCGTCCTATAAAATCAACGCCGTTATCCATCCAAAAATGAATAAAGGAACCGTTAAATGAAGGAATGTAGGTACACATGTATCCCAAATGTGATCGTGTTGTCCATCTGCATTAAGACCAGCTGTTGGCCCAAGCGTCGAATCTGATGCAGGTGCACCGGCATCACCAATCGCTCCAGCAGAACCAATAATAGAGATAATTGCTAAGGTTGAAAGTCCAACTTCAATCCCTAAAGGGACAAACAGTGCTGTTATAATCGGTATCGTTGAAAAGGACGATCCAATTCCGAGTGTTATAATTAAACCAACAGTCATCATTAAGAAAAACAGCGATTACTTGGTTACCATTAATGAGCCCTGCAACACTATTCACAAGTTGCTCAATATCTCCAGTTGCACGAATAACATCTGCAAACCCCGCAGCAGCAAGCATTACAAAACCAATAAATGCCATCATCTTCATACCTTCTGTGACGACTTGATCAGCTTGATTAAATCGAATTGCACCAGTAAGCAATAGAACGGTCACTCCAGCTAAAGCAGCCGGTACCATTGAATCTGGATAAATCCATTGGACACCTACAGTAACAATTACTGCAACAACAGCCAATATAATTGATGATTTACGATAGCTTTGCTCATCTTCCTCACCTGAATCACCGGCGATCGGTAAATCGTTATAAGAACGTTTTTGTCGGTAGGTTATAAATACTGCAAATAATAAACCTAACAGAGAACTTATAGTTGGGAGGAGCATCGCTCCAGGGATTAAATCCATATTAATTGGCAAGCCACTAGCCGCCATATTATCTGAAATTATTCGATGAAAAAGCTGACCGAAAACCATAAGGAAGAAGCATATATGGCGCAGTTAGACCAAAAAGTCAAAATACAGGCAACTAGCCTACGGTCAACCTCGAGTTTATTTAAAATTTTTAAAATAGGCGGAATCAAAATTGGTATAAAAGCAATATGAATAGGGATGAGGTTTTGAGACATGCAAGCTACTACAAGCAACATTAAAAACAATAGCATTCTTGTTAAAGTCTGACGATCAGTGTCTCCTCTTTTCTGCATCCAATTTTGTAAATGTGTAACAAGAAAATTAGGCAACCCCGTTTTTGACAAACCAACCGCAAAAGCACCTAAAAGTGCATAACTAAACGCAATTTCTGCATTTTCTCCCAGTCCTTCTGTAAAGATCGTAACCGTCTCTGAGAAATTGATTCCTCCGAGTAGACCTCCAACGATCGCTGAAATCGTTAGTGCTAGCACAACGTGGACGCGGAGTAGGCTTAAAGCAAGCATAAGTATTACAGCAATAACAACAGCGTTCATTTCATCAAATCCTTTAATTTGTTAAATCATTAAATCACTAAAATATTTTATTAATTTATCATCAATTTATATGCTTGTCAACGTAAAAAAAGCGCCAAACAGGTATTCCCCATTTGGCACTTCACTTAAATAACTGCAATTTTTGTGAAGGATAATGATTTATCACGGCATCCTTTTAATTGATAAGAAATCGTGTCACCCACTTGAACAGATAACTCAATCGGTTCGGTGAAAGAAGCGTCATTTGTTGCGAACAGCTTATGCGTACCTGCAGGAACTTCAATTGTCATCTTTTGCCTACGCTTTAAAGCCCCCACAAAATGGTCATTAATAAAGACGCGGTATTTACGGTTCGTAGCGTACAGTTCACGAGCGCACTTTATCTCAACATAAGCAGTATCAATCATTTTGTTCCCCTTCCTCTTACAGAAACAATCTGTTTGGCTAGGTCTTATCGTCCATTATAACTTTATGCACATACTCGTACAAGTAATAATCATTTTTTATGCATTAACCTCTGTCAACAATATAACGAGCGAGTGTACGAGCATCACCCCTGTTGCGCCGGCTGGACCGAGATTCGAATCATTGCTTTGGAAAGATGTTCCAGCAATATCTAAATGTACCCAAGGTGTATCTTCTGCAAAAGCGCCAATAAAGAGTCCGGCCGTAATACTGCCCCCTGCACGCCCCGGTGCATTGTTTAAGTCAGCGACATCGCTTGTTTTAAGCATCTTCTCATATGCTTTATTATTAGGAAATTGCCAGATTGGTTCCCCTGTTCTTTCTCCAGCGTTTTTAACTGCTTCCATTAGATCTTCATCGTTTGAAACTGCTCCTGTGGTCACATCACCAAGAGCAACGACACATGCACCAGTCAATGTTGCCACATCAATTAGACGTGTTGCTCCAAGCTGCTTCGCATATGCTACACCATCGGCTAATATTAAACGCCCTTCTGCATCGGTATTGCGCACTTCAATTGTTTTTCCACTTAATGCGCGAAGCACATCGCCTGGTTTCATTGCAGAACCATTAACCAAGTTTTCACTTGAAGGGATAACGCATATCACATTTTCTTTTGGCTTTTCTTCGCCGATGATCATCATCGCTCCAAGCACTGCCGCTGCACCGCCCATATCACCTTTCATTGTATGCATATTGGCCGCTGGTTTTAAAGAATAACCACCAGCATCAAATGTGAGACCTTTACCGACAAATGCTGTCACATCATCAGTATCTGGATTGCCATCATACCGCATAATAATCATTTTTGGCGGTTGATCGCTTCCTTGTGCTACGCCAAGCAATGCTCCCATACCAAGGCGTTCCATATCCTCGCGTTCTAGTACTTCACAATAAAAATCATATGTTTTTGCAATGGCTTTTGCTTCTTCAGCCAAATCAGTTGGCGTTAGCATATTTCCAGGAATATTCACAAGCTTACGTGCTGCATTCGTACCTTCACCATATGTATATCCACGCTTGACCTGTTTAGTGAGTGCTTTCTCTCCGTCGGCATAAAGCGTAACATGAGCAAGCGTTTTTATTGGCTCGTTGCTTTTTTCTCTATATGTTCGTTTCTCATAGGTACTAAGAGATATTGCTTCCCCGACACCAAAAGCTGCATCTTCTAGCGTTAGTGCTTCCGTTATAAAGCTATCAAGAAGCACCCCAGCTCGTTCGACTCGTTCACTTTTCAAGCGCATGCCAGCTTTACTTACACAATCACGCAGTTCTTCTAACCCAAAGTCTTTCCTCTCTCCTAAATGGATCACATAAAGACGCTTTGCCCCAATCAAACCCATTGTATATACGCTTGTCATTTCCCCTTGTTTTTTAGGGAATGCGTCTTGTTTCTTTAATTCTGTTAGTTGGCCCTTTAGCGCATTATCCAGTTCCTTAACTGATTCAACAAAACCTTCTTTCTTCCAAACCCCTAAAATTAAAACCTCTTCAGACACTTTCTCTATAGTCCACTTTCCATTTACTTGAAACATTCACACATCTCCCTTCTTAATTAAGTATAACACGACTTAAAAAAAGGGTACAAAATCGAAACGGCTTAAAGAGAAATCAAGAAGCGCCTATGTTATACTTAGTGAATGATTAGGCAATGATAACGTCATCCGTTCATTGCAAAACATTCGGACAGACTCAGCTGTGAAAGGAAGAGTATATGGAAATTCTGCAAAACTTTCCGCTTTGGGCGGCATTTCTAGCCATCATTATTGCACAAGCAATTAAGATCCCTCTCGCTTTTTTTGCTACAAGGAGAATTGATCTTTCATTGTTCACAAGCACAGGCGGGATGCCTAGTTCCCATTCTGCTGCAGTAACAGCCTTATCCACAGGCGTCGCAATCGAACATGGGTTAGATTCAACCATATTTGCCGTTTCCTGCGTTTTAGGTATTATTGTTATGTTTGACGCTACTGGCGTAAGACGCCATGCTGGATATCATGCAACTGTCTTAAATCAGCTTGTGCAGGATTTCAATCGCCTTGTTGAAGAGGTCAAAACATGGCCCAAAAAAGAAAATGAGCAGAAATTAAAAGAATTGCTTGGGCATCAACCAATTGAAGTATTTTTTGGAGCCTTCTAGCATTATTCTCGCTCTCTCACTTTATCCCTTAATTGGCTAAGACGAAAAGGGCAAGCGCGCATGCTTGCCTTTTTCTTTATGTCTGCCTGTTCTCTCTAAATCCATGGATTGAGTTCTGTTTATTTAATTCATTGATTGCTCCTGTGTTAATGTTCCATCTCCTTCTTTAATAATGTATACATCAACTTCCTGTTTCCCCCACTCATCATAAACAGCTTCGACCGTCTCATAATAAAGATCAATTCGATTTCCTTTAATCGCTGAACCAGTGTCCGCGACAACTCCATAGCCGTAGCCAGGTACAAATAAGACCGTCCCAATAGGAAAGACGGTCGGATCCGCTGCAACAGTTGAATAAGCATCGCGCTGAACAGGTAATCCAGAAAACGTAATCCCGTAAGCTGGGTCGCCTGGAACTTTTCCAGTTGATTCTATCCCGGCCGTGTATCCCGTAGCAACAACTGTTTTGCTTTCAAATTGGCTTGTATCAAGTTTTTCTGCCATCAAAGTATGAGTGGCAATCGTAATTCCAGGAATTATCTTTTCTTGGATTGCCGTTTGTTTTAGGCTACTGTCCATAGATTTCAAATGGGAAAAGGTTATATTCGTAAACACATGAATTGTTGTCAGCAAAGCTGCAATAAACAATGCGCCCATTACAATACGAAAAACCCACTTAAACGCCGTATTTGGATAAATCATCTGTCACACTCCTCTTTTACAGCTTTACCAGTAAAAGAGACAATATGCACAAAAAAACAGACTTCCTTAAAAGTCTGTTAAAACATTTGATAGCCAGCCTTTCTTAACAGTTTCATAATGATACCAGATGCAATCGCACCCATAAAACCACTGACCAAAATAATAATATCTGCAAAATGAAGTCCAATGACGCGTTCAAACAATACCGGAAACGCTTCAGCTGGCTCTTGGAAAAAACGACTGTACTTTTCTTGATTCACGATCAGCAAAACAATCACTGGGTAAATAATCGCCATGACCCAAGTAAGGCGTAGCACCATATTTAAGAGAAAGCCGATACCGGCAAATAAGATAAAGAACAATATAATGGATACAACTAATTGTAAGATGTGAATTTCATTCATTTTTGCGCCTCCCACATTAGTTTACGAAAAAGCGCTTCCCTTCGTCAACTGCTTGTTTTAGCAACTATGTAATTCAATGAAGTTGTATCCCCCACTTGCCTTGATATAGTCCGTATGGAAGATAAGATTGAAAATCACTTAAGAAGCAGAGATCAATATGAATGAACTATCTCAATGTCCAAAATGCAACTCGGAGTATACATATGAAGATGGAAGAGTAATTGTTTGCCCGGAATGTGCCCACGATTGGCCTATCTCAATGGAAGGTAACAAGCTTGACGAATTTGCTATTAAAGATGCAAACGGGAACATCCTACACGATGGAAATTAGATTCTGTCACAGTCATTAAAGATTTAAAAGTTAAAGGAACTTCTTCTGTCATTAAAGTGGGTACTAAAGTAAAGAGTATTCGACTTGTAGAAGGCGACCATAACATTGATTGCAAAGTAGATGTAATAGGCGTGATGAAACTAAAATCACAATGTGTAAAAAAACGCTAAAAAACCAGCCATATGGCTGGTTTTTTAGCACTCATACTCTTTTACAAAGGAAACTTCCCTTTTTTCAATGCAAGCATAGGACCACCAAGAACAAATAAAGCACGGTTATCAATCATTTTTTTCATGAAATTAGCCGTTCCTCCATAAATCTTTTTCGATCCAACTACACCAATCGCTTCTTTGCCACCAAGTGAAGCAACAGTACCTTTAATATCAGGCTTAAAGCTCTCTAGACTTGAACCGCCTTTATTAAGAATCGCAATGTTATTTGCTGTTGTTTTCGCCATCTGCATTGCAATTTGTGCTGTTGGAGGATAAGGACGATTTGCTTCCTCATTAATGATTAATGCGCAATCTCCAATAATAAAGACATCCTCGTAACCAGGCGCACGCAAATCAGGATCTACTTTTACACGGCCACGCATCGCTTCAAAGCCAGACTTTTCAATAACTGGATTTCCACGAACACCAGTAGCCCATACAATTGTTTCGGCTTTAATTTCTTCGCCTTCACCAACAATAACGCCTGACGCCGTTACTTCTTTGATTGGTGTGTTAATTTTAAACTCAACACCTCGACTCTCAAGCAAATTCATACCATATTCAACGAGCTCTGGATCAAAACCTGGAAGAGCGCTTGGTGCAGCTTCAACAACAAACAATCTCACTTTATCACGAGGTACGTCGTATGTTTTGCATAACTCTGGAATGCGCTCTGATAATTCACCAATGAATTCGATTCCTGTAAAACCAGCTCCTGCAACTACAAATGTTAATAGACCTTCGTGCTGGTCAGCTGTATTGTTATAATTTGCGAACTGAGCATCAATATGATCCTTTACTTGACGAGCACCATTTAAAGTCCATTTCGTAAACGCATGCTCGTGCACGCCTGGGATACCGAATGTTTCAGCTGTCGCGCCAAGAGAAACAACGAGATAATCATATTCGAGCTCGCCATCTTTTAGCATTACTTTCTTCTCATCGGTTTTAACCTCAAGTACTTCATCTTGCACGAAGTTGACTTTGTTTGTATTGAGAACATCTGATATTTTCACACGCGTACGGTCTGGCTCCATTGTACCTGCCGCCGGCTCGTGTAACCATGTCGTTTGGTAATGATAATCATGTTTATTCACCAAAGTAATTGAGGCATCATTATGGCCTAACTTTTTAGAGAGTGTTACGGCTGTATTCATTCCGCCATATCCAGCTCCAGCAATAACAATCTTTGCTTTATTCACTGTAATCACTTCCATTTATCATATTTTAGTTTGTGATTCATTTCACGTTCTAGTACATACTCATTCGTTCTTCACTAATTCGTCATACTATCCAACACTCTAATAATATTCGTTTTTTCTTCAAAATTCAACTCCAACTGGCAAAAAACTTTTCCTTTTTATCAGGTCTTTGTATTTGTCTCGTTGTACATGTATAATGAGAAAGGATCTCAATTCACACGGGGGTGTAGGAATTTTGCACGAACACAATGATTTATATGACATAACCATTATCGGCGGCGGGCCTTCTGCTTTTTGCAGCTTTTTATGCTGGGATGCGCCAAATGAAAGTAAAGGTTATTGAAAGTATGCCCCAACTTGGTGGACAACTTTCAGCTCTTTATCCAGATAAATATATTTATGATGTCGCTGGCTTTCCGAAGGTAAAAGCACAAGATCTCGTTGACCAGTTAACCGCACAAGCACAACAATTTAACCCAGAACTAGTGTTAGAAGAAGCAGTCCAAACGCTAAAAAAAGAAGAAGATGGCTCTTTTACTCTAACAACAAATAAACAAACACATTATTCCAAGGCTGTATTGATCACTGCAGGTGCTGGTGCATTTGCTCCAAGAAAACTGCAGGTGGATAAAGCTGATTACTATGAAGACAAGAATATCCACTATTTCATTCGCGACTTATCCGCTTTTACAGGAAAACGCGTTGTTGTTATCGGTGGCGGAGATTCAGCCGTTGACTGGGCGCTTATGCTTGAACCGATTGCCAAAGAAGTAACACTCGTTCACCGTAGAGACGCATTCCGCGCCCATGAACATAGTGTAGATCTTCTTCAAAAATCTGCAGTAAACGTTTTAACACCCTTTGAAACAACGGAACTTCACGGGGATGAGAATGGCGTATCTGGTATTACATTTACAAAAGTAAAAGGGGAAGAAACGCATACCATTGATGTCGACGATGTCGTAGTCACATTTGGTTTTGTCTCGACGCTTGGACCAATTAAAGAATGGGGACTTGACATCCATAAAAATGCAATCCAAGTTAATTCCAAAATGGAGACAAATATTCCAGGTGTCTACGCTGCGGGAGATGTCAGTACGTATGATGGCAAAGTAAAATTAATAGCGACTGGATTTGGAGAAGCACCCACAGCTATTAATAACGCTAAAGTTATATTGATCCAAAAGCACGGGTCTTTCCTGGTCATTCCACAAGTCTTTTTTAACAGTAAAAGTGCCTCTGTTCTTAGTCTAAGAACAGAGGCACTTTTTTATAATCGTTTTTTAAGCATGTCTACGAGTGGATGGTTTGGTTCAATTCCAGATACGTCTGCGAAAGCTCAATCAGTCCTTTTTCAGCGACCAACTCTTTAAGTGTTTCACTCTCTACATCACCCGCCACATAGAAATGTAAGGCATCATATATCGTTTCAACAAGTGATTCTGGGTGCAATCCTTTTTCAGCGAGCAATTTCGCTGGTTTAACAAGTCGGTCATTTTGACCAAGCTTTCGGATTGGACCACGTCCCACCCGTTCTACTAAATCCTCTAAATAAGGATTCTCGAACCTAGAGATGATTTTATCAATATAAGCCTCATGCTGTTCTGCATCAAAACCATACAAATCAACAAGGACCGCTTTTGTTTCATTGAGCGTGCCACGTAGCCGGTGTTTAATATAATCATCTTGTAATGCTTCAAGAATTGTACGCTTTCCCTCCTGAAAACCAGCATATGCTGCAACAGCATGACCTGTATTCACTGTAAAGAGTTTGCGCTCAATATAAGGAGAAAGGTCATCTACAAGCAATGCTTCACCTAGCTTTACATTTTGACCTTTTAACGAAGGTTTTTCAACAACCCATTCAAAAAAAGGCTCTACTGTTACCGCTAGAACATCTTCAGACTGAACGTTTGGCACAATGCGGTCTACCGCTGCATCTGCGAAACCAGTAAACGCAAGAACCGAAGAAGCTTCCTCTTCTGATAAATGGCCAAGGATTTCTGTTTTTAATTGTGAAGTTGCACGAATTGCATTTTCACAAGCAATGACATTTACTGGAGCATGACCTTCACGCAAAGCAAGTCCTCTTGCAATTGTTTTTGCGATAAATGGCAACACTGTTGGTCCTACCGCTGTAGTAACGATTTCAGCAGAAGCAATAGCTTGTATAACCGCATCTTCATCTTCTTTGCTATTAATACCACGGACGTTCTCTATCGTGAATGTCTCTTTTTTCTCTGCTGCAGTAGTTACTGTGTACGAGCCTCGCTCATTTAACGCATCAATTACTGCATCATTTACATCAGAAAAGATCACTTCATATCCAGCATCGGCGAGTAATGCACCAATGAATCCTCTTCCTATATTACCTGCTCCAAAATGGACTGCTTTCATTACTCAGCTACCTCTGAGAAGAAGTCAAGCACTTCACTTGGAGATTTTGCCTGTAAAAGAGTGCGAACATTTTCTTCTTCAGAGCAAGCAATCGCAATCTTTGATAAGATTGCAAGATGCTCGTCTCCTTTACCTGCAATCCCAATGACAAGCTGAACTGGGTTACCACCCCAATCAATTTCTTTTTCTAGTAATTGAATGGACAGGCCTGAAGTTTTCACTTCATCACGCGCGTCTTCTGTACCATGGGGATAGCAAGTAAATTGCCCATATATGTTGATGTTAACGTTTCACGTTCAAACATTTTGTCGATGTAATTCTCGCTAATGTAACCTTGTTCTGCCAAAATCTCTCCCGCTTGGCGAATCGCCTCTTCCTTTGAATTAATTGCTGCACCTATCTTAATATTTCCTTCTGTTAAAATGCTCATGTTAGTCCACTCCTTCATTAATATATGTTAGTAAAAATTCCCTGCATTTTTGTTCCAACAAAGAAACAATTTCTGTTATTGTCCCCCGTTGAAATATCCGAGTCTGATCCTCTGATCCGATGAGTAAAATGCTAATAAAGCTCATTAAACTAAGCTTATGTTCATCGAGAGTGTTTGGCGCAAGCATCAACAACACTCGATTCACTGCTTCTTTACCACTCGCCATTGATGGAACCGTTACTTTTTGTTTTAGTGTTAGTACATAGAAAACTGGTTCTTTCACATCGTCTGTCCGTGTATGGAATAATGCAAACCCAGTCCCCGGTATAGCCAACCCACCTTGTTGTTCTCTTGCTCTTAATGCGTCGTACACTCGGGACGCATCTACAATCGCTTCCTTTGACTCAAGCCAAATGCACATATCATATAACCCTTTATCAAGCTCATCAATCTCTATTTCCCCAACGGAATGCAACAACTTTTCCGTGTAAACTGCCATGGCGGCAATGTCAGAGAATGTTGGCTTCCCTTTACTAATATTACGCAAGGATGGGGCGGTTGCCATTGGCAATTGATCCCGCATTCCTGTCTCTATGCGTGCGCGGATCACCGCAACCTCATCTTTTGTTAATACAGGGCTAACATGGAGTGCTTCTCTTTCTTTTTCCACTTTTACGGTTGAAATAAACAAATCAAAATCTAACGGGTTATAATTTTCTAACTCAAACAAAGAAGCATTGGTTATTGAAACGATTTCTGGAAACTCTTGTTTAATACGACTTGACAACATTTTTGCTGATCCAATCCCACTCGAGCAGACAACTAATGCGGACAGAGGACCCGCCTGTTTTTTTCTCGTGGTTACTGCACCAAAATGAAGTGTCAAAAAACCAATTTCTTCATCCGGTAAAATAAGTGGAGAAAAAGCCTTAGCTGCTTGACGCTTGGTTGCGGCAAATAATTCTCCATAGTCTGCGCGGATCCGCCATAGCAAAGGGTTGTGGATCTTCATATTATGGCTCACCCGGTAGAGTGCAGGCGTGAAATGGGCAAGTAATCCTTGAAATAACGATGGTTCTGTAAGGGTTATATTCAGCTCTTTTTCCATCCCTGAAATAAGTTTTTTCACACGAACAGTTAAATCAATTTGATCTTCTTTTAATGACGGTTCAAATGGTTCAATTGCAGTTGCTCCTCGCAAATGCATCACAAGATAACCAACTTCTTCATTCGGAATAGAAATGAAAAATTTCTGTTCCAATGCATCCGCTAATTTTTTTGCAATTGGTAAAGATGGTTCTTGTTCTAACACTTTTAATTGATCGGCATCCATTCGAATTTGTTCACCTTGTCGAATTCGTTCTATCGCAAGTGTGACATGAACAACTAAAGCCATATACGAATGGTCTGACATCTGGTCAAAGTGTGCTTGTTTAATTTGCGCAACTGTCATCTGCACCATTCGAATTGTTTCTAAATCAACAAAGTGCAACAGTCTGTCAGCTACCTCGTTTTTTACTTCTTCAAGCTGAATTGCGTGGTAGAATGCCTCTTCCGTCAAATTTTCCGCTAGAATACTGGACATCGCCCTGCGAATATTCGTTTCGGTACCCTTCACTTCAACGCCGTATCCTCGCTTGCGAATTAACCCAATACCAAACAATTCAAGCCATTCCGCTGCTTTCGTCAAATCGGAAGCGACGGTTGCCGAAGCCACATTTAATTGTTTAGCAAGCGTAAATAACTTCACTGGTTCTTTTGCATCTAAAAGAATAGCAAGCAACAAACTAACTCTTTCTTCACTCGTTAGATCAGTATGCTTTTTTCCTGACAATTCGACCGTAACGTTTCCTTTGCTTCCTTATGCCCTTCTAATGAAAGGACATGCCCTTTTTTTAATGTTAGTTGAAAGCCTGATGCGGTTCGTTCAAGTGTCGGTAAATCTCTCTGAATCGTACGTACGCTTACAGATGCGGCTTGGGCAAGTTCCTTCAATGTCAGTCCACTGTCATGGTCAAGCAATGCCATTAGCAGCACACGTTCTCTCGCAGTCACATGCACACAAGCCGCCTCCTTCTGTTGTTAGTCCACCAAAACAGAGAGCATCCCCATTGCCTAAGGGATGCTTGCCTGTTACTTCAATCGATTAATTAACTCGTCGTATCGAGGCTATTCAAGAAGTTCTCAACCGAAATATGTTCTGCTTCAGGCTGTTTTTGTATTGCTCGATCCGTTAGATCTTTGTGAGTAATAACAAGATCAGCGTCATCTGGAATATTGCTAATGGCGGTATTCGATACGTGAATACCCGTAATCCCTGCCTTTTTAAACTTATCTTTTAATAAAGAGGCTCCCATTGCACTTGAACCCATTCCTGCGTCACAGGCAAAAATGATTTTATCGATTGTTTCTGCCTGACCTGACTGTGGCTCATCTATTTCATTTTGCTTTAGCCCCTCAATAATTTCGTTGTAACGTGGGCTATTCATAAAATTATCAACCGAAACATGAATCGCATTCGGCAGCTTTTGCTTTGCGCGTTCTGTTAGATCCTTATGAGTGATAACGAGATCAGCATTGTCAGGAATGTTACTAATGGATGTGTTTGAAACCGCTACATCATCGATACCCGCTTTTTTCACGCGGTCTTTCATAATTGAAGCACCCATCGCACTTGATCCCATCCCTGCGTCACAAGCAAGATAATTGTTTGAACATCTGCATAGGTTTTGCCAGTTGTTCCTTCAGGTACAACACCTGATTTCTTGCCTTTCATATCTTTCATTTTCGCTTGAGCTTCCTCAATATTATCGTCTTCATCTTTACGATCCATTTTCAGGATAAGTGCAGAGATGACAAACGACACAGCCGTTGCTGCGAGCACGCCTAGAATTACGCCGAGATGATCGCCCGGTCCAGCCAAGCCAACGATTGGTATAATACTGCCTGGTGAGGCTGGGGCAACTAAACCAACTCCAAATGCATTAAAGACGAAGACACCTGTAGCACCACCAAAAATAACTGAAATAAATAGAAGTGGTTTCATTAAAATGTACGGAAAGTAAATCTCATGAATTCCGCCAAAGAAATGAATGATCCCAGCGCCGTATGATGAACCTCTGGCAACTCCTCTTCCAAAGATCATAAAAGCAAGGAGCACACCGAAACCTGGACCTGGATTTGCTTCTAAAAGATAAAAAATTGATTTTCCTAGTTCATTGTATTGTGTTGCCGCTAAAGGAACAAGGACACCATGGTTAATTGCATTGTTTAAGAATAATACTTTAGCCGGTTCAATAATTAAACTAACTAACGGTAAAAGACCTGTAGAAATTAAAACATCCGCTCCTCGACCTAGTAAAGTCGTAAGCCCATTTACTAATGGTGCTACGACAAGTGAGCCCATTACAGCAAGCAAAGCACCTAAAATACCTGCCGAGAAATTATTGACAAGCATTTCAAACCCTTGTCTGATTTTCCCATCAATTAATTGGTCAAACTTCTTAATTACATATCCACCTAATGGTCCCATTAACATTGCACCAATAAACATAGGTGCATCTGGAACGGCTGCAATAACACCCATTGCAGCTGTCGCACCAACGACACCACCGCGCATATCATGAACCAACTTACCACCCGTGTAAGCAATTAATAAAGGCAATAGATAATAAATCATTGGTTGAACCATATTATCTAATATTTCTATAGCGGCAAACGCATTGATTGCCGTAATAATACCAAATGCTATAAATGCACCGATGTTTGGCATAATCATGCTGCTTAAATTACTACCAAACTTCTGTACACGAGAACGGATGCTCTTTTTTCCCGCCATCCTGTTTCCTCCTTTTTAAATGCTTAATGTTTAAGTATAAGCCAATCTTAATACCCAATAGAGTACCCTTCAATAAAAGGAAAATACAACTTCGTCGCACCAACTACGACAAAACTGTTTTTAAGAAGCTTATTTTATATGGAAGGAAGAGATCAACCGCTTGATTGTTTTGCCATTTAGCGGCATACTTACAAATGGTATTTATTGATTTTTAGGAGGCATATACATCTATGAACAAACACTTATTCATTCCCTCTATCATTGCAGTTGCCCTTCTTACTGCATGTGGAGATACCGAGGAAAACAAAACACAGCTTGGGATCAGATTCAAGAATCTGGAACAATGACTGTCGCAACTGCGGGCACACTTTTCCCTACTTCTTACCATTCTGAAGAAGACGGTCTAACGGGTTATGAAGTAGAACTCGTTCGAGAAGTTGCAGACATTCTCGGAGTGGAGATTGAATTTGAAGAAATTGGTGTTGATACAATGACGCAAGCACTAAATAGTGGTCGCGTCCATCTCGCAGCAAATAGCTTATCGATAACCGAGGAACGTGAAGAAAATTTTGATTTCTCCATCCCCTATAAATTTTCATATGGAAGCGCCATTGTGCGTTCTGATGATTTGTCTGGCATTGAAACAATGGAAGATTTAGAAGGAAAGGTTGCATTAGGGGCAAACACAACAACGTATATGCAAAAAGCAGAAGAATACGGAGCTGAGCCTAAGTATTTGGACAATGTTACAAATGACGTTTATTTACGATCAGTCGAAAATGGACAAGGCGATCTTATCTTAAACGACTATTATTTACAATCAATTACAGTTGAGTCTATGCCTGAAATTGATGTTCAAATTCATCCAACACTCTTTTATGATCCTACTGAACAAGGTTTTATGATCGCAAAAGAGGAACCGCTTTTACAAGAAGCTCTTAATGATGCACTGCAAACATTGCTTGACGATGGTACAGCAACAGCACTATCGGAACAATTCTTTGACGGACAAGATGTGACAGAATTGCCTGCTGATGTTGAATTCGAATAAGGGAGTCAACGATGAGCTCATTTAACCTGCCCCTTGCTATCGAGTCCTTCCCCTTTATTTTAATGGGATTGCAATATACATTGCTGGTTGCTTTTGTAAGTATGGGCATTGCTCTCGTCTCTGGTTTATTCTTAGCACTTGGTCGAATGTCAGACCGCATTTACTGGCGAGTGCCTGCATGCTATTTATCTCATTTAACCGTGGCGTGCCGATCTTAGTGCTTTTGTTCTTGCTTTATGCGGCATTACCGGAACTTGGACTTAGTTTAAGCGCCATTTCCGCGGCCATACTCGCGTTTAGTATTAATACGTCGGCCTATGTTGCTGAAGTAAACCGCTCAGCCTTATCTGCTGTTTCAAAAGGTCAACATGAAGCAGCAGCATCGCTTGGACTTAATAAGTGGCAAGCGATGCGCTACGTCGTATTACCACAAGCAACTCGGATTGCCTTACCGCCGTTGAGTAATGTTTTTTTAAGCCTTGTTAAGTCAACATCGATTGCTTCAACAATTGCCTTGCCGGAACTGATGTATCAGGCGCGTATCATAGGCGGACGTGAATTTAATTATTTCACTGTTTTAGTTGTTGCAGCTCTTATCTATTGGGGGGCTTGTTCATTGCTTTCCTGGCTCCAGCGGTATTTGGAAAAACGATATAATCGGTATTTGGAATCATAAAAAAATCTTGATGGACATAGTCCATCAACGATTTTTCTTTAACAATTCTCTGGCGTCCCTGCATTTACAGCCGTGCGGAAAGATGAGCCGCAACCACAGTTTGCAATGGCGTTAGGATTATCGATCGTAAATCCTCCACCCATCATATTTTGTTTATAGTCAATGATAAGCCTTTTATAATAGGCTCGCTTTCTTGATCCACTAAAACGTCAATTCCGTTCACTTTGAAATGTGTATCGTCATCATTCCGTTCATTATCAAAGCCCATTCCATAAGATAGTCCTGAACAACCGCCGCCTTTTACGCCAATACGTAGCATTAATGAACTATCGCCTTCATCAGACTTCATTTCATTAATTTGAGCTGCTGCTGCATCTGTAAGAGTAATCATAAATATGCCTCCCTCACTTTAGTTTCTTATGTTAGTATAAGACCTTTTTCTTTTATACTCAAGTCCTCTGCTTTGTCAGAGGTAGCTTTTTATGATTCTGAACCGTTAGGATGTCATTGTGTATTTGATCAATTTCTTCACTATACCTTAAAACAAGGGGATGGGACAATCCATATTGTTTCACAGCCTGAAGCATTAGCGCACGGACATGTTCTAGTTTCTCATATGTTGTCTTCATTATTACCACCCCACTTCACTAATAAAGATCCATCTAATCGTATATTACTTACATTTTAAAATTTATCGATCAAGCTTGCAATAAAAATGTTTCGTCCCCTTCAATCTGCATCATTCCTTTCCTTCTGAAATGTCTAGTAGTATAATAGATTGTAAGTACGTACAATACGAAGTATTTTGAAATAGTTGTGATGTTCCAAAGGAGGATTTCGAAGATGAGTGTATTGCTTACCGACACGAAGCTTCATGGAGTAAAAGAAAAAGTATTAAATGGAGAACGCTTGTCAATTGAAGACGGGCTAGCTTTATACGAAACGCCAGACTTATTAGGAGTCGCACAACTGGCTAACCTCGTCAATGAGCGAAAAAACGGTCAAAATGTCTATTTTATTGAGAACCTCTACATAAACCCTACAAATGTATGTGAAGCAAACTGCGGTTTTTGTGGATTTAAACGAAAGCCTGGAGAAGAAGGCGCGTATACGATGGACGAAGAAGCTCTACTTAAGTATGTAGCAGATCGTTGGAATGACAATATTCGTGAATTCCATATCGTTGGTGGACATAACAATGAAGTTGGCTTTGATTACTATGTAAATACTGTAAGAACATTAAAGAAACATTACCCTCAAGTTACTGTAAAAGCATATACTGGTGCTGAAATTGAGTTCTTCTCTCGCTTAGCAGGCATTTCTATGAAAGAAGTCATTCAAACGTTAATGGACGCTGGTCTATCTACATTAACAGGTGGAGGAGCGGAAATATTAACTGAGCGCTATCGTGCAATTATGAGCCCAGAAAAAGCTTCTACTGACCAATGGCTTGAGGCTCATGAGACTGCACATAATTTAGGTCTACGTACACACTCTACGATGCTTTATGGTTCTGTTGAATCAAAAGAAGAACGATTAATCCATATGCAGCGTGTACGCGAATTACAAGATCGTACAAATGGATTTATGGTATTTATTCCACTTGCCATGCAACCAAAAAACATAAAAGCGGGCTTAAACCGTCGTACATCTGCGTATGATGACATGCGTACAATTGCAATAAGTCGCTTAATGCTCGATAACTTTCCACATATAAAAGCATACTGGATTAATATCGGCGTGCAACTTACGCAAATGGCACTCACATTTGGGTCAAGCGACATTCATGGCACATTGATTGAAGAGCGTATTTCACACTCCGTTGGTGCACTTACATCATCAGGTATTACCCGCAAAGAGCTGATTCATATGATTAAAGGAGCTGGAAAGAATCCAGTTGAACGCGACACATTCTACAATCATATTAAAGAATATTAAAGTAAAAACTGCACCTTCATTGTTGGAAACAACCTAACAATTGAAGATGCAGTTTTTTGATTTTAAACGTTATTGATTGAATAGAATGAACTTACACGTATACTTTTCCCGTGCATATATATTCAGCAGGCCCGTTCATGAGTACATCTCCATTTTCCTGCCAGTTAATTTCTAAATCGCCCCCAAGCAAGTGTACAGTAACTGGTTCTCCACGATTTGAATAGCCATTTAACACACTTGCTACTGCCGCTGCACACGCACCTGTACCACATGCCTGCGTGATGCCAGAACCCCTTTCCCATACTCGAAAGTTTAGTTCCGTTTGACTTAGTACTTCTACCCATTCAGCGTTCACCCATTCTGGGAAAACGGAATGCTTTTCAATTAGAGGACCAAGCTCTGTTACTGGAGCGTGATCAATAGCATCAACAAACATAACCGCGTGAGGATTCCCCATTGATATAGCGGTAATATTAACCGTTCCATCACCTGCTTTTATTGGCTTATTGATCACCCGATCTTCTGCAATTCCTGTCATCGGAATCGCGGCAGGTTCTAGACGAGGTTTGCCCATATTGACTGACACCGTTTCAACGATATTTGAATCATTTGGATAAACTGTAGCTGAAACTGGTCCGCCTAGCGTTTCAATTGTAAATGTTTCCTGATCTACTATCCCTTGTTCATAACTGTATTTGGCAACACAGCGTAGTCCATTACCGCAATTTTTCGCTTCAGAACCATCGCTATTAAACACACGCATTTTCACTGCACAAGAATCCGACGGAGCAATTAAAATCATGCCATCGCCACCAATCCCTCGGTTTGGATCGGCAACACGAATCGCCGTTTCAGCCATTCGCTCTTCGGGTAATGTCTCTTTAAAAAGGTTGATATAAATATAGCTATTTCCTAACCCATGCATTTTAGTAAATTCAATCACTTTTTCACTTCCTTAATGGTTCATTTGCCCAAAAATAATCAGAATCAGCTTCTAAAATAGTCATCACACCATGCAACAGGGCATGACTAAACGCACTTTAAAGTGTTCTTTCGCAAGCTTTAATTCTTTTTGTTTCATATGTGTTAATACATGCTCCTTGCCACAGTATGGGCACGCTTCAACATAAATGTCTTTGCCTTGTAATTCATAAGGCCATGTATGACTAAATGGCAAAAAATCCATCCGGAATGCTCCTTTTTAGGTAGACAAAAAGACCGCCCAGCTCTATGCCTGCGCAGGCCCTGTCCCTTTGTTTATCAAGCTCTGCTTATGCAATCTATTAAAACATTGGATTTTCTTCTAAGTGATGATAAATATTGGTGACTAATTCTTCGGCCGTTTCGCCAGATACATAGTCTCCATTCACTAATGCAAAATGGTCAAGTGCACATGTTCCGCAATGATTTAAACAACCGTACTCAATAATGTCAAGGTTTGGATCTTTTTCAAGCTCCTCCATCGCATCATGTGAACCGCTTGCCAAATTGCTTAAACAAAATTCGATAATCGGTCTCATCTGCGGTCACCTCATCGTTATGCTACTCTGTCTGCTTTGTAAAGTCAATCATCCATGCTCTTATATAACTATTATTGAAATGGATTGCATTTTTTGTAACAAAACGTTCAAATATGGGTTGTCGAACATGAAACGAATCGGTATAATCAGAACTGACCAAGGTCATTTTCTAGTGGCTGAACGCTTAAAAGCGAGGTGAAGTTGCCACCGCACTTCATGTGGCCAACGCTTATGACAACAAGAAAACGTAAAACAAAAACCCGATCAGCAATTTTAACTGCTGCTGTTGCCTTATTTTACGAAAAAGGCTATCAATTAACAACCGTACAAGAGATTACAAACGCTGCAAAAGTAGCCAAAGGAACTTTTTTTAATCATTTTCCGACGAAGGAATCCATTTTGCACGCGCTTGCAGAAGAAAGGCTTATGGGACTCGCACAATATCGAGAAGAAGATATCACCTCTTCCTCTTATGATTTGCTCCCCCGCATTCGAGCAAGTTTACTTTTTTTATTAAAAGATTATGATATCCACCCCGCGCTTACAGCGCAAATTTGGAAACAAGTGGCTGAAAATGATGGCATTCTATTTGATCACTGGAAGTTGGTGCTTGAGGAAGCTGAGCTAGAGTTAACTTCTGTACAAGTTGACGTGTTTGCCCATATTATTAACAGTCATATTGCATATGGAATGTATATTTTCAAAAATGAACCTACTCGAATCGGCCTTGTCAAAAAAGTGATGACACTTGTCGAAACGAGTTTTGAAGCATTTCACATAGAAGGAGACCTTTTTCCATGAAGAAACTCGTCGTACTAGGAGCTGGATACGGAGGCATGCGCGTATTACAGCGGTTGCTTCCAAACGATTTACCTAAAGACTGGGAAATTATATTAGTGGACCAACTCCCATACCACTGCTTGAAAACCGAGTATTACGCATTAGCGGCTGGGACTGCTTCCGATCATCATTTACGAGTAACTTTTCCCGAAGATGCCCGACTACAAGTTAAATACGCAACAGTGACTTCCATTCATCCAAAAGACCATGTCATTGAACTTGATACTGGTGAATCGATTCAGTTTGATAAACTTGTCATTGGTCTTGGCTGTACCGATAAATACCATGATGTACCAGGTGCAGACCAATATACACATAGCATTCAAACAATGGGGGCAACACGTAAAACTTATGAAACCTTAAATAACGTTCGTCCTGAAGGTGTCGTTTCAATCGTTGGAGCTGGTTTGAGCGGGGTTGAATTAGCTAGTGAGCTCCGTGAAAGTAGACCCGATTTAACGATCCGTTTATTTGACCGCGGTGATTCTGTCATGTCCCAGTTTCCAAAAAAATTAAGCAGCTATGTTCAAAATTGGTTTGTAGAACACGGTGTAGATGTCAGCAATAATTCAAATATAACTAAAGTCGAGCCTGGGGCGCTGTACAACCATGATGAACGAATTGAAACGGATGCTGTTATCTGGACAGCCGGTGTTCAACCTGTTGGTGTCGTACGTAATCTTGATGTTGAAAAAGATCGCTCTGGTCGAATTATTTTAACACCTCAACACTTTATCCCTGATCAGCCCGATGTATTTGTGGTTGGTGATTGCGCTAGCCTGCCTCACGCACCAAGTGCTCAACTAGCGGAAGGGCAAGCTGAACAAATCGTGACGATTTTAAAACATCAATGGAAAGATGAAGAATTACCTGAGACTATGCCACGCATCAAGTTAAAAGGCGTACTCGGTTCCCTTGGAAAGAAACACGGATTTGGCATGATGGGTGAACGTCCACTGACTGGTCGTGTTGCCCGTATCTTAAAGAGTGGCGTTCTCTGGATGTACAAATATCATTCTGGTTAATCCTACTAGAATAAGCACGGTGCGCTACTGGGCATTGTGCTTATTTAAATTCTTCAAGAAGCAATTCAATTGTAACGGTGTAATGAATACCTTCTTCCTGATCAAGAAAACGACCTGTGACACCGCCTAAAAGTCTTTTCTTCTTCATAATAGCCTAGTTTTTTTATTTGTTTATCACTAGCTAAAAACTGGACCTGATATGTAGGAGCAAGCATACCGAGATTAGAGACAGAGCCTTTTTACGCTTCGAACAACTCATATGTGAGTTGTTTGATAAACGCTTCATCTTTTTATCATCTTTTATAATAAAAATGTGTTAATCCCATCAACCAACTGCTGAAAAAATTCATTTGATTGGCATGCTGACAATATCAACAGAAAAAACAAATAACTTAACATTCTCTTTAGCGTTTTTTCGCATCCTGCTCACCCTCTCCTATTAACGACTAGCAGTTAACTCCTCCACTTTTTTTGTTATCTGCTTTAAATTGGGGTTTCCCTCTGCTACATCTCACCGTTCAAGACTAACAGTGGATAAAAATACTCATCATTTAAAATTGCTTCAGCATAGTGTCTTTCCTCTGCAGAGTGTGGGTGTTCAATATCCACATAATGAAATTGAAAAGTCTCAGCAGGGAATTTCCTTACCAATGCCGCCTCTAACCATTCTTTTGTCTCAAGTGCGCTTGGGAGATGGACACAAGATGCACATTTTTGTTCTGCTCCGTATACCGTGAATTGAATTGTAGCCATAAAGCGCCTCCTTTTATTCTTCTTTCAAGAGTACACGAGCTTGGTTTAAAAGTGCAACTGAAAAATTAAATACGCAGATGCATGGATTTTTTTATGCTCGCCTATTATAATGAGTGTAAGAAAGAAAGGAGTGATTCCTGATGGAAACAAGCACAGATATGATGGAGCAAGTACAAGAAGTCTTGGATAAGCTTCGTCCGTTTTTGCTACGTGATGGTGGAGACGTTGAACTTGTTGATGTGGAGGACGGAATTGTAAAAGTACGCCTATTAGGCGCTTGCGGTTCTTGCCCAAGCTCTACAATTACGTTGAAAGCCGGTATCGAGCGCGCGCTTTTGGAAGAAGTTCCTGGCGTAACCGAGATCGAGCAAGTATTTTAATAAAAGCACTTACCAGCAGCAGAGGCTTTGCCTTTGCTGCTTTTTTTCTTCCATAGTACATAACGCTATTAAAAAACCATAAGGCTTTAAATAGCCCTATGGTATCTCATGTATTACAGCATGTATTCCTTATACACTTGTTCAGCATCTTCATAGGAAGCAAATACAGCATCATCATCCTCCAATGTATGATAATAATCATACACAACAACGCTCGCTCCAAGAGCATCTACTGATATATACCTTCTTGAATCGTGGCGACAGATGGCGTATGGGGATTGCTGTAAATAATGTACACGGTTTGACCATCCGCTAACTCACTTATTTGTAGCATTTCTATCTCCTCCTTTATTGGAGTAGTATAAACGCAACTTTTACCTTCTATGCTTGAATAACCGATACCGCTGCTCCATTTAATGCTGGTTTTAACACTGCAACCTCATTCCCAGGGAATATCTTCTGCAAGCGACGCGCGAAAGCTCCACCTTTTTGCTTTTCCGTATAACAAAGAATAATTGGTCCCGCCCCACTTAATGCCGCCCCATAAGCATCTACATCATCCTTCGCAAATTCACATACCTCGGTCATATGGGGAATTAATTCTTTTCGGTACGGCTGATGAAATAAATCCTCCATCATCATCTTTCCAGCGAGCTCCCAATTGTTTGTTACAAGAGCGCCAGTCATAACATTTGCAATTGCACTTGCACGAACAGCTTCAGTAAAAGCAATCTCTTTTGGCAACACAGCCCGAGCTTTTTTTGTCGCAAGAGAACTTCTAGGAATAAATGCTACAAGATCGACTTCAGGCACTTCCACATGTAAGATGTCAGTTGCATTTTCTCGATGTGCACCGATTACAAGTCCGCCATAAATTGAAGCAGCTACATTATCTGGATGTCCTTCCCACATCGAAGCAAGGCGGGCTTTTTCTTGTTTCGATACTGGATTTGGCGAGAAATAACAAGTAAGCTCAATTCCAGCAACAGTTGCTGCCGCACTAGATCCAAACCCCTTTGCAAGAGGAATTCCATTATCCATCGTTACTTTACAAGGAGACAAGTCAATCCCTAATTGATCAGCTGCAAACATCGCAGCCTCGGTAATCAGATTATTAGAGCTAAGGTTTTCTAAGCCTGGAGAATGACACTCAAACACCCAATTGGAAGCTTGCTCCACGTCAAGATGCAAATAGCGATCTAGTGCTAAGCCAATTGAATCGAACCCAGGTCCTAAATTTGCTGTACTTGCGGGCACTGTAATGGAAAACATCATAGTACCGCAGCTTTCTCTGCAAGCAAGTAAGCAGCAAGCGCTTCTTTTGAATCGTCAAGCGCTATTGTTTCAACTTGTGAAACGTCCATCGCCGTTGTTGGATCTTTTAGTCCATTTCCTGTTAAAACCGCCACTACTTTTGCACCTTTTTTAATTTTACCTGCCTCCACATGTTTTTTTACTCCAGCTAGTGACGCACAAGAACCTGGCTCTGCAAAAATGCCTTCTTTAGCAGCGATTTCTCGATACGCTTCAATAATTTGCTCGTCACTTACTGCATCAATTTCCCCTTCTGATTCATTAGCTGCTTCAACAGCCAAGTTCCAGCTTGCCGGATTACCGATGCGAATCGCTGTTGCTATTGTCTCTGGTGATTCAATCACTTTGTTTTGAACAATCGCAGCTGCTCCTTCGGCTTCGAAACCATGCATGCGAGGTAATCCGGTTTTAAATGTCTGGTTATATTCTTTAAAACCCATCCAATAGGCAGAGATATTACCAGCATTCCCAACAGGAATCGCCAAGACATCAGGAGCTCCTCCAAGTTCATCGCACACTTCAAAAGCAGCTGTTTTTGCCCTTGTAAGCGATATGGATTAACAGAATTAACAAGAGAAACAGCTTCCGATTCGCTTATTTCCCGTACTAAGGAAAGAGCTTTATCGAAATTACCTTCTATCTCAATAATCTCCGCGCCATACATCGCAGCCTGAGCCACTTTTCCAAGTGCAATCTTCCCTTTCGGAACAACAACGATCGACCTTAAGCCGCCCTTGCGCCATAGGCTGCGGCTGCAGCTGATGTATTACCAGTTGAAGCACATATAATCGCCTCCGCCCCTTCTTCTTTCGCTTTTGCTACTGCAAGCACCATTCCCCTATCTTTAAAAGAACCAGTGGGATTTGCGCCTTCATATTTGATAAAAAGCTCAATGCCCCATTCTTTAGACAAATGCTCTAGCCTTATAAATGGCGTATTTCCTTCACCTAGAGTTAGTGATGGTGTGTTTTCTGTTATTGGTAGAAACGAAGCGTACTCGTTTATTAACCCTTTCCATGCTGCCATTATGCATTCCCTCCTTCAACTCGATACGAACTTGCAACTCGTTCTATAACGTCCATTGTTTCTAACTCATCTATAAGTTGTTTATATACAGCGCGATTTGTAAGATGGGTAATGATGACAACTTCTGCGAGTTTTTTATTTTCCAAAGGCAATTGTATCAATTTTTCAAAGCTAACATCGTGATTTGCAAAAAGAGAGGTAATCCTCGCAAATGTGCCTGTCCGATCTTCAACATGAAGACGAATAAAAAATTGCGACTGCATCTCTTCTTCTGTTTTTAACGTTGCTGGGTAAAGTGGCAAATGTTGAGCAAAACCATTCACTTCGTGTTTCACATTCTTTGTGATTGAAACAAGATCGCTTACAACAGCCGTTGCTGTAGGCAGCGACCCCGCACCAGGACCATAGAACATCGTCTCTCCAACCGCTTCACCATGAACAAACACCGCGTTGTATTCGTTTTGGACATTTGCTAGTGGATGACTAGAAGGTAAGAGCGTTGGCTCGACACTCACTTCTAAACGTCCTTCATCACGTTTCGCAATTCCAATCAACTTCATCGTGTAACCGAGCTGCTCACAAAACTCGAGATCGACCCCAGATATATCCGAAATTCCTTTAACTGCAACATCAGCTAATTGTACAGGGGCGGAAAATCCAGCGTCGCTAGAATTGCCATTTTTCTTGCTGCATCAAGCCCCTCCACATCTGCAGTAGGATCGGATTCTGCAAATCCTAAACGCTGTGCTTCTTCCAGTACATCTGCATAAGCAAGTTTCTCTTTACTCATTTTCGTTAATATATAATTGGTTGTACCATTTACAATTCCCATCATTTTCGTAATGCGATCAGCTGCTAATCCTTCTGTAATTGTCCGGAGGATCGGGATACCACCTGCCACACTTGCTTCATAATACACATCGCACCCATATTCAGCTGCTTGTTGGAGTAAAGAAGCTCCATACTCCGCCATTAAATCCTTATTTGCAGTTACAATATGTTTTTTGTGGCGGAGTGCCTTCTCTAATAAAAGCTTTGTTTCTTCAATTCCACCCATCACTTCAATAATGATGTCTATTTCGGGATCTTCTATTACATCAGTTGGATCATCCGTCAACTGAATAAGTTCGTTCCAATCGCCCCGTTCTTTCTTTATGTCTTTAACAAGCGCGCTCTTAATGATAATAGGACCGCCTACTTGATGCGAAAGTTCATTTTGATGACGCGATACGATCTCTGCGACTCCTCTACCCACGGTTCCAAAACCTAGGAGACCGACTTGAATGACTGTTCTCTCCACGAACTCCACTCCCTAATGTCCATTTAAAAAATACATTTGTTTTCTTATAAAGGACATTATAGATTTATTCTCTGTTTATTCAAGCATTCTTTTTAAAGTTTTTGCCCTGGTAACCAATCTAAGGCTGGGATTGTTTGATACCTACTTAGCTTAACTTCTTCAGCAAAGTTACTTAAGAAATCAACATTCGTCTTTTCATTATCTAAGAACGTTTGAAAATCCGTTGCTCGTTCTCTCTGTTGATTTGGTATTTGTGCTCTGTAATAGTTTTCGATCGTTTCAAAATAATGAAGAGGAAAAAGCAGTCGTGAAAACATTAGTTGCCATGAATACGGAGACAATGTTTGAAGTTCTTCGTACCCACCTAGAAAAGAAAAGATGTCTTCACTCCCTCTCGTATCATCTCGTTTATCACGTACCCATTCCGCTAGGTCACGCGCTCGATGGTCGTATAAAAAAGCTGTTGGTGGTTTTACAATTTGCCCATTTTCCGACAAGCGCAACCAGCTACTTTCATTAAAACGCCGATGACAAATCGTTCCTACATCGGTTGCTTCCATTTGGACATCTAAACGAGTATCAACAGCATATTGAATTGCATTTTCTGTTAATCCCATAAAATAAGGATACGTATATAAAAATGCCTCATCAGTTAGCGTTTTTGGTCCTTGCGAAGAAATGGATTGATACCAGTCTTCTAACTGTTCTAATCGAGTTGCCCAAAGAGTTGGCCATTGGCCGAGTACCGCATTGCCCCAATTTGCCTGACCTTGCTGGCCTGTTTCATGCCAGGCATGTAGTTGCCCGCCTAAGTCCCATGTCGATTGAATTCTTACTCCCCGGTCACTTTCCCAATCAGGCAACTTAAACAAGTAAACCTCCAATCCGTCTATCAGTGCTGACGGCTGGTTGGAACGACTTGGCACAAGCTCTAGCACCGATTCATCTCCAGTTGTCCGCATGTAAGTAGAAAAAGCAATCATTTGCTGTTCTTCTGACTGCAATTCGTCTTTTGGTAAGATGATATAAGCTTGGTTATTTGCACGAATACATTCATACGGACCAACAGAAAATCGTTCCTCACAATAGAGTTTGTATTGGTCATAGAGATTACGCTCAAGCATGAATAGTCCCTCCTTACACAGAGCTGTTTTTCTAGTCTATGACCCAGTCGCATAAAATGTGTATTCTCACGTAGAATGTATAATGCAAACACCCATCTCGGTCTCACTGTCCGGTTCTTCTTGCGGCTGTTAAACGATTGCGATCAGAAGAAATGTAGATAAATTTAGGAAGTAAAGGGGGAGTCACATGGAAAAGGATCCTGTCGAACACAGCGCTAGGTCCCTTTTAACTGAGCGAGGCATCAATCTTACAGACATTGCTGAACTTGTCTATGAACTTCAAGCTAAATACCATCCAGGACTGACGCTAGAAATGTGTACTCACAATGTCGATCGTGTTTTATCAAAACGAGAAGTACAAAATGCGGTTATTACTGGCATACATTTGGATCAACTCACTGAACAACGAAAGCTTTCTGAACCGCTTCAAAGCATTTTAGAACGAGATGAAGGATTATATGGAGTCGATGAAATTATTGCTTTATCTATCGTGAATGTTTATGGGTCAATCGGTTTTACAAATTATGGTTACGTAGACAAATTAAAACCTGGGATATTAAAAAAGTTAAACGATAAATCAACCGGGGCTTGTCATACTTTTTTAGATGATATTGTTGGTGCCATTGCTGCAGCTGCTTCTAGCCGACTCGCTCACCGCAAAGCAAACGTTGAATAAGCCAGCTGCAAATGCAGCTGGCTTATTCACATCACAGCTTCCAATCATCAAGCGATTTTATACTGTGGGTTGGCTGTTCTTTATAAAGAGATACGTTTTTTGTTATCCCCGTTTGCACGTGAATAGTATCTATTTGGGCATTCATTCCTGCACAGAGATCTGTTTCATAATTATCACCAACTAGAACGCTTTCTTTTTTTTCCAGTCCTAACATCTTCATCGCAGCAATAATAATAGCTGCGCCTGGTTTGCCAATATAAATAGGTTCTTTTTTTGAAGCATAAGCAATCGCCGCGGCTATTGCTCCGTTCCCAGCAACCAACCCTTCTTCAGTCGTAATCATCCTGTCTGGATTCGTTGCAATAAACGTTGCTCCATCTACAATTTGACGAGCGGCAACACTTATTTTTTTGTAAGTCACTTCTCGATCAAGACCAACAACTACTACGTCTGGAGAGACATCTGTTTGTTTCAATCCAGCAAGCGCTTCCTTTAACCCTCTTTCGCCAATAATTGAAATAGCAGCATGAGGATGCGTTTTCTGCAAATAAATGGCCGTAGCCATACTTGATGTCATCACTTGCGACGGCTGTGCGTTAATTCCCAATTGATTTAATTTAGCAGCCACCTCGTCAGGTGACCTTGTTGAGTTATTTGTGACAAACCCGTAGATAATGCCTTTGTTAGCTAATGTGTTAATAAAACGAACCGCACTAGGTATTGGAACATTCCCGTGGTAAACAGTGCCATCTAAATCAAATAAATAACCAGAATAAGATTTCATATAACCACTACCTTTTACTCGTTGCCTCTAGAGTCAGGCAAGAAAGCTGTAATGACACCTAATTCATTTTTTAAGTAAACGCGAATATTCCCCGGGAATTCTTCTAGACTTGAATTGTTCGCTTTTAATACTTGTAGTACTTCTGATCCTTGTAATGATGTATACTCATATGCCAGCGACTTCCTAATTCTTATTACCGATTTAAGTTCTCTGGCATTCGCTTCATTAATAACAGCTTCATCCTGCAAAATATCAATAATATCTTCATATCCTCCTGGGTCGCGCATAATAAAGCCATCAATCATTTGGTTGCCAACATCAATGATCGATTCGATGATAACTGTGCCTGCGCGCTCAATGGCCAGTTGGTCTTTGATTACATCCGTAAAAGATTCACTCTTAATAAAAGCAAGCAATGACTCCATGTGAGCCAATGTTTGTTCAATTTTTTGTTGGTCTACAAAATACATCGTCTCTGTACCTCTCTTCGTTATTGATTTTATTTATATGGGCATTCTAAAAATCGGAGGTGAAGAAATGGCTAAAAAGAAGCAACATGACCACTATCATACTTTTCCAATGTCGAAGCACAGCACAATTACATTGTCCCTGAAGCAACACCAGAAGGACCATACGGTTCACCGATTAATAAAGATAAACCTGATTGAAAATAAATCAACAAGAATGGGAAGCTGGTCAACGAGAATATATGACTTTTCCAATGTCGAAGCACAGCACAATTACATTGTCCCTGAAGCAACACCAGAAGGACCATACGGTTCACCGATTAATAAAGATAAACCTGTTGAAAATAAATCAACAGAATGGGAAGCTGGTCAACGAGAATATAGCGCCTTCAATTACGAAGACAAAGAACGTCATGACGATTTGCCTCGCAAATATCCCAATCATCATCCTCTACATGACGAATAAAAACGGAGCAGTTGCTCCGTTTTTCACGCTTCCACTGCTTGTTTTTTCACGCGCTTTAAAACAAAATAAGCACAGCCAAAATTGCAGTATTCATATAAATAGTCAGGGAGTGTGCTGATTTTTTTATCAAACGTCGATTTTTTATTTTTATCATCAAAAAACCACGCAACCTCAATTGGTTATAGCCCCAATCACCAACAATATAATCATATTTATTTAATACATCACTGTAACGAGCCTTAAATGCTTCTTCATCCCAGCCTTCTTTCTCATCTTGAAGCACTTCAAATTCTATACCGGAAATCGCAATCATTGCACACACCTCAAATCCGTTTGTTCTCCTCTTAGTTTAACATAGGAGACCTATATTCGCCGTATAAAAAAACGGGCGACACGAAATTCAATCTCAAATCAGGTAATCCATAAATTGTTAGAACTAGCATCTCTAGTTAGAGACATGCTAATAACAAGAAACTGGACAAACATTGTCCTGCTGTTCTTGCGTAAATAAATGCCTTAGATAGAACTGGAGGAAACTTTTTATGAAGAAAGTTGCACTTACCGCTCTTACTGTCCTTTCCTTATTATCGGCTTGTACACAATCAAGTTCAGAAGGATTGTATGAAACCAATAATGCAAACCACACAATGCTCGGTACCGAGTATGGCTCCAATAACATGAATCGCGGTTATGGTTATGCTCGCCATACAAGCGAAGAAATGGAACAGAACAATAACCATGCTGGAGCACTTGTCGTTGATCGAGACAAATTGGCTGAAGGAATTTCAAGAATGGTCGTTGATATTCAATCTGTAAGCGAAGCCGCTGTCTTAATTACAGATAAGTACGCTCTTGCCGTATACGAGCAACGAGACGGACAACCAGATAACCTTGTGGCCGATCAAGTGAAAAGAACCTTGCTTGCTTCGTTGCCAAGCTTCTATGAAGCCTATGTATCAAATGACCCTTCCCATATGAAAGACATTCAACGTTTTCAAAATACAACTGCAGGTAGTCACGATTATAAATGGTTAATTGAAGAAACCATTGAAGAGTTAAAACAAGATCCACAAGGAGACGTAGGTGATCAAACAGAGGATGACCAAATGGAAATATTGAATGATAAACAAGAGAAACTACGTCAAGAAAAATAACGATCATGCTTAAGCATGATCGTTATTTGTTATACATGTTGTTCGCCTTGGACTTTCTTAGCTTCCATATTCACTTGTGCCTGATTCACTTGTTCATCTGCATGATACGAAGAACGGACAAGCGGTCCAGCTTCACAATGACTAAACCCTTTTTCAAGTGCAATTTGCTTTAATTCAGCAAATTCATCTGGATGATAGTACTTTAAAACTTTCAAGTGTTTTTTTGTTGGCTGCAAATACTGGCCGATCGTCATAATATCAACGTCATGAGCTCGCAAATCATCCATTGTTTCTAAAATTTCTTCTTTCGTTTCGCCCAATCCCACCATTAAACTTGATTTTGTTGGAATATCAGCATGCATTTCTTTTGCACGTTTTAAAAATTCAAGTGTCCGGTCATATTTTGCTCGTGCGCGTACTTTTGGTGTCAATCGACGAACCGTTTCAATGTTGTGATTCATAATATTAGGTCTTGCATCCATCAATGTTTGCAAACTTCCTTCGTTGCCTAGCATATCAGATGGCAATACTTCAATTGTACAAAATGGGTTTTTACGGCGGACAGCCTTTACCGTTTCAGCAAAAACAAAGGCACCTCCGTCTTTTAAGTCATCCCGAGCAACAGCTGTTATAACAACATGCTTCAGCCCCATTGTTTCAACCGATTCTGCCACTCGTTCCGGTTCTTCTAAATCCAATTCCGTTGGCAAACCTGTTTTTACAGCGCAAAAACGGCAACCTCGTGTACAAGTATCGCCTAAAATCATGAATGTAGCTGTTTTTCTTACAGCCCAACATTCATGGATATTTGGACAGCGTGCTTCCTCACATACGGTATGTAATTTTTTTTCGCGCATCATTTTCTTTAATCCTGTATATGACTCATTTGTATTTAGTTTAATTTTAAGCCAATCGGGTTTTCTCTGATACGTTGCTTTCTCCTCATTTTTCTCCACTAAGTTGCCACCCCTTCAATTGGGAATTTTCATTCAGTTACCATCATCCTACCACGTTTCGCCATATTTAACCAACCCTCTTGTTGAAAAAGGGCGAAAACTGGCAAGCTTTTTCAGTCATTATTTTTCCCAATTGCTACACACTAACAAAAAGCTATAGAAAGGAGTCGTGATAAATGTCTACATTTCGACGTTTCATTTTCATCTATGTCGTTGGCATCATCTGTCTATCATCCTTTACCCATTATTCATCGGCGGCAGAGACCGAAAAAGATCCTTTTGTAGAAAGGCTCGCTTTATATAAAAAGATGGAGACCGTAACAAATGTGCCGTGGCACTACTTAGCAGCTGTTGACTCGTACGAAAGAGGATTACGCAAGGCACTTCGAGATCGCCCAGAAACAGATGGCTTTATTTCAATATACTATGCACAAGAAGACTGGGTAGGAGCTCTTAACCCTAATCCAGAAGATACCAACCTAATACAATTAGTTTATTTGAAGGGATAGGTTTAGATGGCAATGGTGATGGTAAAACCCTTCTTACAGACGATGAAGATGTCTTATATACACTCGCCCGCTACTTAGAATCCTATGGTTTTGCCGAAGAGGATTTTCGAATTGCATTATGGCATTTTTACCAACGAGAGCAGAGTGTCAATATTGTTTATGGCCATTCTTTAGTATATAAACATTATCAAACGCTTGATCTGCATCATCATGCATTCGTTATGCCTTTAAACCATAATTATAGCTATCGAAGTACATGGGGTGATCGCCGCGGCTGGGGTGGTCGCCGTATTCACGAAGGGACTGATCTTTTTGCTAATTATAACGTCCCTATCCAATCTGCCTCAAACGGGATCGTCGAAACAATTGGGTGGAACCCATATGGTGGTTGGCGAGTCGGAATAAGGGATTTAGATAATATCTACCATTATTACGCCCATTTAAACGGTTTTGAAAAGGGCATTGAAAAAGGCTCCATCATTAAAGCTGGACAAATTATTGGTTACTGTGGGAGTTCTGGCTATGGTAAACCCGGTACCCAAGGAAAGTTCCCTCCTCACCTTCACTATGGCATGTATCGAGACAACGGGACAACAGAATGGTCATTTGATCCGTTTCCATCATTAAAACAATGGGAACGGGCCGCAAGAAAAGCAAATCGATGAAGCAACATAAAAAAAGAGCAAGGCCTATGGCCTTGCTCTTTCTCATTACGATGATGTTTGTTTCTTATTTAACATTTGTAGGACAAAAACAACAAACGCCAATAGAATTATCGCTGAAAGCCACGCTACTGCCATTCCAAAGAATCCAAGTACAAGGAAAGCAATCGCAGCAATAAAAGCTGTAAGAATCGCATAAGGAAGTTGTGTTATGACATGATCCATATGATGCGCACCAGATCCCGCTGCCGATAAAATCGTTGTATCCGAAATTGGAGAGATATGGTCGCCAAATATGGAACCTGCAAGCACTGCTGCAAACATCGGGATAAGCATTGATGGATCAATTACAACCGCCATTTGACCAGCAATAGGTAATAAAATTCCAAACGTGCCCCATGATGTGCCAGTAGCCAGACCTGAGAAGCAAGCAATTAGGAAAATCATCACTGGTAAAAAGCGTGGGTCAATTGATTGATCAACTAAGCCTGCTAAATACTGACCAGTTCCTAGACGGTCTATCATTTCGATCGTTGTCCAAGCGAGAATAAGAATATAAATTGCTGGTAACATGGATGACAATCCAGCCTTTAATGCCTTGCCGAAATCACTCATTACTGGCTTCGCAGTCAATATAATCCCTACGCTTGTTAAAAAGCCAATAATGCTTCCAATTAACAATGAAAAACCAATATCGGTATATTCCATCATTGTCAGTATCGTAATGGCTTCACCTTCACCAGTGGCACCTTGAGCACCTGTATAGAACAGAAGTGAAACAGTAGAAACAATAAGCACCAAAATAGGCACAAATAATTGATAAACTCGACCATTCTTCATAATAAGATCGTCATCAAGATCACCAACTACTTCCCCTTTTGCCGGTCTGTAAGCTGGCCATCTTCTTTTGCACGAACTTCATGCTTTTTCATTAATCCTATATCAATATTAAAAAGAATGATTAAAATTAAAAACAACAACGCGATTAGCGCATAAAAATTCATTGGTACTGTGTATATAAATGCTTGAAAAGCACTATACTCGGTAATTTGATTACTTACTAAGATCGTTGCCATAATCCCAATAATATAAGCGCCCCAACTAGACAGAGGCATTAAGATACAGATCGGAGCTGATGTTGAATCAACAATATAAGCGAGTTTTGCTCGAGACACACGGTAACGATCAGTCAGTGGTCTACTCATATTTCCAACTGTTAAGGCATTAAAATAATCATCAATAAAAATGACAAGTCCTAAGAAGAATGGTAAAAATAATGCCCCTTTTCTTGTTGTAATACGTTTGGCTGCCCAACGACTAAATGCCTGACCACCGCCAGAGAACGTAATTAAACTAGCTAGCATACCAAGAAATAATAAAAACAACATGATATATAGTTCCCAATTATTTAAAACGAATCCTGCATCACCAATCGCTCGCAGCACACCTGAAAAAGTTGGCTCGTCCAAAGTATCAAAAGATAAAAATAATGCAGCAATTGTTTGAAAGATGCCTGCTAACGCTTGTCCTACTTGTTGGTCAAAAGCGATAAATGCCCCAACTAATATAGCGATCCCTAATGAAATTAATACTTTCCTTGTTAAAATCACAAGGGTTAACGCCAAAATCGGCGGTATAAGCGATATCCAACCGAAGTGTTCCAATCTAACCTCTCCTTTTAAACAGAACGTTTGTATAAAAAAAAACAATCATGGGGAAAACCCATAATTGTCCTGTACAACAAACAGTCCCATCCATAGTAGTTCTCCACAGTTTCCCGTGACAGTCCGCCATTTATTCAATGACGACCCAGCTAAAAGACAACGGACCTGCCTCTTGCTTCGGCAAAAACCCCTTTTCAATTTCATCTTTGCTATCCTCGCTCCGAAATTGTACTGATTGTTTTTGCGCCTCTACCCCATCAATTAGCAGATGAGGTGTTCTTATTTAATTCATTTTTCATCATATCACATCATGTTATGCGAGACAATGACAAAATACGACATTAGTTCAAGTTATTTTCTTCCTGCTCATCACCAATAGTCGGGTAAACAAAGCCACCTTGCCCGCCATAAAATTGCGGAACTGAACCGGCGATTAAAGCCATACCCGCAGGAGCTTCAACGGAAATTGTATCCGACGTTTCTGAAAAAGGAAGAATGACATCCATGTTCACTTCAATTTCCACATACAAAGATATCTGGGTATTGTTAATACCGAGTGGCTTAATCTCATCCTCATGCCAACTTTCGCATCTCCCATTAGTGCATACCGTACAGGAATACCAGGACCAACATCTGTTAATAGCGCATTATTTAACGCTCTACCTAATGGAATTGTCGCAACAATATTGCTGTCATCGCCATAGCTGTTTACTTCTCCAAGTTGAACTGCATTCATTACTTCATGTACACGATGTTGAACATTCCCCAGTAACTCATTATACTTTTGAGTATTTATATTCGTAAAAACAACCATTCCATCTTCATTTGTTTCTTTATAAAAAATATCGCTCATGTCCATTTGCGACAGTTCTTCTGTCATCGCCTGCTCAATTGTATAAGTTGCAACACGCTCCATTTCCCGATTTGCAATTTGCGATATGATTGGTCTTAATTGCGAATCAACAAACCACAACCCTTGTAAAGAGAGAACAGCAAAAAGGATAGAGGAAAACAGAAGCACATACCGAAAAGGAAGTGGTCCTCTTCCCATTTTTGTTCCTTTGATTGGCTTTTTCCTAAAACGCTTCAAAAAAACCACCCCCTCTAAACATCTTTATGCAAGAGGAGCTGGGCTTTGACCTATTATTTTAGGACTTGCGGGTGTAAGTCCTATATTCATGGGGATAACGATTTTTTTCGTCCATCGTTCCAGGAATTGCTTCCGTCAGTTCCATTCATTATCATCAAGTGGGGGAACAAACGTATCGGCTTCAAATACATGATCAATGACTGTCACAATTTGTTTATCACAAAGATCCCAAAACAGTTTAAAGATTTCCGTACCACCTATAATATACACGTCTTCTTGTTCACTCAATGCTTGAACTTCTTTAATGGTATGGACAACTTCAGCACCATCAACATCAAAATCTTTGTTACGGGTCAAAACAATGTTCCGTCTTTTAGGTAGTGGCGCATTCATCGAATCAAATGTTTTTCTACCCATCACAATCGTTTTTCCAGTTGTCGTTCGTTTAAAATGTTGCAAGTCAGCCGGCAAGTGCCAAGGCATGTCATTGTCTTTACCGATCGCGTAGTTACGGTCTCTGGCATAAACAAAATAGATCATACAGACACCTCTGCTTTAATATGAGGATGAGCTTCATACCCTTGTAACTCAAAATCCTCATACGTAAATGCAAAGAGGTCTGTTACTTCAGGGTTTAGCTTCATTGTTGGCAACGGAAGTGGATCTCTTGTTAACTGCAACTTCGCTTGCTCAATGTGATTCGAGTAAAGATGTGCATCTCCAAATGTATGAACGAACTCACCAGGTTTTAGACCACATACTTGAGCCATCATCATTGTAAGCAGTGCGTAAGATGCGATGTTGAATGGAACGCCTAAAAAGACATCCGCACTACGTTGGTACAATTGACAAGAGAGTTTACCATCATTTACATAGAATTGGAATAAACAATGACAAGGTGCCAAAGCCATATCATCAATTTCAGCAACGTTCCATGCATTTACGATTAACCGTCTTGAATCCGGATTCTTCTTAATTTGCTCAACAACATCAACAATTTGATCAATCGTTTTTCCATTGGCGCTTCCCAAGAGCGCCATTGTTTTCCGTAAACAGGGCCTAGATCCCCGTTTTCGTCTGCCCATTCATTCCAAATACGAACGCCATTTTCCTGCAAATAAGCGACATTCGTATCACCTTTTAAAAACCAAAGTAATTCGTGAATAATAGAACGCAAATGTACTTTTTTTGTTGTAATAACTGGAAAACCTTCTTCTAAATTAAAACGCATTTGATAACCGAACGTACTAACTGTCCCAGTGCCTGTCCGATCTGATTTTTGCGAGCCGTTTGTTAAAACGTGCTCGCATAGCTGTAAATATTGCTGCATCGATTGATTCATCCCCTCATTTAACTTCTGCTTGTTTCATTCGTAGCAATGCATCTTTGCCAATCGTTCCTTTTTTAATCCCTAGCTCTTCACACTTAATCGTTACTGATTCAAGTGGAGCATCAAGTAATTGATCAATTGTGCGCACACCTACTGCACGACCAGCAATGATCTCACGTTCCTTTAACTTCTCATTTAACAGCGCCACGTCAAGCGCGCCGCACATAATATACCCATGATCACATGTTACCGCCATAAAATTCGTTTTAGGCAACTTTACGGTAATTGCTAAAAACTGTTCACCCTCAATCACTAACGGCTGTACATCAATCATCTCGCTCACTCCTTCAAGATGCGTCTTCCTCACACCATATGAAGGAGATAAGCCGTTAGTTCCTTTTTTTCAACATTGATAATAAGATATCACGTAAAAATTCAGGCAGCAAATAGCGTTTATTGGATGATGCTGCAATTTTAGGAAACAAAAAACCAAACGTATACATATCAAGTGTCGCTAATTTGTAAGTTCGATTCGCTTCAACAGGCTCTCCTAATACATGTATGCCATTTACTTTAATGTCAATGCCAGTGTAAATCATTGTACCAAGTACTTTTCCACGAAAGCCAAATCCTTTTAACGCAAGCTGTACAATATCATCTGTTTGCGCACGTTCAATTGTCTCAATCAATTCAGCGCCAGTTAATTCAACGATGCATGGATTGATTGGGTGTGGACAAACACGATGAATATCTCCAAATGAGATTGGACCTTTTTCAAGTGTTTCTAGTAATACACCTGCATTCATCATGCCAATATCGAGTCCACACCAGTTTGTTAGCTCATCACATAGAGCTTGCGGTCCCACTGAGTGCTCAAACCATTTCACCGGCAATGGCTCTTTCAAATAAACGGCTGATTCTTGCAAGGCAATGTCCGCCTGGTTTTCTAAGTGTAGAAGGAGGGCCTTAGTGCTTGAGTCTTCAACAAACTGACTGGGATCAAGTAATTCTTCTTCTATATGTTTAAGTACTCGTCCCGAAAATGTCAGCGTTAATTTCCCTAAATACTGACCATGCTTACCTGCTTGACAGATCAATGTCCCATTTACACGCTTTCCTCCGTGAAGAACATGGTGTGTATGGGCACCAATTATGACATCAACTTCTGGAACGGACTCCGCAATGAATTCATCTTTCGGTAAGCCTAAATGAGACAATAAAATGATGGCATCTACTTTTTTGGAGACAGTTTCGACTATCTCTTTCAATTTATCCAGTGAAAAAAACACGTCCCAGCCGAGCTGCTCGTAAAAGTGAACCATTGCTGCTGTGTAGCCAATATATGCAACCCTCAAACCATTCTCCATTTCGTCTATCCAATAAGGTAGCGCCCAATTTGGCAGCTTCCCTATATCTCGGTCAATTAAATTGGTTACAAGCAATTTAAAGTTAGCTTGACTATACATAGACTGAAGCATTTCCTTTGAGAATGTAACCCCTTCATTGTTACCAATCGCAGCAAAATCCACGCCCGCTTCATTTAATAATTGAATGTTCCCTTGTCCAATCGTCGCTTCTGTCATTGGATTTGCACGATCTGCGTGGTCACCTAAATCGACATAGCGTGTATTCGTATCTCGTTCTTTTTTTATATGAGAAACAATTTTAGCCCAGTTCGCAAACCCACTATGAATATCATTTGTATGGAAAATAGTAATTGTTTTGACCACCTAAAGCCTCCTATCCACAACCAGTCAGACAGCTACACG
>BAXC01000002.1 GCA_001310375.1 Bacillus sp. JCM 19041 | reverse complement strand
ACGCTTTCTCTGTCAACTTATATTTTTTTATAATTTACAATCTATTTATTATTTCGTTATTGACTTTTAATTTGTTCTAGCAGATACTTAACGTATCACAGCTCTATTATATATGGGTGGAGTCGACCGGAGAAAACCCTAATTAGCGCCAATTACTTGGTGCTAATTAGGGTTTTTTGTATGTCAATAGAGCAAAAGGAGAGTTGACAAATGAAAAAATTAAAGACGGTACTTTTCTCTGTCCTTGCGCTTGCTTTTATCGTAGGCTGTTCGGATTCCGGAGAAGATACTAGCGGAACAGAAGAAAGTTCGAATGTTGGGCTTGTGAATGAGTCTGGATTTCCTATTGTAAAAGAACCTATCGAGCTCACTTTCTTTACAGGTAAATCAGAACCAAATTCTAATAATTTCGAAGAAACGTATGTGTGGAGCACATACGAAGATATGACGGATATTAAAGTCAATTTTCAGTTAAACGCATTTGACAGCTTATCTGAACGTCGTAACCTTGTCATAACAAGTGGTGATTACCCCGATGCTTTTTATTCTTCACGGCTTTCATCAAGCGACTTGGCCACATACGGGGAGCAGGGCATTCTTATTCCTCTTGATGACATGATCGAAGAATACGCACCAAATTTTCATGCAGCCCTTGAAAAACATCCTGATATGCGAAAAGGGTTAACAATGCCCGACGGTCATATTTATTCGTTTCCTTCTTACTATACACCTGATTTCCTACCAATGCTTATTGGTGTGCCGTTATGGATCAATGATGAGTGGCTCGAAGAAGTGGCATGGAACGGCCAACAACAACCGACGAATTTTATGAGTTTTTGAAAGCGGTTAAAGGTAATCCTCATTTAGCTGATGGAGAAGCCATTCCCTTTTCAGGTACAAATATAACGGAGATACGTGGTCAACTTCAAGGCGCATGGGGTTTCGGAACTAGGGGGGTCGGCCATAAATTCATTGACGTTGATCCAGAAACAAACGACATACGATTTTTCCGAACTGAAGACAAATACAAAGAATTTCTTGAGTACTTGCACAAGCTTTACTCTGAAGAACTAATAGACCACGAAGTTTACACACATGATAGCTCACAATTGCTTGCCAAAGGTGCAGCCGGTCAGTTAGGAGCGGTCATTACAAGTAACCCACAAACACTTATGAACCAAGATACATTTTCAGGTGGAGAAGCATTGGAAGGTCCACATGGCGATAAACTTTATAGCCATATTAAGCCACCACTCGTTCACGTAGGTGCATTTGCCATTACCGACAAGAATAAGCACCCAGAAGCGACTCTTCGCTGGATGGATCACTTCTTTAGTGAGGAAGGCGCACGGTTCTACTTTATGGGTGAAGAAGGAACGACCTATGTCGAGAACGATGATGGAACTCTCGACTTTACAGAATTAATTACTGATAACCCCGATGGATTAACACAAGACCAAGCATTAGCCGATTATATTACATGGCTTGGGGGAAGCTATCCTGGTTATGTCCAACAACATTACTTCAAAGGTTCCGAGCTTATCCTAACTCTATTGAAAACGGTGAGTTAGCAGAGCCCAATGCGGTTGAAGAAATATGGAATGGATTTAATTACACTAGGGATGAACAACAATTCCGTGATTCAGTCGGCAGTGACTTAGAAACGTTTATAAATGAAACAGAAGATGCATTTATAACAGGTAGAAAATCCTTTGACGAATGGGATAACTATGTAGCCCAAGTAGACTCTCTAGGACTCGAGGAATATATGTCTATCCAAGAAGAAGCGTATGCGCGTTATCAAGATGTAGTAGAATAACGAACAGGCTCCTTAACTAGTAAAAAAGTTTGATCTCCAATTGGTGATCAAACCTTTTTTATAAACGAACGATTACACCCCATCATCTCTCAACGCTATTGCTCGCTTCGGAAAATCAGTCATAATGGCTTTTACATTTTTTTGTAGTAGCTTTTTTATATCCTCATCACGATTGACAGTCCACGCCCGTATATCCTCCAGAAGCTTTTCTTCCTCAAAATAACTATTCCCAAGCAGCTGCTTTTTGGAAACATGGAAAGTCGTCAAATCAAAAGTCTCCAAATAATCTCGTGGAAAAGGTACATTCTGTTCCACGAGATATGCCGTTTCCACTTCTTTTTTGAGTGCTTTCAGCCTCATTAAAATCGGCAAATGAAAGGACGAATAACTGACGTTTAACCCTTGGCCATGGGACTCAACCTCTTTTAATACAGCCTCTTCAATTCCTTTGTGAGTAGCCAAGTTCGGTTTAAATTCAATATTTAATTCAATTCGATGAGGTCGAATAAGGTTCAATGTTTCTCTAAGTGTCGGTACTTCAATTGACGGCCATGTATTCGAGTCATAGCCTGTCATGTGACTGAATTTGCTTCCTGCACTCAGTTGTTTAATCTCCATGAGTGTCATTTCATTTACATAGCCTGACCCACTCGTTGTCCGGTCAACTGTCGGGTCATGCATAATAATTAGCTGCCCGTCCTTTGTCATTTGAACATCAAGTTCAATCCCATCGACTTTATTATTTAATGCTTCTTCAAAACTCAAAAGCGTATTTTCTGGATGTGTACCAGCTGCACCTCTATGTCCATAAATTGCCGTCATTCTTATCCATCTCCTATTTGTCAGCAATTGCTGTTCATTGACCAACTTCTAATTTGTTTTCATCTACTAAAGATCTCGTAAATTGAATCTGATCTGTAAATAGACCATCGATTCCATATTTCACCACTCTCTGTTGTTCTTCCTGCTCCGTTTTATAATCTGTAAAATAAACATGGACCTCTTTCTCGACTAACTGCAAAGCCTTCACATCCTCCTCAAGCATATCGCCAGACTCTATCCCAATTGCGGAATAAGGTGATGCAAGTGCTTTTTTCAAGTCAAATTCCTCACTTCGATAAAGCTGTGTTAACCGGACTTCTGGAACCAATTGATTTAATTTCTTGAGGCTTTCTTCAGAAAACGACTGAAGCATCACTCGATTATCCTCAATAAGACCACTTTGTTCCAACAACCGAATTAGCTCTTCTTCCATCGCTAATTTACCTTCACAAGCCTTGTCTCAATATAATACATTTCATCTTTGCCATAACGGTTTATAATTTCTTCAAGAGTTGGGATCGGTTCTCTCGTTTCTTCTTCATTATAATAACCGATGGTTTGAAATGATTTTAACTCTTCCAACGTATACGTCTCTACCTTTCCTTCCCCATTCGTTGTCCGATCAATCGTTTGATCATGCATCGCAACAAGAACTCCATCTTTTGTCATACGTAAATCAATCTCAAGCGCATCGACCCATCCTGCGCAGCTAGATCGTAGGCAGCTATGGTTGCTTCGTTTGCCCGATCTTTCGCCCCTCGATGAGCAAAGATTTGTATAGGATCTTCTATTAATGCACTTTTCTCTTGCTTGTCCGCCGGCTCCACTTTTGTTTCGATACTTATTTTGATCATGAAAAAACCAAGCATCACTGCTAGTAACACACTAACTGATAAAACAACAATCCATCGTCTGCTCTTCACACGCCTCCCCCTCTACAACTGTCTTTTTTCCTAAAGAAAGGGAAACGATGATTACACCGCTCCCCTTTTTTTCTTTAATTCCCTCTCGCTTTATTCGCCTGCTCAATTGCTGCATTTACTTGTTTCACAGCATCGTCAAATGCTTTATCTGCATCTTCACCGTTATAAACAGATTCAAGAGCAGCTTCCATAATTTTCCGTTCTTCCGGAATCATATCCATTAACGCTCCTTGAGTAGCCACAGAAGGCGTTGTTGCTTGAAGCTGTTGCACAGCCGTCTGTAACTGTGGCATATCTACATACGCATCTTGTGCGACTTGTTCTTCATACGCTGCTGGATTAATCGCAAAATAACCAGTTCCTACATGCCATTCTGCTTGAATTTCAGGCGTTGCCATATACTTCATAAAATCCCATGCGGCTTCTTGCTCTTCTGCCTCTTTCCCGGCAGACATCCAAAGGCTAGCTCCCCCGATGACCACCCCTTCTCGCTCTGTGTTTCAGGATATGGAATAAAACCAACCCCCACCTCAAATGGAGCATTATCGATAACATCCCGTGACTGAGCAGATGACTGCATAAACATTGCAACTTCTCCGGACAAAAATCCCGCCACCATATTGTCAGAGTTTGTGCCATAATTCATAAATGTTCCTTCCTCAATCATGCGTTCTACCCAATGAAAGATTGATCTACCCTTTTCATCGTCAAAAGCAACCTCTGTAGCTAACTCCGAACGCCCATTTTCATTGTTAAGCAAATGTCCACCTTGATTAGCTAACAACTCTTCAAATAACCAGCCGTATGCTTGAAGTGCAAAACCTCGCATCCCATCATTGGCTTCTATAATCTTCTTGCTTGCTTCTTCAACCTCTTCATATGTCTCAGGTGGTGCCTCTGGATCAAGCCCCGCTGCTGCAAAAGCATCTTTGTTGTAATACATAACAGGCGTAGAAGAATTAAATGGCATCGAATAAAACTGGTCATCAATATTGTAGTAATTCGTAATATTTTCTTCCAAACCACTCATATCGTAATCTTCTCCATCTATAAAACGCTGGATTGGTTCAATATTTCCACTGTTAATCATCGACATCGAGCCAATTTCTTGCACTTGTATAATGGTTGGAGCATCTTCAGTTCCGCCCACACTATGAAATTTCGGCAAGGATTCCTCATACGTCCCCTGAAACTCTGCATTCACTTGTACTTCATCCTGTGATTCATTATAAGAAGAAACAATTTGGTCTAATGCGACTTGAGCAGGTCCACCCATAGAGTGCCAAAATGTTACAACCGTCTTCCCATCTGCATCCGTTGAATCGGATGATCCACACGCGGCCAATGCAACTAAACTAGCGGTACTAACGAATATTCCTAATTTCCTTTTCATTGTTCCATCTCTCCTCATAACACTTAATTTTTATTTGATCGCTCCTTCAGCAAGTCCCCGCTGAAGTTTCTTCTGACCTAAAAATAGTAGAATCAATGTTGGAAGGATAACAATGACAGCACCCGCCATCACAACCCCCCATTGATTTAATGTTTCTTGCGACTGCAGCTGTTTTAAGCCAATTTGAACCGTTCGTACTGAATCATTTGTTGTAGCGAGCAAAGGCCATAAATACATGTTCCATGAAGTAAGAAAACCATATATTCCAAGTGTTACAAGGCTTGTGCGTGCCACTGGAAGTACAACAGTTAAATAAAACTTAAAATCACCAATTCCAGCAATTTGGCTCGCTTCTTTTAGTTCAATCGGAATTTGTTTAAACGTTTGTCGCAATAAAAAAGTACCAAACGCCATTGCAAAAAACGGCAATGTCAGACCTGGATACGTATTTAACAATCCTAGTTCACGTATCGTTTGGAAATTAGGAATGATGGAAGCCTCAAACGGAATCATCATCGTTGCGATAAAGACGAAAAACAAAGCATCACGTCCTTTGAACTTCAGAAACACAAAAGCATATGCGGCAAGACTGCACAAGATTAACTGCCCCAGCATAATGACAAGAGAAACGATCAAACTATTGAACAAATAGTTTAAAAGTGGAAAACGTTGAAAAGCCTGAATGTAGTTTTCAAACGTCCAAACTGTTGGAATAATTTGCCAGTAAGCGTGTCTTGGCTTGTCATAAAGCTCATTAAAAAGGCTAAAATACCGGCGCAAACAAAACAACTGCAGACACAGTAAGAAGCAAGTAAAAAAGCAGTTTTCGTTTCCTTGTCATCATCATTGGTAATGCACCTTCTTTTCGCCAAGCTTAAATTGAATAAGTGTCATAATTAAGATAATCGCAAATAATATAACTGCCTGTGCACTAGCCGTTCCATATTGATAATTAACGAATGCTTCTCGATAAATAGAATAAACGAGCAAATTGGTCTCATTTTGTGGACCACCTCTTGTTAACATGTCAATTTGCCCAAACGTTTGAAACGCATTAATCATTGTGACGGTCACTACAAAAAATAAGGTTGGCGACAGCATTGGAATCGTAATTCTACGCAATTTATAAAAATATCCAGCCCCCTCAATATCCGCAGATTCGTATAAATAACGATCAATCGACTGAAGGCCACCAAGCATAATTAGAAATGTAAAGCCAATATTCATCCATATCGTTGAAATCGAAACTGAAAATAGCGCCCAATTAGGGTCGGTCAACCAGCCTATTGCATCTACCCCAAACCAACTAAGTATTTGATTTAAAAACCCTAAACTTGGGTGGAATAAAAACAACCAAAAACGGATGCCGCAGCAACTGAGATACCCATCGTTGAAGAAAAAATCATTCTAAAAACACCAATACCCTTAAGCTTCTCATTTGCCAAAATCGCTAGAAATAACGCGATAATGATCGTGCCTGGTACGGTATACAGAACAAATAAGAATGTCGACGTAAGTGATTTAATGAAGATGTCAGAAGAAAAAATTCGTGAAAAGTTATCAAGACCAACAAAAACAGTGGCCATGCCACGATTATCTGTTAAAAAGAAGCTTAAGTAGAGTGTTCTAGCCATTGGATAAAACAAGAAAACACTAAACAGAATTAACGATGGCAGCAAAAAGAGCATTCCTTTGCCAAAGTTCATGCGCCCTTGTTTTTGCTTTTGTTTTTGAAACAACCTTTCTTGTGATGATTTGACTGGTGTTTCTAACTGGCTCATAAGACAACCTCTTGCATCGATTGCGCTCTAGCCGACTGAAGCAATCCTCCTGTTTTGGAATCAAAGAAATGGAAATGACCCAAATCAAGTCTAACCGGAACTCGTTCTCCCGTTTTAATCGCCCACTGTCCCGGCCACTTTGCTGTCCAAAATTCATCACCAACAATAAAAGCAATCAACGTCTCATTGCCAAGTTGTTCTACACTTGCCACCTCTAAATAATGGGTGGTATTGCCCTGTTCATATTGAATATGTTCAGATCGAATGCCTACTACTGCTTGATCGACTAATTCTGTCCAATTTTCTGGCAGCGGGAAAACGAGCGAATCTTTTATTTCAATTTCTTTTGCATTGTGGTCAATAAAGACCTGTGCCGTATTCATTTTTGGTGAACCGATAAAAGTCGCTACAAATTGATTCGCTGGCTTATTGTACAAGTCAATCGGACTTCCTATTTGCTGGATCACACCGTCATTCAATACCATAATTCGATCGCCCATCGTCATCGCTTCTACTTGGTCATGGGTCACATAAACCATAGTTAATCCTAGCTTGCGTTGTAACCTACGAATTTCAATTCTCATATGAGCACGTAGTTTAGCATCCAAGTTTGATAACGGTTCATCCATCAAGCAAAGGGGCGCTTCACTAACAACTGCACGCGCTAACGCTACCCGTTGCCTCTGACCTCCTGATAGTTCTTTTGGCTTTCTTGTTAATAGATCCGTCAGGCCCATCATTTTGGCTGCCTCTTCCATCCGTCTCTTTTGTTCCGTTTTGCTTACCTTTTTGGCGTGAAGACCAAAAAGAATGTTTTGTTCAACCGTGAGATGAGGGTACAGCGCATAGTTCTGAAAAACCATCGATAGATTTCGATCTTTTGGTGCCAACATATTTGCTTCTTGTCCGTTTAGCAGCAATGTCCCACCAGAAATTTCTTCAAGTCCAGCGACCATCCGAAGCAATGTGCTTTTGCCACAACCCGATGGCCCCACTAAAACAAAGAACTCCCCTTTTTCAATCGATAAGTTGATTTCATTAAGAACATTCTTTTGTTTATCGTAGGATTTCGATATTCCTACCAACTCAACTTGCTTCATGCTGAATTGCCTCCTCCTTAGAATGTACGTTCATTTAAACATGGCTTGAACAAAGATTGGCTTCATTTACAAAATCATTACATCTTTTTAAAACCACTCAACACGAATGAACGCGTTTTCAATAAGATGAAAGATCAAATCCATTCATTTATATGCACGTCCCGAAACAATATGAGCTATTCTATGAACGAGGTCTATTATTGCAGATAGGCGGACGGAGTGAGAATAGGGAGCATTCTAATCTAAATTACAAAGAGCAGCCCTAGTCCAAATATAGACAGGGGGGTTACTGTTTTTTCGAAACAAAAAACGAATCTGCCATGAGCAGATTCGTTTTCACCTAATACATCCTATCTTTAAGTCCATTGGGACCATTTACAATCCGTTCCCCCCAACTCGTTAGCGGTCCTCCTGGGCCATTTGCCAAATCAAGGTATTCAACTCCCCCTCCATTGCCATACCACGACCATGCCAGCCAACCAACTTTTCGCTCGGACGTATAAGAGAGAATGGCATCATCATCGACATCTCCATCATGATGACGATGACCGAATTCTCCAATAACAACAGCTAGATTTTGTTCCAACACGCCATTTATATTGCGCTCAACAGTTGTTCGGTCTGATCCAGCATATTCATACATGTGAATAGAAAACATCGTATTCTTAAGAGGATCTGAAGCTAGCACATCTGCACCACGCTGATGAATCGATGCAGGGTACTGTCCCCAACCTGCGGCATCAACCATTAATGTATGTGTGATTCCCGCATCTCTTAATTGCGGAATCGCTTGTCGATACGTATTTGCCCATACTTCACTTGCCCATGACCCGTACCATTCATTGGCAATGTTAATGATTACACGATCTTCTGTACCTTTTAAAACACCCGCTAAATGTTTCCAATACTCGACTGCAGTAAACAAATCGTTGGGGTCATCACTTCCCGTCGCATCGTGAACTTCAAGTACAGCCGTTAAGCCTTCCGCTTCTATTGCCGCAAGCACCCTCTCAACTTCCGCTGCAGAGTCTCGTTCCCATTGCTGGCCATTCGATAAAACAATTCTCACCGTATTGGCGCCAATCGCTGCAATAGCCGGTATTGCTGTATCTAGGTCTTGTTTGAACCATGAATGTCCGTGATTGACTCCACGCATCACATATGGATTGCCCTCTCCATCAAGCAACTGCGTCCCGGTTACTTGAAAACCATCTTGCGCCAATGTCCTCTCTTGACCAAATGCCATGAATAAGAGAATAATCACTCCTGCCATGCCTACTCTTTTTAAGAACTTGTTCTTCATTAAGGATTTCCTCCTTTATTCGATCTCAAATTCTTCTCGGATCCGATCGGCAACGTCAGACAACCCTTCATTCGCATCTAACTGTCGTTCTTCATCCATAATTTGATCAATAACAGGCTGGATCAACGAAGATGCAGCTGGTTTATCAGGAAACATGCTCAATAAGACTGTATTTTCTTCCATCGTTTTTTGGACAACTCCTACATTATCTGGCACGTACTGTCCTTGTGTAAAAGTATCGGCTTCACGCAAGACAGCAGGATAAGCGCCAACAATATCTGCTTGAATTGACTGCCTTTGCCATGTGTTAGAAATTCAAGTAACTTCCACGCTTCCTCTGGATGTCGGTTTGAGATCCAATCCCTACTGGCAAGCCTAGAAGTTGTGCTTTATTCCCAGCTTTCCCTGCTGGAACTTCAACAATATCCCACTCAAACTCACCATCTGACTCATATTGCATCCAGTGCCACGGTCCGCCATAAGACATCGCTGCTCGATTCGCCAAGAACATATTTCCTAGTCCTTCTGCTTCTGTTGCAAGAGGAGCAACACGGTACTCATGTATTAAATCACGCATAAATTCAATTGCCTCAACAGACTCTGGACTGTCTATCAAAACTGTAGATCCATCCTCACTAAAGGAAGCCCCACCATTTTGTACAATCATTTCCTCCCAAATCATCCCAGCTACCCCGAATTGAGTAATTCTTCCGTTTTCTTCAATTGTTGTTGCTTCCGCTGCTTCTAAAAAATCATCCCAAGTCCAGCCACTTTCTGGATACGGATGCCCCGCTGCATCAAACATGTCTTTATTGTATGCAATGTGATGGGAGATCAAGTCACGTGGAAGTGCATATTGCACACCTTCCCATGTGCCAATATCCCAAGCACCAGGCAAATATTCATCTTCGGCGATGCCGGCGTCTTCAATCAATTCATCAAGCTCCATTAACATGCCTTGGTTTGCATAATTTGTCATTGCTGCTGCATCAATCATCCAAAACACATCTGGCTGATTTCGACCGGCGGACATTGTTGTAAGACGCTCGTTGTAATTCTCCCATGGGACATTACTTAACTCTACCTTAATACCTGGGTTTTCTTCTTCAAACACGTCCAATATCTCCCTTTCCCCTTGCAATTCAGCTGGACCGTTGCCCCAAGCAAGCATTCGAAGTGTGACATCTCCGTCGCCTGAAGTTCCCTCTCCACTACATGCGGAAAGCATAGCGATTGAGACCACTCCTACGCAAACAACGCTCAATTTCTTGTTCATCGTTCCATCTCCCTTGTTTGTTATTATCCTTTAATACCTGACAATGCGATTCCTTGTATAAAATGTTTTTGTGCAAAAAAGAACAATAAGATCAATGGAAAAATAACCATTGTACTCGCCGCCATCATTGGACCCCACTGCATAGTTTGCTGACCATTAAAAATCTGCAAACCCAATGCCAATGTATACTTACTCATGTCATTTAAATAAATCAAGGAGTTAAGAAATCATTCCAACTACCCATAAAAGATAGAATAGCTACTGTGATAAGCGCAGGTTTAGATAACGGAACAACGATTCTCCAGAATATCCCGAACAAACTGCACCCATCGATAATCGCAGATTCCTCCAATTCTTTCGGAATCGCTCGAAAGAATTGTCGCAGCAAAAAAATAAAGAAAGCGTTTCCTAAAAAGGCCGGAACAACTAAAGGCAAGAACGTATTCACCCAGCCAAGTTCTGTAAAAATGAGATAAACAGGAATCATTGTAACTTGTGGTGGTAGCATCATCGTACAAAGTAGCAAGACGAACCAAAAATTCCTGCCCCTCCCTTTAATACGTGCAAATGCATACGCTACTAGAGCACTGGATATAACCGTTCCAATTACAGTTAATCCTGTTACGACAATCGTATTCCAATAAAACTGAATGAAAGGTACAAGCTCAAACACATCACGGTAATTGGCAAAATCAAAGGGAGATGGCAATAAAGTCGGTGGATAAGAAATTGCCTGTGACTCTGTTTTTAATGACGTAGCAATCATCCACAAGAATGGCAGAATAAACAAGATGGACAGCAAGACCAACAGTAAATATATGATGAGGCGATCCATTTTCTTCTGCCTTTTATAGTTTCCAAAGTTTGGTACCGCGCTTTTTACTGGAGAAAATGTATTCCCTGGTACAACGGGTTCTAATGGATCTTTTGCTTTGCGCTCTTGTTCCAAATTGGATTCCTCCTCACTCAATCGTCGTATTCGTAATAAACTTTTTTGCCAAACAATTTAAATTGAAGCAAGGTAAAGATCAAAATAATCACAAACAAGATCCATGCAAGTGCAGAAGCATAGCCCATATTAAAGAATTCAAAGGCATTTTGATATAAGTAAAGAACATAGAACAGCGATGCATAGTTTGGTCCACCACCGCTCATCACATAAGCTTGCGTAAATACTTGGAACGAACCAATTACACCCATAATTAAGTTAAAGAAAATCACATGGGAAGTCATAGGGATCGTAATATGCCAAAACTTGCGCCATTTTCCTGCTCCGTCAATTTCAGCTGCTTCATATAAACTGGGAGGGACTCCTTGTAAGCCCGCCAAGTATATAATCATTCCTCCTCCGACGCCCCATAAACTCATAATAATTAACGCCGGTTTTACCATCGACTCACTTAGAAGCCAGCGCGACGTTGGCAAACCAAATCCATCAAGTAAAGCGTTCGCAAGACCAAACTCTGGTTGAAAAATTAACAGCCATAATAGTGAGCTTGCGACCGCTGGGACAATTGAGGGCAAATAAAAGATTGTCCGGAAGATTCCCATAAACTTCACTTTCTGATTTAATAACACAGCTAGCAAATAACCAAATGCAAGGCCAAGGGGTACACCAAAAAACGTATAGAAGAAAGTATTCCACATCGTTGTCCAAAACAGAGGGTCATGGAAGAACATCCGTTCATAGTTCTCAAGCCCAACCCATTCTGAGCCCCCCATAATCTGCCATTCTGTGAATGACATATAAAACGAATAGATCATCGGTCCAGCAGCAAGCGCTATAAAACCAATTAGCCACGGAGAGATAAACAGATAAAACGCAAGCGTCTTACTTCTGCGAAGTCTCGTTACTGGAGACAGACTCATCATTTTCCTCCTCTCAAGCTTTCAATCAACCTGCAATCTCTGATTTAGATTGGAAAAACTCGTTAAAATGTGCTACTGCGCCAATTAAATTTGCATCATTACCAAACTGACAACTTTTTAACGTAGGCTTTAGTGAAATCATTGGATTTGCCTCAACTAGCAAATCGATTTTCTTATAAATGTTCGGGATATAATCAGGGCGTACACTAATTGCTCCACCAATTAATATCACCTCTGGATCGTAGGTTAGTTGTAGATTATAAAGCCCTACTCCCAAATAATAGTAATGACGCTCCACTTCAACAGTGGCAAGGTGATCGCCAACTCTTGCTAGCTCAAATGAACGAACAGCATCAACTTCTTCACCTCTGGCTGCCGATACTCGTTTGGCAAGTTCAACAGGAGAAGTTGTTCCGCTAAAAGTCTCGCCTTTGCTATTCATCACCATGTATCCAAACTCTCCTCCGTACCCGTTTGCACCGCGGTGAATCTTACCATTCTTTATAATGGAGCCGCCAATGCCAGACCCACAAACCACCATAATGATATCTTTCATCCCTTGTGCGCCACCAAGCCACATCTCAGCTAAGGCAGCGCAATTGGCATCATTCTCAAAACTTACATCAAGATTTAAACGTGCTTCAGCCTCCTGTTTAAAAGGTATTTGATGTAAATAAGGAATTGCGCTCCCTCCATCTATAAACCCTGTTTTTTGGTTCGGAAGACCTGGAGTACTAAATGCTACGCCTGAAATGGTGTATTTCCTAGCATAATCCTTTTTAATTTTCACGATCGCATCAAACAAAGACTCCATCTCAGTTGACGTTGCATCCTTCCCTTTTTCCAAAATGACACCTTTATTTGTAACGACGGCATGCTTAATCGCTGTACCTCCAATATCAAAAACAACTAATTCCAAACAGATGCTCCTCCTCCCTAGTGATGTAGCCTTCTTTCCTTAAAATCCATTGTTTTCGATTAGCGACTTAAACCACCATCACTTTTCTTAACAGTCCGCTCTCCATCTTTTGCTAGATTGACAGACACAAAGCCGTACCTATTCTTATAAGCATTCGTCCACGACCAATTGTCCATAAAAGTCCACAAGTGATAACCTTTGACGTTGGCACCCTCTTCTAATGCTTTATGAAGCCATTTTAAATGGTCTGAAATGAATTCAATTCGGTAATCATCTTGGATGATACCGTCCTCATCTCGGAATTTTTCTTCTCCTTCAACACCCATACCATTTTCTGAAATAAAACTCTTGATATTCCCATAGTTCTCTTTCAGATTAATTAATAAATCATAGATACCTTGCTCATAAATTTCCCAGCCACGATGAGGTTCATTTTCTTTCCAGGCATATCATAGCATCAAAGAACGTTCCAGGCATAACCGCTCCTTCTCCAATTGGTGTTTCCTTTGCTTTTACTCGTCGTGCTGGTAATAATTCACTCCTAAAAGGTCGACTGTATTCGCAGCGATTAATTCTTTATCCATCTCATCCTTCTCCGGTAAAAGGTCGTATTGTTTTAGGACCGCTATCAGTTCCCGAGGAATTCCCCTTTTACAGATGGATCAAGGAAAGAACGATTAAAGAAGGCATCTGCGAGCACTGAAGCTTCTACGTCACGTTCATTTGAATCATCTCTTGGATAGGAAGGAGTTAAATTCAAGATCACTCCAATCTTCCCACCTTGTTCTAGTAGACGATATTCCTTAATTGCCATCGCACTTGAGAGCATTGTGTTGTAACCAACTTGTACTGCACGTTTCAAGTCAACAACTTGCGGATAATGGAATTGATAGAGGTAGCCCCCTTCAACTGGTACAATTGGTTCGTTATGTGTGAACCAAGTTTTGACCCGATCTCCAAACTGCTCAAAACACACTTTTGCATATTCGGCGTATGCATAGACGACTTCTCGATTCTCCCAACCACCAATTTCTTGCATCCCCATCGGCATATCGAAATGGAATAGATTCACAAAAGGTTCAATCCCAGCATCGATTAATTCATCGATGACGTTAGAATAAAATGCGACCGCGGTTTTGTTTATCGGTCCAATCCCATCAGGAATTAGCCTTGACCACGAAATCGAAAAACGGAATGTATTGTGACCAAGCTCTTTCATCAAAGCGATATCTGCCTTATAACGATCATAAAACTTTGAGGCATTCGTTGGACCCACCTCATTAAAAAAGCGATTTGGCTCTAATTCGTACCAATGATCCCAAATATTCATTCCTTTACCATCACGATTTGCTGCACCTTCTATTTGAGTAGCCGACACGGCCGTTCCCCACCAAAACTGATGTGGGAATTGATATGTTGTCATTAAACTCTTCCCTTCTCTTTTTGATAACTCATTTTAAGTAAATATTAAGTAAATATTTAAGTTATTAATTACTTTATTATGGAAGCGCTTACTAGTCAAGACAAAAAAAAAGAAACGCTCATTTTTTCACTTAAGAGCGTTCCTCTAACCGCCTTACGGAATTACGTAAAACAAGCGAACCTTTTATTAACATTCTGCCATAACTTCCATTGCTAACATGATCACTTTCCAATTTTTCAACCATTCTTTTTGTAGCTACTTTAGCCATTTCTTCGATATCTACCTCAACTGTTGTTAATGAAGGATCGGATAACGTTGCATAAATATCGTTATCAAAACCAACAACAGAGCAATCTTCAGGAACACGAACTCCTTTTTGATTCAACTTCTGAATGAGCAAGTATCCGACTCGATCACAGTTACAGACAAAAGCTGTTGGAAGTTTGTTAGGTAGCTCCAGGTTAACAAACTTACCCGTATCATCTCTGTCATTAATTAAATAGTGGTCATTGAAATGAAGACGATGTTCAAGTAAGGATTTATACATGCCGAGAAAGCGATCTTGAATGCTGCTCGTTGTGTGAACATTTCCAACAAATCCAATTTCACTATGTCCTTGATTAATTAAGTAATTTGTTAACTCATAAACAGCATAAAAATTATCTGTTACAACAACATCAGTATTGATTTTGTCCGTATAAAAATCTAGAAATACCAAAGGTACATTCTCCTTTGATAAATACTCAATGTATTCATTTGAAGGTTGCCCTAACAAAATGACACCGTCAGCTTTATTCTCTGAAATTGCTTTTGGCAATAACAGTCCTTCTTCATCACCTGCGCTTAATATTTGTAAAATGCCATAATAATGATAGGATTCAAGCCAAGACGCAATTTGCTTATGGAACTTTAAATAAAATGCTTGGTCATCACCTGCAAAACGTTCAGGAATTAAGATAACAATGTTACTTGTACGCCCATTTCCCGATTTCGTACTAGTATTAAACCGATAGCCATCTCTTTGATTCTCATTTTTACTTCAGCACTCACACCTTCTTTATCGTTTAATGCTTTGGAGACCGTGACGGTGCTAACGCCCGCTTTTTTTGCAATATCACCCATTGTTACCATATCAATCATCCTTTCACACTTTATTTTACCTTTTATAAACCATTCTGTTAAGTAAATAAGGTAATTATTCAGACGTGCTTTATTAAATTTGAATTTAGCTACTTTGTATATGATAAAATTAAACTACTATTTCTTCATTTATTTTACTATTATTTGAGGAGCTGTCCATTATGCGAACCGTTTGTTTATCAGGTTTTGCCGTTGCTTTTTTTGTTCTTTTTGTAGGTTGTCACACAGTCGACACGAATGGAGAGATACTTCCATATCCAGATAAGAATCACGAAAAACAAAATCTGTCTTCTAATCCTGGAAAAGATTCGTTAAATGATATGAGCAAACCAGATACTTTTCATACCACTTATTTGCCTGAACGCTTTACTGGATTCGTGAGCGACGCAAGAGGTCTCGTTAACACACAAAACGGTCTTATCTACTTTAACCTTCCCGCTAACACAAATGCCGAAATAGGCGACCGGGTTTTATTAACGTATTCAATTGTATTTGAATCATATCCTGGTCAAGCAACCGCTGATACAGCTGAAATTATCTCTCCTCCAAAAGAAGAAAACCAGTCTTATTCAGAGAAAGAAGCCATTCAACTCGCATTTGAAGAAATAGATTTAGATTCATCCACTTCGATATCTCCTATTATGGATTATATATATGTTGAGCGAACGGATTACAATGGAGATGAAGACAAATGGACAATCTCAATGAACGTTCATAACGAAATGATGTTTATTGAAATAGAAAAAGCCTCTCATTGACAAAAGGGGCTTTAGAGTAAACTTGGACTAAACCCTCTGAGACCTGAAGTAGAGGTATTTTGAAGTTAGAAATTGCTTCTCTCCAAAGAGCGTGAGCAATCGGTTAAATGAACGTGCCAAAAAAGCCAAACCATCGCATGGTTTGGCTTTTTTCGATCGATTCTATTTGCTATAAATAATTCAGTCACCCGATCGTCTTCACCACTTGTTCCCGCAAAGCCCGCTTTAAGAATTTACCAACTGAAGTTCTCGGCAATTGTTCCATAAAAACAATCTCATCTGGAAGCCACCATTTAGCAAATTGAGGCGCCAAATATTCTAAAATATCTTCTTTCGTTGCTTTTTTATCTTCCTTTAACACAACACAAGCAATCGGACGTTCCTGCCACTTTTCGTGTGGAACCGCAACAACTGCTGCTTCTAGCACCGCTTCATGCCCCATGATGGCATTCTCTAAGTCAACTGAGGAAATCCATTCACCCCCGCTTTTTATTAAATCTTTCGTACGATCAACTATTTTAATCGATCCTTCTTTATCAATTGAGACAACATCGCCTGTGTGGAGCCAACCATCACGGAATGTATCGATGGTCCGCTCGTCTTGATGATAGGAATCAGCTATCCACGGACCACGAATGAGTAACTCGCCCATTTCTTTTCCGTCCCAAGCGATCTCTCCGTTCTCATTTACCCCTTTAATATCAATAAGCGGAACAGCCATACCTTGCTTAGCTCGCACATTATAACGGTCTTCCTCTTCCCATTCTTTTTGATGGCTTTTAAGTCTTGAATAAGACACAAGAGGACTTGTCTCCGTCATACCGTAAGCGTGGAAAAATGGCACTCCAATCTTTTTCTCAAATGCTTCAATGATTGATTTTGGTGCAGCAGAACCACCGCAAATTACGGCACGAAGACTACTCATATCATAATTCCCTTTATTTAGCACTTGCAACAAACCTAGCCAAATCGTTGGAACACCACCAGTAAATGTGACCTTTTCAGTCTCAATGAGTTCGGCCAATAACTGAGGTGTGAAATTTGGTCCCGGTAATACTTGCGTAGCCCCATAAAATGTTGCACTAAATGGAAGTCCCCACGCATTCACATGAAACATTGGTACAACCGGCATACAAATATCATTTTCTGAAATGGCGGTTGTATCGACCATACCTTGCACAAGGCTGTGGAGCGCTATTCCTCGATGTGAATAAAGAACACCTTTTGGTTTTCCAGTTGTAGCTGATGTATAACACATTGCTGCCGGCTCATTTTCATCAAGATCCGCAAGAAAAGTAAAACCCTGGTTCCCTTTTTCTAACAACTCTTCATAAGAGAATAACGGAGCGAGCGTTGATTCTGGTACACTTTCCTTATCCGTCATAATAATGTACGTGTGCACTGTCGTTAATTGTTCTTGTACTGCCTCAATCACTGGGAGCAGGTCCTCGTCAATCAGTAAAATCTTATCTTCTGCATGATTAATGACATACACAAGATGGTCTGGTGATAGGCGCATATTAATCATATGCAAGACAGCACCCATTCCTGGAGCAGCAAAATAGGCTTCTAAATGACGATGATGATTCCAAGCGACCGTTCCAACTCGCTCTCCTCGTTTAAGCCCGAGATCTGTCAAAACACTAGCAAGAGCCCTTGTCCTTTTACCAATCTCGGCATATGTATACCGGTGAGTCTTGCCAAGCGTTCTTGAGATCACCTGCTTATTGGGGAAATAGCGCTCCGCACGTTCAAGCATTGGCGGAATTGTTAAAGGTGTGTTCATCATTTGAAAAACCCCTTCCGTACAAGTTTTTGTATGCGCTTCCAAGTTGTTGGATTCATTCTATCAAGCTTATTCTTAATAATCAATTAACAGTAGTCCTTTATACGAACTTCTTCATCATTTAATTGAAAAAAGGATATTGAACTCGTTTAGCCAATTAGATAATGAAGGCTTGTCTCTCATGTCATACAAAGGAGCTACAAAAATGAAGCTTCCACCACTATATCTTCTTATTCTTTTCTTACTATTTAGCGGTTGTAATCAATCCCAACCAAGTTCGTTAACGAATTATGAATCATCTTCACCTTTTACTGGATTTGTTATCGAGACCTTTGAATCCTCCGCTCTCGTTTACACCGAAGAAGGTTCACTGATTTCTTTCAAAGATATAGAAGCAAACGCAGAAATTGGAGACCGTATTGATATTCAATACGATGAAGTAGGAGCTTCCTTTCCAGGTCAAGCAACAGCTAGATCTTCAGAGGTTGTATCCCTAAAAAAGCCTGACGGAGCGACTTACACAGAAAAAGAGGCAATTAACTTAGCATATCAAGAAATAGCACATCTTCCTCCCGCAGAAGAACACCTTGATTACCGCTATGTGACTTATACAGAATATCAGGAGGATACGGACAAGTGGTTGATCTCTATCTTCATTTATGGCGAAGATGAGGAGCGAATAGTTGAAGTGAAATAAAATATGCCGAGAACATGCAATGTTCTCGGCTCTGCTAATCTTTACTTTTTTAGATGATCTGGCAATTGATATGCGCCGTCTTCATCGTGAACTTCTTCACCTGTTGTTGGAGGGTTAAAGACACATACCATTCGCATATCTGTCTTAGCACGAAGATAATGTTCATCGTGCTCATCAAGAACATAGCACTCAAATTTCTTTACAGGCCAAATTTTGCCGTCTTTAATTGTTTCGACCTCTCCTTCACCCTCAATGATATAAACGGACTCAAGATGGTATTTATACCAAAGGTGAGTCTCCGTTCCTGCCTTGATTTGCGTGTCATGAACGGAGTAACCCATACCATCTTTTTCGACAACAAGACGCTGACTCGTCCAGTTGCCTCCATCTACGTCTCTTTCCGTTCCGATGATCTCTTCTAGTTTTACTACTTTCATGGTGAATAGCCTCCTGGTCCAATGTATAGTTAGTTTGCTACTGCTTCTTTTACACCAAGTACAGAGCGGATACTCTCTTCAATAATATCCAACCCATCTTGCAACGCTTTATCATCGATATTTAACGCTGGAAACAGTTTAAATACTTCATCTTTAGAGCCTGCTGTCTCCATAATTAGTCCTCTTGAGAAAGCTTCTTGAGCTACTTTTCCAGCTAAACCTTCTACTTCAGAGCAAATACCAACCATCAATCCTCGACCTTTGACATGCCCTTTCATTTCTGGGTACGTGTCAACTAACTTCGTTAAGAAGGCATTAACAGCTTTTGACTTCTCTTTAATTGCATTCTCGAAGTCATTGCCTTTCCAGTAATCAAGTGCGGAAGTGGCTGTTATAAAAGCATGGTTATTCCCTCTGAACGTGCCATTATGCTCACCTGGCTCCCAAATATCAAGTTCTGGAGTAAATAACGTCAAAGCAAGCGGTGATCCGTATCCACCGATCGATTTCGACAAGCAGACGATATCCGGCTTGAGACCAGCTTCTTCAAAACTGAAGAAAGTGCCTGTTCGTCCAATACCCGCCTGAACATCATCGACAATCATTAAAATGGCATGTTCATTACAAATACGCTCTAATCGCTGTAACCATTCCGTACGGGCAGCATTAATGCCACCTTCTCCTTGAACCGTCTCTAGAATAACAGCTGCAGGAATGTCTACTCCTGAACCGCCTTCCACTAGGAATTGTTCGAGGTAATCAAGAGTATCCAAATCTTCGCTGATAAAATTGTCATACGGCATCGTTACAACATTAGTTAGCGGTATCCCTGCCCCTTTTCGCTTGAAGGCATTTCCCGTAACCGATAATGAACCAATTGTCATACCGTGAAATCCATTTGTAAAGCTAATAATGTCAGTCCGACCAGTTGCCTTTCGAGCTAGCTTTAATGCGGCTTCAACAGTGTTTGTTCCCGTTGGTCCTGGAAACATTACTTTGTAATTCAAATTTCTTGGCTTTAAGATCACTTCGTTAAATGCTTGTAAGAAATCAGCCTTTGGCTTTGTTGCCATATCAAGAGAATGAGTAACGCCATCATCCATAATGTAATTAATAAGCGCCTGCTTCATCTTGTCATCATTGTGGCCATAATTCAGAGCACCTGCTCCAGAAAAGAAATCAATGTATTCTTTTCCATCTTCATCCCACATTTTCCAACCTTTTGCCTTTGTAAATACAGTCGGGAAATTGCGAACATAACTGCGTACTTCCGATTCCAAATTCTCAAAAATGCTCATATCTGTTTTAGTCACGTTACGATGTTCCTCCTTAGAATCTTATTAAGACTTAAGTGGTCCAATTCGAAAAGTCTTTTCTTCTTCGTGGTTTTCATCTGGGAATAAATCTTCTCCAAAACATTCAGAAACACTGTATGCCGTTCCTTGTGAACGAGCTAACTTTTTAAATAAAGACTGGGATGCGATGTTTGACGGGGTCACAGTCGCTTCGACATAGTTCACATTTTCACATACACTACGTTCAAGAAGCTTCTCGAGTAGATCAAGCGCGAGTCCTTTCCCACGTTGTGATTCAGCTACACCTACTTGCCAAATAAACAAAGTATCCGGTTGCTTTGGTGGGATAAAACCTGTGATAAATCCAACAACATCGTGCTCTTCTTTTGCGACAATACAAGTTTCGTCAAAATATTCGCACATCATAATGTACTTGTAGGATGAGTTTGAATCGAGGGATGAATCCTCAGCCAACTGCCACATGGCGCCTCCATCTTCAACGGTTGGCTTTTCTAGCGTCAAAACCGGTGATTGAGCCATAATATCCTCCTTTATTTAATTAAGATTGCAGTGGTATTCTTGTTTCTTTTACCCTAACTCATAAAAATAAAACATCTTTTTTTATTTAGTTAGGATTGTTTGACCCTTTTTAATAATAGGATGGTTACATAAATTCCGCAAACAGCTAATCTCTTAATATTAGCCGCATGAAAGAAGATGACAGCGGTTGCTCGACAAAGAGGTTGTAATTCTTCCCATATCCTCCTAATAAGTCTCAAATACTCTTCCTTTTAAAAAACAAAAAAAAGAAAGGGTAGCGTTTACCCTTTCTCATCGCATGTTTCACACACATTGAAATGAAGCGATTCTTCTCGTATCAATTCCAAAATAAATCCATCTAAAAAACATCCAACGATAACCGGCGACTGAATTTCTTCCAATAAATGTTGGATAGAACCAGAATTCTTCACCGTTATTTAACCGAATATACGTGTATCGGTATGCACAACCAGAAATTGCTCCTGGGTCAACAGCGTATACCGATGGTGACCCTGTGTCGCCAAAATCCCTTCTGATGGCGGTGGTCCAGTGGGTGGTGGAGCGGTTGGAGGACCTCCTTGCCTCCTCCGCCTGGAAAGCCTGGCGGGCCTCCTGGACCTTGTTGACCAGGGCCTCCACCTGGAAAACCAGGTGGGCCCCCTTGCCCTGGAAATCCAGGTCCCCCTCCACCAGGAAACAAACTTGAGATAATTCGATGTTGATTTGGGTCCATTTGTTCTCCTCCTCTAACAATCATTTCATATCATACGCACTTGCCTAGCCAAAGGTGATTTTCCTTCTTTTTTTATCAAACCATTAACCTCGTGTATAACGAGACAACTCCGTTTGCATACTAAGCAAATTACTAGAAAAGGGCGGCGTACAATGGAAATTTTGACGAATGATTTATTGACTAATGATTTGTTGATAAAAAACCTATTTCATCAAGCAAAGAGCGTACGCTCTCTTTCCATACAATTAGCAAACTCCAGCGAAGCAAAACTGCTTTTTCTAGAAGAAGCAATCGATGAAAAGAAACTGCGTTCTTTTATATTCGAACCTCTTCAAGCACTTACTGAATCAAATCAAAACTTTGATATACGTGATTTAAAGGAATGGCTTAAGGACGGGTCCCCCGTTCAAACAATTAAATTAGAAACGTGCAAACGAGGGTTACTTGACGGTAAAGCAGTACTCATTTTCAATCACAATTATGCCTACTTAATTGACTGTTCCAATTGGGACATACGTAGTGTTGGTGTTCCGTTATCAAGCAGTGTATATGAAGGTCCTGCCTCCGGATTAACGGAAGACCTCTCGACAAACTTAAACTTAATGCGCAATTATTTCCGTAGCTCCGATTTAACGATTACAACGCTTTCTGTTGGAAAGCACGCTGCTAAAAATATGGCCGTTGTTTCTGTTGAAGGAAAAACAGACCCTGATCTTGTTTCAGAAGTCATTACACGATTACAAAGTATCGATGTTGATGATTTTATTGTTTCACAAATCGCTACTGATGCACTCGAGGGAAAAGGATTCCTTTTTCCGCGTACAATGACAATTGATCGACCTGATGCCTGTGCAATGGCACTTGCTAAAGGACGTATTGTTTTACTAGTCGAGGGATCGCCTTTAGCGATTATTGCTCCAAGTGTTCTTTTTCATTTCTTCCAAAACCAAGATGATTATTTATCGGAGTTCGGTCGATTTGGCGCCAGACCCCTACGTTACCTGTATTTTTCAATTGCAACCTTACTGCCAGCAATTACAGTCGCAATCGTACGGTTTCATCTCGAATCCATGCCTCCGGGCTTGGCGGACCAGTTAATCAAAACTCATGGTACACTTGCACCTTTTACTATTGAATTATTGTTTGTCATTTTGCTCATGCAAATAATAATGGACGGGTCATACCGGTTGCCAGGTAATACGATCTTTGCCGTCACTTTTATCGGAACGATGCTCATTAGTGATATTGCAACAGACGTTAGTCTTTTCCATCCTGTTACGATCGTCATCATTGGGGTTTGTTATATTACAAGTTTCCCAGTTCTTCACCGTGGATTATTGTCACCCATCTTTTTTATGAGGATTATCCTGTTGCTCATTGCCCACTTCTTCGGATTTACAGGCATTCTTATTGCAGCAACTGCGCTTATTATTAATGGTGTTTTCTTGCGTTCACTTGGTGTTCCTTATCTCTATCCCCTCTTGCCTTTTCAACCAAGCAGGTGGCGCGACACCATCTTTCGTCCAAGTTTAGTGAAAGTCATCAATAAACCAAATTCATTGCCATTTAACCATTCGAAGGCGGCAGCAGGAAGAAAAAAAAGAATGGTGAGTCTTGTCTTATTGCACGACTCTTCCATTCGATATATATTTGAACTATGAGTATAAAAAAATTGAGTAAACGCCAACTTGCTTATGAAATGATTAGAAAACGCATTCTCGATGGCAGTTACGCGCCTGGGAGACGAATTGTTATTGACCAAATGGCAAAAGAACTTGGTTCAAGCGCAATACCTGTTAGAGAAGCCATTCATCAACTTGAGTCAGAACAACTACTTGATTATGTTGCGAATGTCGGAGCTGTTGTTCGAGCAATTGACGATGCCTTTATAAAGAAACCCTCGAAGCTGTCGCTGTCTTAGAAGGTACGCAACTCGATTAGCGGCCAAACAACTAATTGGTGACAAACCCGACTATTTAAAGCAACTTAACAACCAGATGCACGAGTCCCTTCAAGATTATGACCTACATCAGTTTAGTGATTTAAACCGACTTTTTCATGGATTCATATATGAACATTGTCCGAACAAATTAATTGTTAAATCAATCGAACAATACCGCGAAAGGTTAAATGCTGTGCGCCAAACAAGCTTTTTACTTTACCCTAAGCGTGCGCCTCATTCTATTAAAGAGCATAACCAGCTCATAGAGATGCTTAATGGCAATGCAACAGAAGATGAAATCGAACTTTTTGCTCGACAACACAAACTAAACACCGTTCATTCTATTGAATCTGAACAAAAATAAAGGTGTTCTCGCAGCTATGCAAGAACACCTTTGCCTTATGAAATCATGCCATATTTCCCAGAATAAAACGTTAGTGGCTCTGCATCTGTAACAACAATATCCCGCACCTTACCAATATATAACGTATGATCGCCTTGAACCGTTGTATCATGAACATCACAGGCAATACTTGCAAGCGCCTTATCAATCACTGGCAACCCTGCAAACTCTGTAAATTGCGCGGCTTTCTCATCGTGTATTTGCCCAGCAAACTGCTTTGACACATTTTCTTGGCTCTGTGCGAGTAAATTGACTGCAAACGTACCTGACTGATCTAAGTAGCTTTCATCTTAGCCTTATTACTAACAGAAATAAGAACTAGCTCGGATCGAGTGAAACAGACATAAATGCGTTAGCGTCATGCCATGTACATCGCTATCTACTTCAGTCGTAATGACCGTAACTCCTGTTGCAAATTTGCTCATAGCCGTTCGAAACAAACGATCATCCATTTTCTTCTACCCTCCTAAATGACAAACTGTGGTTTACCTTGCTTCAAAACAGGTTTGTTAATTTCAATCGGTTCCTGTGTTTTTACATCAAGAACACTTGAAGCTTCATTAAACCAACTATCTGGCGCCTCATGCCCCCAGAAAGTTCCTCTCATCGGATCATTAATCCCCCAACGGATTGGTTTAAAATCAGGGTCACTAGTTAAGTAATCACCGTTATATAATTCAATCCGATGTCCATCTGGGTCGCGCACATAAAGGAAGAATGCGTTAGAAAGCCCGTGACGACCTGGCCCGCGCTCAATGCTCGGCGAATATCCTTTAGCAGCCAATACATCACATGCATGGATCAGTGCTAACGGGTCACTTAACCAAAAACCTACATGATGCAAACGCGGCCCCTGCCCATTCATAAATGCAACATCATGTACTGTTTGTTTCCTGTGCAGCCACGCCGCCCAAATCCGATCCTCTTCTGTTGCTGTGTATTCCGAACACGCAAATCCTAGTTTTTCCGTGTAGAAGCTGTATGCCTCCTCCACATCCCTCACCATGCAATTAAAGTGGTCAATTCGTTGTACCGTGCACCTTTATATAAATCATAACGTTGTAGCATCCGCTCAACTGCATCCATTTCAGCATAGTATTCGATCGGTAAGCCTGACACATCTTGTACACGCAAAACCCTTCCCATTGCATGTTGTTCGCCTTTTTCGATCCAGATAGGATCCAACCCTTCTTGCTGAAACTGATCATACAACGCCTCAAGGTCCGATTCTGCATACACTTTATAGCTAATTGCTTCAATTGCCGCTTTATCAGTTTTTTTTAACAAAAGTGAATGATGATTATGTTCTTCCAAACCACGTAGATACAACTCTTTTTCCATTGATTCGGTTTCAATAAAGCCAAGTCCTTCGACATAAAAATCTCTTGCTTTTTCTAAATCAGTGACGTGCAATACAGCGCGTCCCGTACGAATAATTGCTCCGTTCATCTTATGACCCCCTTACAAGTGTTGGCTTTGCATTTGGGATACTCTTTAAAAACTCATCCACTTGTGCTTTATACGAATCTTTTTCAAATGCATCAAAGTACGCCATGCCCATTCGGACCGGATCTCCAAAGAAGTAATATTCATAGTGCATCTGTCTACTTCCAAATGCACTCATCGTCATATCCCAAGCAAGACGGAATAGTTGAACTTTCTCATATCCTTCTAGATTCTTGCCTTGCAACCCACGATGTAGAATCGCACCAATTTCTTCATTCTGGAAATCTGCCTCTGTTGGAATTCCCATTAATCCTGATGCACCAAGGACGCGTAAAATTTCATTTAAACGTGGGTATACACGCGGGTACCAATTCCGCGCGGCGTTAAGCGCTTCAAAATCTGGCGTCATTGTCCCCCATTTATCGAGTTTTGCACTTTGTTCCGCCCGGTATAAATGAGATTTCATCGCTTCAAGCGTTAGCATAATTTCCGTGCCTTTGTCTTTTACATGCTGGAATCCATCAATGCCAATCGCATCCATTAGTTTTAGAACAACACCTAGCAAAAACTCTGTTTTGACAACGTTTTTCGATACAACTTGATGCGACATATGAACAACAGCATTTGTTTCCCGAAATGTTCGATTGCAAATCGAAGAATTCCCACAAACAAACACGCGATCCCACGGAACAAACACGTTTTCAAATGATACAATTGCATCACCTTCTTCGAAACGGGAAGACAATGGATGATCCCATGCGCTTTTGCCATAATCAAACGACTCACGGCTTAAAAATTTCAGTCCAGGCGTATTGTTCGGAATCGCAAATGCAAGCGAATATGGATCATCTAACTCACCTGCAGGTTTTACGGTTGATGGAAAAACAAGAATCTCATCTGTTATACCGCCTTGCGTTGCAAGCAGGCGGATGCCATCTACAATAATGCCATCTGCTTGTTTTTCTACTAAATGCAGTGCCACGTTTGCATCCTTTTGTTCATGCTGCGCCTTTGCCCGATTAACTTGAGGATGGATCAACGTATGCGTTAAGCTAATATCATTCTCACGCGCAAAATCATAATACTTACGTGCATTGTCAGCAAAACGCTGCTCATCTTCAGCAAATAATTCATTAGAAGCGCCCATTGCCATCACTTCAGCGTTTAAATAATCGGGAGAACGACCCATCATTCCTCCAGAAATACGCGCCCATTCCTGAATGGCCTCACGACGAAGTACAAGATCTCCAATCGTTTTCGGTCGCAAAAACGTCATCCCGACTTGATCCCCAGTTTGCGCTGATGTATAGAGCATCTTCTCTTTCTTTTCGTGCTGCACATCATAAAGCTTCGCCATCGACTTTACGACATTCGCTGTTGCCGGATGGGTTGTGACGTCTTCTACACGCTCACCATGCATATAGACATTGTTATTTGCTTCCTTTAATCGGTCAATGTATTGTTGTCCTGTTTTTGCTGGCAAGAAAATCGCCCCCTTTTACTATTTTTTACCGAACTGTGGGATATGGTGGTCGCCTAGTGCAATATGAATCGCTTTTGGCTCTGTATAAAATTCAAACATGGCATAGTGTCCACCTTCACGACCGATCCCACTTGCTTTCATCCCACCAAACGGAATGCGTAAGTCTCGAACATTTTGCGCGTTTACCCAAATCATCCCAGCATCAACTGCCTGCGCTACTCGATGCCCACGTTGAAGGTCCGATGTCCAAACATAGCCAGCTAGACCATATTCAACATCATTTGCCGCATCAATGACCTCTTGCTCCTCCTCAAACTCGATCACGGAAACCACCGGCCAAATATTTCTTCTTGGCATACCCGCATATGGTTTTGTGCATTTAAAAGGAGCGTTGGCGGGACAAAATTGCCATCTGCAAGCACATCTGGCACCTTCTTGGTAAACTTCACATCCCTCCTCTTTTGCAAGTGAGATATACGAATTGACTTTTTCCATATGATCTTTACTAATTAAAGGTCCAAGCTGCGTGGAACCATCCATTGAATCGCCAAGCGTTAGATTGTCAACTCGCTCCTTCATCGCCGCAATAAAACGATCTTTAATGCTACTGTGAAGAAACACTCGGGAATTTGCTGTGCACCTCTCACCATTAAATGAGAAGATGCCCCACACTGCTGCATCAAGAGCGCGGTCAAAGTTTGCATCCTCAAACACAATCAGTGGTGATTTCCCCCCAAGTTCCATAGATGTTTTCTTCAATGTATCAGCCGAGTTCTTTATAATCGTTGAGCCAGTTGTTGTTTCTCCTGTAAAAGAAATTGCCGTGACATCCTTATGCGCAACAAGAGCAGCGCCGGCTGTTTCCCCGTATCCATGAACGACATTAAACACCCCTTCTGGCAAACCAGCCCGGTCAATCACTTCTGCTAATTTATTAACCGTCAGTGGCGACAACTCAGCCGGTTTCAATACGACTGCATTGCCTGTTGCAAGTGCAGGAGCGACCTTCCACGTTTCCAACATAAAAGGTGCATTCCAAGGCGTGATTAACCCCACAACGCCAATTGGTTTATAAACGGTGTAATTAATAAAGGAATTGTCTACTGGATAAGACTCTCCATGCAAAACGGACTGAACCATCCGCGCATAGAAACGGAAATTCTCGGCAGCCCGAGCTGTCATTTTTTTTGTTTGACTAATCGGAAGACCAGTATCCAACGCTTCCAGATGAGCAATCTCTTCGATTTCTGCATCAATTAAATCAGCAATCCGGTTAATATAAACCATCCGTTCTTCGACTTTCATACTGCCCCATGGTCCTTTTTTCATTGCGACAGACGCTGCTTCGACTGCTTTAGAAATATCACGTTCATCCCCTAAAGCAATCGAGTTCAACTTTTGGTTTGTGAAAGGATCAATATTGGCAAACGATTCGCCAGAGCTTGCTCCAACAAAATCTCCGCCGATATAATGGTTACTATCTTTTACGGTTACACTCTTGCGGTTCCATGCTGTTTTTATTTGTTGTTCCATTTCGAATACTCCCCCCAGACTTAAGAATGTGCAACAACTTGAACATACTCTTTTAGCACCGTACGAATCTCGTCTTGAAGCTCTTGCGTTGGGACATCCATTGGCATACGTAACACAGGCTCCGTTTTACCCATCATGCCGAGTGCCGCCTTGAGTGGTGCTGGGTTTGTATCTTTAAATAGAACGTCGTTTAAAGGCATCAATTCAAAGTGGAGATCAAGAGCTCGTTTTACGTCACCTTGCTCCCACGCATTATAAATTTCGGCCACTTTACCTGGAACAATATTTGCAGTTGCACTAATATGACCCGCTCCACCGATCGCAAGCATTGGATAACACAGCAATTCAATCCCGGAATAAAGCAAAAAGTCACGACCGCATTCAAGTAAAACACGGTTTACATGTTCAAAATCCTTATTCGACTCTTTCACACCAATGATGTTTTCACAGTCTCGGTTTAACTTCGCTAATGTTTTTACATCAAGATTTGTTGCTGTTCTTCCTGGGATATTATAGATAATAATTGGAATATCGACTGCATCCGCTACCGCTTTAAAATGTTTATAGAGCGCGTGTTGAGAAGGCCTATTGTAATAAGGAACAATAATTAAGGCTGCATCTGCGCCAAGTTCTTTTGCTTTTTTTGTTAGAAATAGTGTTTCCTGATGGTTTGTGGACCCGGTACCTGGAACAAAAGGAACCCGTCCATTAATTTGCCTTGCGGCCGTTTCCATTACCTGTACTCGTTCATCTACTGTCAACGAACTTGGTTCACCTGTTGTACCCGTAACCGAAATGGCATGGCTGCCACTTTCAATATGCCAGTCAATTAAATTCCGAAATGCATTTAGATCAAGTGACTCATCTTGTTTAAACGATGTAACAACAGGTGCAATGGAACCTCTTAACTTTCTTTTCACTTCTTCATACATGTACACTCGCTCCTTTTTAATTAATAGGCGTAAATACGCTCATGATTCCAAACAACTTCTTCTGCTTCAGCCACGTCACATCGGGCTAGCCACTCCAAACGGAAACAACCTTTTTGCAAGCTAACTTTACGATTAAATAGCAGTTCAACCGTCTGCTCTCCATTCTCTGTTTCTCCTGTCACATAACAGGTCGCATCAATTGCCGTTCTTCCTGTTTGCAAAACAACTTCATATACACCTGGACAAGGCATATGATACTCACCCGGAACGAAACCAGTTGTTCGCTTATCGAAGACATCTAGAACACTCACTTCACTCATAAAACTTCGCCCAAGCATACCTGGGATACTTTCGACATCACCTTGATCAAGCTTTCTTCTAATTTCTGTTGACCCAATCTTCTGTCGTTTGTGTGTTTGCTCACTGATAATGGATACATCAAAAAAACCTTGACCATGTTTTTTTAACAAATTCGCCTTACCGGCTCCCCGCTTCCCGTAAGCAAAATCAAAGCCAATAACAGCGTGGACACAACCAAGTTGTCTTAAATAGGTTTTAACAAACAACTCTGGGTCCATCGCAGCTGTTTCTTTAGTGAATGAGACAACAGCAAGCTCATCGACACCTAGCATTTCCATACATTTCGCTTTCTCTCGCAGAGGCGTTAGCAATGTTGTAATCGCCTTATCCGAGTTCACAACAACACTCGGATGAGGCGAGAATGTCATCACACGTAGAGGGATCATCTTTTGAAGAGCCGCTTGCTTTCCTTTATTAATTAGCGCTTGGTGACCAAGATGGACGCCATCAAAAAAACCTAATACACAAACATGATCATGTGGGTTCTTTTGATTTACATTGTTTGAATTTAAAAATACAAGCTCCATTACTTGGCCTCCTTGGATTGAATGCGCTTTCAAAAAGTTCTTGCATTTACTCTAGCACGTGGTAAAGTATAGGAAAAATATTGATTTAATATGAAGTTGATATGTTTTTCATATGGAGGCATCGTTGCCCAATTCATTATAAAGACTCATACAAAGGAGCGATTGATGAATGGATCTAAAACGACTTCGATATTTTCGCGAGATTGCCCAAGAAGGTCAAATCACAAAAGCAGCAAGAAACTTACACATGGCTCAACCTCCTTTAAGCCAACAACTGCGCATTTTTGAAGAAGAACTTGGTGTGATGCTGTTTGAACGTAAAGGACGCAAACTCCTTTTAACCGAAGCTGGTAACGCCTTGTTTATTCGATCAGCACCTATCTAGAGGAACTTGAGGAAATGGAACAAGAAATTCGTGAAACTGGAAATGGATTGCGAGGGACATTAAAACTCGGTGCCGTTAAATCTTGTTTCGCTTATTTGCCGGAACGAATGAAATCATTTCATGACCTTTACCCTGATGTGCGTTTTTCACTAAGGCAAGGTGACAGCTACTTGATAAGTGAGCTTGTTAAAACGAGAGAAGTAGAAATCGGTCTTGTCCGCATGCCACTGAATCTAGATGATTTTGAGTCGCTTCAATTAGAAAAAGAACCATTCATTGTCGCTTTCCCTGCTACATATAACTACTCCGGCGGGAGTACAATTGACATCGCTGAGCTTGCCAAAATGCCTTTGCTATTGCTCCACCGGATAAGTGGAACCGGACAATACGAATTAATCCTCGATGCATTTTCTACCCAAAATCTGGCGCCTCATATTCTATGTGAGTGTCCCGATGTATCAATGCTATTATCACTTGTATCAAGTGGACTTGGAGCCACAATCGTACCAGAATCAACACTTTTAGCATTCCAAACTCCAAATATAGCAACCGCTACAATTAAAGGTGCTAAACTAGAAGCATCCTCTGCATTAATTTGGCTAAAAGATCGCTATCTTTCAAAAGCTGCACGCAAGTTTATTGATGAAGTTGTTACACAATAACTTGAATGCGCTTACTTTTTTCTTGTGCAAATAATCATATATGATATTATATATTATAATCAATGATTTTAAGGAGGCTCTCATGGAAATCGTTACAGCTCATAAAAACGGCAAGCTAATTCAAGATAAAAAATCAATCTTTTCTACATCATCAGCTTATGATTGTCCAGTGACAGGTACAATTTATGGATGTATTTTAAATGAACAACAATCACTAAACAAAAAGCTTGATTCCTTCTCTGAAAAACCGTATCAAACACCGCCAAAAGCTCCCATTTTATATCTCAAACCTGAAAACACGAAAAACGGACATCAGTCGCAGGTAGCCGTGCCAGAAAAAGCTACTAAAGTATCCATCGGCGGAACACTAGGAATCATTATTGGAAAAACAGCCACTCAGGTTTCTGTTGAGAAAGCACTCGATTTTATTGGTGGTTACACGATTGTCAGTGATGTTTCTCTTCCACATGATTCATTTTTCCGACCAGCGGTCAAATACCGTTCTTTAGACGGGTTTACCCCAGCAGGTCCTTGGATCGTATCAAAAGAGACTATTGCCGATCCTAATAAGCTAAATATTAGGACTAAAATTAATGACGATACAGTCCTTCATTTCAACACGGGTAATCTCGTTCGTTCAGTTGAACAACTTCTAAGTGACATTACTGAATTCATGACGTTATGTCCTGGTGATTGTTTGTTAGTAGGTAATGGACTGGACCTTCCTCTGGCAGGGGTAGGAGATCATATTGAAGTCCATATCGATGAGATTGGTTTTCTTCAACACTCAATTAGCTTAGAGAAAAAGGGGGACTCATTATGAAAACTGCACGTGTTGCCGCGAACGGTATAGTCCAACTTGCAGTCGCTAAAGAGGGGAAATTACAGTTAGAGAATGGGAGGTTAATTGAGGAGAAAGAAGCCATTTTTCTCCCTCCAGTGGAGCCCCGAACCGTTTTTGTTCTTGGCTTGAACTATGCTGATCATGCGGGAGAACTCTCCTTTAAAGCACCTGAAGAGCCATTGGTATTTTTAAAAGGCCCAAACACATTTGTTGGTCACAATTCACTCACCTACCGACCTGATTCCGCAGAAAACATGCATTATGAGTGCGAACTTGCCGTGGTAATCGGAAAAACAGGGAAACACATTAAACGTGAAGACGCATATGAGTACGTGAAGGGATATACAGTCGCGAACGACTATGCGATTCGCGATTACCTTGAGAACTATTATCGCCCCAACCTTCGCGTAAAAAATCGTGATACATGCACACCAATCGGTCCCTACCTCGTTGACGCAAGTGACGTTCCTGATCCTATGAATCTAGCACTTAGAACCTATTTAAACGGTGAGTTAATTCAAGAAGGCACCACTCGTGACATGATTTTCGATATTCCCTTCTTAATTGAGTACTTAAGTTCCTTTATGACCCTTAGCCCAAATGACATCATTCTAACCGGAACGCCTAAAGGCTTAGCTAAAGTGTACGCTGGGGATGAAATTGTGACCGAAGTTGAAGGAATTGGTCGGTTAGTGAACACCATTGCTGGCAATCAAACGTTTAACCGAAGGAAGGAGGCAGAGGATGCCACACATCGTCGTTGAGTATACAAGAAATTTAGACGCAACCATCCAGTGTGACAGACTTCTACCTGCCTTGCACAGTGTTCTGCTCAAACAACCAGATGTGTTTCCAATTGGAGGAATTCGTTCCCGAGCAATCCCACTCGATCATTTTTATATTGCAGATGGCTCCGAGAAAGATGACGCTTTTGTTCACCTTACACTAAAAATTGGTGCTGGCCGATCAATAGCTGAGAAAGAACATACTTGTTCAGGATTATTTGATGTGCTTGTTGATCACTTTAGAGATGAATTTAACAAAAGAGGTCTTGCTCTTTCTTTGGAACTTAGCGAGTTTGGTGAAGGCGGGACGTTGAAAAAAAACACAATCCATGCCCGTTACAAATGAAATCATGTCCCATAGGGGGTTCTTTTATGAGAAAAGCATGGTCGATCCCGATTGCATCCCTTCTCTTTTTAATTGGAGGTTGTACGGCCGCTACAACGAGCGAAGAAGTTGAACAGCATTTGATGTTCTCCCACTTCTTTCCTCCTAACCATGAACAAGAAACAGTTGTCATTCAAACTTTTATCGAAGATATCCGTGAACAAACGAGCGGAGCTATTTCCATCCGCTCTTTTCCTGGAGGTTCTCTCGCTGCACCAGACACACAATTTGATGCAGCAGCTACAGGTGCTGTTGACCTTGGGCTGAGTGTCCATAGTTACACCCCTGGTCAATTCCCTTTATCGTCAATTATGGAACTCCCTTTTATGAGTGAAAGCGGCACAGAGGGATCTCGAATTCTATGGCAACTCTTTGAGGAATTCCCTGACTTGCAACAAGAATATAACGAGGTTGTTCCACTTTGGCTTTATACTTCAGAGCCCGGGCAACTCTATACAGTAGGTAAACAAGTAAAGACGATGGAAGATTTACAAGGAATGCGAATCAGATCTCCTTCACCTGAAGTGAATGCTTGGCTATCAGCACTTGGGGCAACGCCTGTTTCAATGCCAATGAATGAGGCATATGAAGCACTGGACCGCGGTGTTGTAGATGGTATTGTTGGACCTTGGCACACATTGCTTGATTATAGCTTATACGAGGTGATTGAGTACGCTACAGTTGGCGATTTTTACATGAGTACGTTTTACACCGTTATGAGCCAAAACAGTTGGGAATCATTAAGTGATGAAGAACAAGACATTTTTGTGGAAACAACTGGAGAGAAAATGTCACTTAAAGCTGGTCAGAACTTCGACAAACGTGCACAGGAAGCAAAGGAAGCATCCGAACAAGCAAACGTTGTCTCTATGAACTACCGGAAGAGGAACTTGCGCGCTGGCGAGTAGAAATTGACCCTGTAATTGAGAACTGGATTACACGAATGAATAAGGATGGCTTGCCTGGTCAGGAAATGTATGATCGCGCGCTAGAATTGCGCGAAAAAGAGGAGGAACAATAATGAAGTGGGTAGCAACAGCAGATGCCTTTCTCCATCGCTTCATTCGAATCTTGCATGGGGTATCGAATGTTGCTTTATGTGTCATGATTGTTTGTGTCACAATTGATGTTGCTGGACGTTTCTTTTTTAACCGCCCATTAGTAGGGTCATTCGAAGCCACTGAACTTGGTCTTGCAATCTTGGTCTTCTTTTCCTTATCCATGACACATCTTTATGAAGAACATATCTCAATTGATTTCTTTGTTACAAAACTACCAAATCGAATTCAACATTTCATTCAATTAATTATTGAAAGCGCTCTCTTTTTTGTGCTTATCATCATGATTTTTCAAACAATTTCGTATGGAACAAGGCTTTATGAACGTGGAACAACAACGAGTGATCTGCTTCTTCCTGTTTATCCTTTTCTCTACTGCATAGCTTTTGCGGCATTTGTATTTGCTCTATTAGCTCTATCAAATATATGCAAATCAATCTATAAGGCGGTGAATGCCAAATGAACCAGAATTGATTGGCATTCTCGCAATGATCGCGCTGCTCATTCTCTTTTTAATACGCACACCTGTTGCAGTTGCTTTACTGCTTGTTGGTATTTTTGGCATCGCGCCATTCGTGATTGGAACGCATCCTTTGCCCAACTAGCCATTTCACCATTTAATACAGCGACTTCGTTCTCGTTAAGCGTCATTCCGTTGTTTATTTTTATGGGAATGATTCTTTCATCAAGTGGCTTCGGGCAAGATTTATATCGAGCCGTTGACGCTGGATTGGCAGATTAAGAGGTGGACTTGCGATGACCACAATTGGAACAAGTGCACTCTTTTCATGTATCTCTGGCTCTGTTAATGCAACAACTGCAACGATGGCTCGAATTGCTTTACCTGAAATGAGGAAGTATAACTATGATCCTGGCCTTTCAACTGCTTGTGTTGCCGCAGGTGGCACTCTTGGCGTACTAATTCCCCCAAGTGTTATCCTAATCTTATACGGAGTTCTGACGATGGAAACGGTCGGAAGCCTTCTCATTGCTGGCATCATTCCAGGAATTGTACAGATTATTCTCTTTATGGGCACTGTCTTTCTAATTGTTAGGAAGAACCCAGCACTTGCCCCTATAGGAGAAGCAAAACCGATGCGTGTAAAGCTTGCCTCCCTCGGAAAAGTTTGGCCCTTTGTTGCCCTATTTCTTCTGAGTATTGGTGGCATTTATATGGGAGTCTTTACTCCAACAGAAGCCGGTGCAATTGGTGTTTTCGGAGCTTTCTTAATTGCCTTATTGACAAAGCGTTTATCTTGGCAGCACTTTAAAAATGCATTAAGTGATACGACGAGACTAACGGCAATGATCTTTTTTATCTTAATCGGCGCAGACGTGTTTAGTAAAATGCTAGCAATGAGTGGCATCCCTTCCGCCATCACCACATATGTTGGCGAACTCCCACTATCGCCTTACGTGATTTTACTTTTTATTTTAATTGCTTACTTTATCTTGGGTCTTTTCTTAGAGGGGATTGCGATTTTCGTTTTGACTTTGCCGGTGACCTACCCTCTTATCATTGAGCTTGGATTTGACGGCATTTGGTTTGGCGTCATTATGGTAATGGTTATGAATATCGGGCTTGTTACACCACCTCTAGGCATTAGCGTTTACATTATTAGTGGAGTCGCTAAAGACATCCCAATCCAAAAAATATTCCGTGCGATGGTGCCGATGATTTTTGCGATGCTTGTTTGTGTAGCCATTCTTGTTGCTTTTCCTCAAATCGCAATCTGGCTTCCGCAATTAATGAGAGGACAATAAACCAGCTAAACCAGAGGTCAATGGTAATTTAAAAGTAATGGAAGTTTTCAAAGAATACCGGTTATACCGGTTGAGCATGGATGGGGTGTCAGTGATCCATGCTCTTTTATGTGAAGGGTTAATTTAAATAATTCCACTCTATGATCTTCCATTATAGTTCATATAATAGTTGAACAAGTGGTTCATGGTTTTAAAACATTATCGCATGCTTCTTATTATTTTGTGTTACTCCAAAAATCATCCATAATAACTGAAAGTTTGCTTGAACTATCTATATTTAATTCGTGTCCTGCATCTTTTATTATTATCGAACGGGCTTCTTTTATATGTTTACTTAAATATTTGGAGGCACGTTTATTTGCTACATCCTTTTCTCCACATAAAATCAAAGAATCGCATTGAATTTCTACTAAACGTTCAGTGAAATCCAAATGCCTCATAGATTTCATTAATCGAATAAATCTTTCTTTATCAGTACCAATTTTTAGAAACACAGATTTAGGCATAAAGTAAAACATGATGTTTTGAAGAGCTAGCAGTAGCTTTGGCATTTTATATTGCGCACCAATTAAAATTAGAGAATTAACCTTTTCCGGTCGGTCTAGAGCATAATTTAATGATAGAACAGCTCCTAAGGAAAGACCACATAGATTAATTGGTCCCCTAAAATCATTGCAATACTCAAAAAATAACCGGTATAAATTGTTATAAGTAGGATCGCATGTACCAAGAAGTGAGAATAAGTCGGGGCAGGACACATGTGAATTTAATTCCATCGTATCAATGGTTTTTTTCCAAGTTGAGGAATCCTGACCAAGTCCATGTACAAATAAATAATTCATCTTCAACCCCCTCCATGATCAACTTTATTTCCATTTTATCCTAACATCACTAACGTAGGCAAACGTTTGAGCCATTTTTTATTGGCCTTATTATACAAAAAGAAACCGCCGCTACGATGTTTAGCGGCGGTTTTCTAGCTATTATAATTGAAGTGAAACATACTTCACTTCTAAATACTCTTCAATCCCCCAGTGACCGCCTTCACGTCCAAGTCCACTTTCTTTCATTCCACCAAAAGGGGCTTGGGCCACTGATGGCAAACCATCGTTTAAGCCAACAATTCCATACTCCAGCTGTTCAGAAATCATTAAAGCCTCTGTGATATCGTTGGAATACACATATGCAGCTAATCCAAATGGCGTATCATTCGCACGCTTAATTACCTCATCCACAGACTGAAACGTTGCGATTGGCGCTAATGGACCAAATGTTTCTTCGTTCATGCAAAGCATCTCATCCGTCGCATTTACGACAATCGCTGGTGTCTGGAAATACCCATCTTTTATTTGTGACTCCTGTCCGTAGAGGATTTTTGCGCCCTTTTCTTCGGCGTCCGTGATATGCTTCTGTACTTTTTCAACGGCAGCTTGATTAATTAGTGGACCAATATCTGTTCCTTCTTCCATTCCATCTCCTGTTTTCAACCTTTTCATTGCTTGCTTAAAGTCGTCGATAAATGTTTCTTGAATCGATTCATGTACATATATACGATTTGCACAAACACATGTCTGACCACCATTTCGATACTTTGAAGCCATTAGCCTTCAACTGCTTTCTCAATGTTCCCGTGCTCCGTTACAATAAACGGAGCATGCCCACCAAGTTCAAGCGAGAGCTTTTTAACAGTATCAGCAGCTTGCCTCATAAGTAGTTTCCCGACCCTCGTAGAACCTGTAAACGATACTTTCCGGACCCGGTCATCAGCCATCCACGTTTCCCCAATAGCTGCTGCATCCCCGGTTATTAAATTAATAACACCTTTGGGAATACCAGCTAACCGAGCCAACTCAACAATTCGATAGGCAGTGAAGGGAGTTAATTCGGACGGTTTCACAACAGCTGTACAGCCGGCGGCAAGTGCTGGTCCAAGTTTACGCGTCAGCATAGCCGCGGGAAAGTTCCAAGGCGTAATTGCTGCAATAACGCCAATGGCCTGCTTTTGGACAAAGATTCTCTTGCTTGAGGATGCAGCCGGAACCGATTCTCCATAAACACGTTTGCCTTCCTCTGCATACCAGGATAGAAAGCTGTTGGCATAACGCACTTCGCCAATCGCTTCTTTAAGCGGCTTTCCTTGTTCAAGCGTCATCAACTTGCCAATTTCCTCGGCCTCTCTTTCAATCAATTCATGCCACTTTTGCAAGTATGCACCGCGCTCTGCAGCCGTCATAGCTCGCCATTCAGGTAATGCCGCTGAAGCCGCATCCACCGCCGCAATTGCTTCTTTTTTCCCCGCATTTGCCACGGTCCCAATTATTTCTTTCGTGACGGGGTTTTCTACTTCAATTAAGTCATCTGTCAAGACACATTCATTGTTAATAAACAAAGCATGGTTCATTAATTAAGCACTCCTTTTTTCATCTCCATCAACGTCTTTCGTAAACGTCTGATCGTTTTCTCCCTCAAAAAATTGTTTGCCATAAATAAGCAAGCAAAGAATAACACCCACTGCGAACGCCCATGCCGCTCCTTTTACCACAAGGATTGCGGCAACAATTCCAGCTATACCTAAATCGCGTTGGCTTTTCGCTTCCAAAATGCCGATTCGCACACTAACGTAGCCTTGAATTAATAATGTTAACGCCATCGCGACCCCGAGTATTGGTTCAACTAAACTCACGATTGGCAACAACAATAAACCTGTGTTCGTACCTAAACGAAATGAACCCATTCCCCCAAAAATCGAATGCATCGATTTTTCCTTCCTTAAATCTTTCTGTAATGACAACCTGCATCGCTGCCCAAGTAGGACCAGCCATTGTCACATCAGGTCCGATGATACTCATCATTGTATTACGTCCACCGAAGATTAAATGAGCTCGGTTTGGGTTATAGTCTACTTTTTCATCTTGGCGAACATCATCTGCTTCTTTTAAAATCGCCTTTGCTTGAAGAATATCACCAAATAAAACGAGATAAGCCGCAAAAACAGTTGGCAAACATGTGATGAACATCATTAGTGGAGGAAAACCAACTCCAAATAACGTATATTCATTCCACAATGTGATAAAGTCGGGTTTTGAAAATCCCCATTCGATGGCAGGCCATGGCGCCTCTCCAAATAAAGGCGCAACAACAACAGCCAGCAAAATGATTGGAAGAATACCAAGCTTTCCGATTAAACCATACAAACCGCCTTTTCCTTTTAGTCGTTGAAAATGTTTTGAGAACATCAAATAAAAACCAATGCCGATTGCTATCGAAATTGTCCACGGAAATGATTCAAATCGACCGCCAACTTCGAAAATAGTAATGATGGCGATAATCCCGGCACCGAGAATAACTCCCGACTTGATAGCACTAGGAACAAATCGAACGACTTTACTAGCTAGCCCTGTCATTCCTAAAATAATCGATAGAATACCTAATGTAAGTTGAAAGGCGATGAGCGCATGTACTTTCTGGTCCTCCGGAAAAGCAGATACATAAATCATAATTAATGGTATGGCTGGTGTAATCCAACCTGGAACAACTGGATCGCCTAACAATGGTGCGTCAAATAGAAAAGGCCGTTTAATATAACAACCGCGAGCGCCGCTTCAAATGGCATTCCTAACAATTCCATTAGAAGAGGGATTGCTGCAAGATCAACTGCACACATGAGCAGTCCCTGAACATAGTCTGGCCACTCAAAACGATAGTGGACGAATGGAACTCGAAGTTTAAATGGTCCAAGAAGAACATACGGTGTTTCTTGGCCATGTTGCCGCTGCTTCCACTTCATCTCTACTTACCGCCCTTCAAAAGCATCTTCGTAAATTGAATAAATCTCATCACGAGTCAACTTACGCGGATTGTTTTTTAATAAGCGGTCTATTTGGATTGCGTCATCAGCCATGAAGCTTAAATCATCACGTTCAATCCCAAATGATTTTAAACTACTCGGGATATTCACTTGTCTACATAAACGTGTCATCGCAGAAATAGCCGAATCTGCTGCATCATTAGCACTCATTTCTGTTGTACGCTCACCAAGAGCAATAGCCACCTCTCCTAATCGATCGATACAAGCAATTTTATTTGCCTCCATGACAAAAGGCAGAAGCAATGCGTTGCTTACACCATGTGCCATATTGAAACGCCCACCAAGCGGATAGGCAAGTGCATGAACCGCTCCAACTCCAGCATTACCAAACGCCATTCCCGCCATTAAGCTTGCCGTCGCCATTTCTTCTCTTGCCTCTAAGTTGTCTGGGTTTGCATAAGCTTTTGGCAAACTTTGCGCGATCATTTTCATTGCGCGCAGTGCCAAAGAATCAGTTATTGGTGACGCATGTACAGATAAATAAGCTTCAATTGCATGCACAAGCGCATCAATTCCACTTGCCGCTGTCACACTTGGAGGAGCCGTCCGAGTCATTTCGGGAGAAACAATTGCAACGTCTGGCAATAAAAAATCACTTGCTATCCCCTTTTTTAACTGCGCTTGTTTATCCGACAAAATCGCAATATTTGTCACTTCTGATCCTGTTCCCGCAGTCGTTGGAATAGCAATTAGTGGCGCCCCTTTTCGAGGTACTAAATTCGTGCCAATAAAATCATCGAGATCCCCATCGTAAGTGGCATAAGCAGAAGCGGCCTTTGCCGTATCAATAGCACTCCCTCCACCAATTGCGATAAATCCATCATGTTGACCATCCACAAACGTTTTTTTACAATCTTCCACTACAGTAAATGCAGGCTCCGGCTGAACATCTAAAAACTGTCCATAAGAAATCCCTTTTAATACATTCGTAACCTCTGTGAGCAATCCTGCCTGATCAATGATTTTATCGCTTACAATTAATGGATTACTCATTCCTAGCCGCTGTACCTCTTCTCTTAATTGGAAGATTGCACCAGCTCCTGTCAAAATTTTGTAAGCGCTTTTAAACGTTTGTACACTCATTTGTTTTTGCCTCCAATCGTTTGCTTATTAGTAGCAAAAACCGTGCCAACTCAAAAATCGCTTACTGATGCTCTTAAGACTCATGTGTTGATTTGTTTTATGATCAAATGATTACAATTTTGATCAACGCATCTTATTTCGCTTTGTTACAAGTGAAGATTGACTTATACCTAAGGCATGCGCAGCACCTCTCGTCGTTCCATGCTCAGCTATTGCTTTTTCAATTAACCGCTCCTCTAACGTTTGAACTGCTTCTTTTAATGTTTTTCCTTGTTCTGATTTCTCACGAATTATGTGTATTGGCAGCTGATCAAAGCCTACTCGAATACTTGCAGAAGTAGCAACAACGAATTCAATTGCATTTTTTAATTCTCGAATATTCCTGGCCACTGGTATGTCTCTAAAGCTTGAACTGCTTCTTCCTCTAACTGGACTTGTCTTCCATCGCGCTTATTAAATTCTTTTAGGAATAACTGAATCAATCGCCTAACTTCTTTTGGACGTTCCCTTAAAGGTTTAATTGCCAGTGGTACAACCGCTAAGCGATAGTACAGATCTTCCCGCAAACGCCCTTGTTCAACTAAATATCGAAGTGACTTGTTTGTTGCCGCAATGATTCGGACATTTACTTTCTTTAATTCCGTTGACCCGACCGGAGTGTAACGAAATTCATCAAGTACTTTCAGTAACCTTGTTTGTAATAAAAGTGGTAACTCTCCAATTTCATCTAAAAAAGAGTCCCACCGTTTGCCACTTCAATAAGCCCCTTTTTACCTTTTGCAAGTGCTCCAGTAAAAGCCCCTGGTGCATAACCAAACAACTCGGCTTCAATTAAAGATTCACTAAGAGCACCACAATTTACAACTACAAAAGGTTTTTCCTTTCGCTTAGAATGCTCATGAATAAATGCCGCAGCTCTTGTCTTGCCTACACCACTCTCGCCAAGCAAACACACCGTTGCAGTTGTCTGTGCTACCCGTTTTGCGGTTTTAATAAAAGCAATACTTTCTTCTGCCTCTATAACTAAAGTAGCGTCCTTTCCTGCAAGAACATGGTGATCAATTTCGGCCTGCCATTCTTTCAAATCCTCAAGTTCTGCTTGCATTGCCAAAAGATTGGTCATATCACGAACAACACTAACCACAAAGATGATATTACCGTCTTTATTAAAGGCAGGCGTCCCAGAGACCATTGCATTACGGCCATTAGCAAGCCACTGCATCCTTGTAACAGCTTTCTTTTGTTTAATTACTTCTAAAGAAATCGACCTCGAAATGTAACCTAATTTTTCCATATCACGCATATGCATGCCAACTATTTGCTTTGATGTAACACCTGTAATCCGTTCATACGCCTTATTTACTTTTAGTGTTACCCCAACACCATCAGTCACATATAACCCGTCATATAAAGTATCAATTAACACTGCAAACATGTCACTTTCGAGAAATGATTGGAATTGATCAAGCATATCCAATTTTGGCTTCTGCATTAAGAAGGCTTCAATTGGCATTTCTGCAAAACCAGATTGGATTGCTTGTCTGATTTCAGTTAGTATAGCTGTACCAATGCTCTTTTCCTCTTGATTACTAATTTCCATGTACATGCAGTTTGCCTTCGTCATTTCAACTAAGGCACTCGCTAAAGAATCGGTTTCTTTCAGCACTCGTCCCCCTCCTCTCTTTAACCATTGTAGGAGAATAGACTGAAAACAACCAGTCCATTCTTCTTCCAATAAACATTAAAAAAGTGAGGGATATCAATCACCCTCACCCTTGAGATTTATTTCTTTAACATGCCATGTGGATCAATCACAAACTTTTTCGCTGCACCACCGTCAAAATCACTGTAACCATTTGGTGCTTCATCAAGGGAAATAACTGTCGCGTTTACAGCCTTTGCGATTTTGGCGTTGCCAGATAGAATCGATTTCATTAACTGCCGATTGTATTGCATCGCTGGGGTTTGTCCAGTAACGAAAGTATGTGCTTTCGCCCACCCTTGTCCGAATCGTACTTTCAAGGAACCTGTTTGTGCATCTTTATCTGCAGCTCCTGGATCTTCTGTGACATAAAGTCCTGGAATTCCTAACTTCCCGCCTGCTTGAGTAACATCCATAATTGTATTTAATACTGCAGCTGGTTGTTCTTCAGCATTTTCACCATGTCCAGAAGCTTCAAACCCTACCGCATCAATTGAAGAATCCACTTCAGGTACACCAAGGATTTGTTCAATTTGTTCCCCGAGTCGATCATGTTTCTGTAAATTAACCGTTTCACAGCCAAAACTCTTCGCTTGCTGCAATCTTTCTTCATTCATATCTCCAACAATGACTGTGGATGCACCTAGCAACTGAGCTGAATGAGCTGCCGCCAATCCAACCGGCCCAGCTCCCGCCACATACACCGTAGATCCTATTTGCACACCTGCCGTGTAGGCACCATGGAAACCTGTCGGAAAGATATCCGAAAGCATCGTTAAATCTAGAATTTTTTCCATTGCTTTTTCTTTATTAGGAAAAACAAGCAACTGGAAATCAGCATATGGGACCATTACATACTCTGATTGACCGCCAACCCATCCTCCCATATCAACATAGCCATAAGCCGAACCTGGGCGATCCGGATTTACGTTTAAACAAATATGTGTTTTTTGTTCCTGACACATGACACAACGACCACAGGCAATATTAAAAGGAACCGATACAAGATCACCTTTTTTGATAAACTCAACATCTCTCCCTACTTCAATGACTTCGCCAGTTATCTCGTGTCCAAGTACTAATCCTTCAGGCGCTGTTGTCCGACCACGAACCATATGCTGGTCACTGCCGCAGATGTTTGTTGTGATCACTTTCAAAATAACACCGTGCTCACATTTTCGACCAACATTTGAAGCCGGGACCCCTGGACCATCTTTCAAAACCAGATCAGGGTATTCGATATCTTGAATTTCAACTCCCTTTTTTCCCATATAAACAACTCCGCGATTTCCAGCCATTAAGAAGCCCTCCTTAATTACGTATTATGACTTGCAACTAACCCTTCAAATGCATGAGCACCGGCTTGAGCAACCTTGATGTCGTCATCCACACTACTTCCGCTCACGCCAATTGCGCCTATCACTTTATCTCCTTTTTTAAGGGGAATTCCACCACCAAATACGACAATCCGCCCGTTATTTGTTGTATTTAATCCATACAATTCTGCCTTTGGAACGGTGGCTTCTTCTAATGCTTTCGTTTCCGTTTTCAAAGCAACGGCGGTCCATGCCTTATTCTGAGCAATCTCAACACTTGCGAGCCAAGCATCATCCATCCTATGAACGGCAATTAAGTTCCCACCGTTATCTACAACAGAAATGACCATTTGTACACCAACACGTTCAGCCTCTGCTTCGGCTGCCGCAATAAGCTGTTTTGCCATATGCAAATTAAGCTCCACTCTCAACACGCCTTTCTTGTTAAATTTGAAAACGATTTCTATTCCTCTATAACCTTCTTATCAATTTTAAAACACATAATCTTTATTTAATTTAAATCAATCAAACTTTTGATTGCACCTCAAATACGACTTCTTCTCTATAATACATCCAATGATTGCCATCTATCTCTTCCATTGGTACAATCAGTATAGTCAAATAAATCCGACATCTTATGGAGGTAATCATGAGTGGAAAAACCATTTTAAAGTCACTCGGAATTCAATCTGAGGAAGAGCCTATAAGCATTTACCCGTTTTCACCCGTCTATCATGTAAACAACTATATTGCCAAGCGTACCCAACGTCCCCTGCTTCAAGCACAGCGATTAATGGAATATACGAACATGCTTGCAGCAAACGGCGTTTCTGTTGTTACACCCGTAAAAGAAATGGAATCAAATCCAAAACAGATTAATAATGACGTTTATGTTGTTTATCCATTTATTGATGGCGATGTTTATAAAGGAGAACCTGAACAAATTCAAGCAGCTGGAGCACTTTTAGGACAGATTCATGCAATGTCTCCTGCAGAAAATACATACCAGTTAAAAACATATGATGTATATGACTTCTATGATTATGAAGTAGAGGAAAGTATTGAAAACATTTCTGATTTCACAAATCAATACGATGTACATATTGATTCATCTCGTTTAAACGAAAAACTTATTCAAGTTGTTAATCAACAGAAAGTCTTAAAAAACAGGGGATTACCTCATGTTGCTACTCCCCATGATTACAAAGCAAATAACTTAATTTTCACACCAGAACCGTACTTAATTGATCCAGATAATGCTGCTTGGATCCCTAGAACATTTGATCTTGCTCTCTGTTTGCTCTTATTCCATAATGAAATGCCTTCAGCTCCAAATAGAGTGTTCACTACTAAAGAATGGGCGTTATTTTTGAAAGGGTATTCATCTCATGTCACTCTCAGTAAAAAAGAATGTTTGCACTGGCAGCAAACGATCGAACATGTTTTTTTAGACGAAGTCATGTGGCTCATGGCAGACGTTCCAGAAGATTGGGAGAAACCTGCCCAAAGAGCGTTATTCGAAAGTCTTGTCAACACGTTGTTTTGTTTGAATGACTACCCCCTTTAATAAAAAAGGCGCCTAATTACTCGCGCCTTTTTTCACCTTCGTCATATAACCCTGGCTCTTCAATCCGCAACAATTCCGTTTCTAACCTTTTTCGAAAATGGAGCTTATTAAAGCCAAAATAGACAGCATAGAAATTACCCTCTTCATTCCAGAGTTGATCAATATATGCTTTTTTCTTTTCTCCACCTAGTTCATTTCTATAAATCTCTTCAGCCACTTCCTGTAGATTCAATTTCTCTCTATCCTTAAATAAGAGCAGAGACGGCTTATCAGCAGTTGCTTGATAATAATGAAGCAATTTAATTAAATCTCCTCGATCATAACCAAGGTGGTCTTTGCTTCTTTTAAATTGGCTATTCTCTGCCTGTATGATTGCTTCTTGTTCACCTAATAAAGCAAGCGTAGGAAGCGCTTCAATGAAGGCTTTATAACTTTCCTCCAATTGATCATACACAAGTATATCAACACTTCGATCGTTCATGGTGGGGTCTGAAAAAGAGTAAATCCCAGTTGGGACAGTTTGAAAAAATGGAATCCGTTCAACTAAAGACTCGCTGAATGCAGCCCCCACTCCGTACAATGCCTGTTCACTCATCTGAATGGAAATCATACTCTCGGTGTTAGGTTTTTTTCGGTTCGTCGTTTTCACTGTGTCCGCAGCCTCATCTTTGTACAGTTTGCGTGGATTGACCCAAGCAATCGTTTCTTTCCAGTCATCAGTAAATGTCACAATATAAGCTTGTTCGGTTCCTCCTGCTTCACCACCACGGAGAGCCCTGCCAATCATTTGCGTCATTAAGATTCGCGAAGTTGTCGGTCGTGTTAAGAAAACAGTTTTCACATCGGGTAAGTCTGTCCCTTCCGTAAGCATATTGACATTGATTAAGACATCAAGTTCACCTCTCTTAAACGAGCCAATTCGTTCGCGATTCTCTTCATTCGTTTTTCCACTCTTAGAGATAATATAGTCCGTTCGAAACCCCTGTCTTTTAAAAAGTTCATTTAAGATAACTGCATGATTTCGATTGATTGCAAAAATGAGGGTTTTACCATATTGCACGTGGTTCACTGTGTATTCGTCTACAATTAGTTGATTTCGTCTCCCATTATCTGCAAGACGCCTTGCAATATGATCAGGCAAAATGTCCAATGATTTGATACTTTGCAGCTCCTGATTTGTTAAACCAGAAGCTTGATCTAGCTTTGTTTGTAACTCTTTAAAAATTGGTTTTGCTAATATACCTCTAGCAATAAGTGTCCTTAAGTCGATTTGGTAAACAATATCATCCCTGAACAGTTTCTTTAACAATCCTTGCTCTGCCTCAACCGTACGGAACGGTGTTGCCGTTAAGCCAAGTAGTATTGGGCGACTATATAATTTAATTGCATCAATAATATGTTTATACGTTCTTGCGGTCGCGTGGTGAGCTTCATCAATGACAACCACTACTTCTTCGTCTTCATTTACCCAATTTAATAGAAAACGGTCGATCCCACTGGTTAAGCTATCTTTGCTCGCAATAATGACATCATCTGACTGACTTACTCCTAGTGCATGACCATGTTCCGCATGTCCAGAAACAACCTGGCACTGGAAAGAGTTGCGTCCATTCAGCTGTTCACGATAAGCCTGCTGATTAAATGCATAGAACGCTTGTTCAAGCAGTTCATGACGATGTGCGAGCCACAATACTTTTTTCTTCCTTTTAACCGCAAAAGAGAGAAGCCATCTGACAGCTGTCAACGTTTTCCCTCCACCTGTCGGGATGGCAATGATACCTGCAAATCGTTCATGCACAGCTTTATTTAACGCATCAATGGCATCTTCTTGATGGGCATACAATGAGATTGGATTATTGCCTTCTTTCACTTCAATATGCCTAATAAATTTGTCATCCCTCTCTTTCCTTTTTTCCTTACCAGCAAAGGTCACCCATTCTTCCATTTTTAATTCATACCATTGTTTGCTTCGTTTCGCAGTATATGCAATCAAGCCAGCGCGTCTTAACTGTCGATCGACTTCCGCCACCAATTGAGGAGTGCGTCGTTTATATCCCATACGCGTTAAAAATGTGCGTAACTTGACTGTCATACGTTTGTTTTTTCTATCCAAGATTTCTAGTTTAATTTCGGTTATTGTTTTTTCTACTTTAGACATACGATTCTTTGCTCCTTACGTTTCGCCTATTGATTATACGTTAGGTAGGATCCGAGCGAAACAAGAAAAAAGCAGAAAGCGTACTCGCTTCCTGCTAGCTACCTTATCCCATTAAAACATACTTAACGAATACTGTTTCGACATCATTTCAAGCAACTTCATCCCAGCAATGGAGTTCCCTTTGTCATCCAATGATGGTCCATAAATACCGATACCACACTTCTTCGGAATGGATCCCATAATACCACCGGAGACACCGCTTTTTGCTGGTATACCCACGTTAATCGCAAACTCTCCCGAAGCATTGTACATCCCACACGTCACCATAAATGTTTTACAGATACGTGCAACATCGACCGGTAAGAGCTGTTCATCTGTTTCTGGATCACGACCGTCCATGGCAAACACACATCCAATTCGTGCCAAGTCCATACAATTCATTTCAATCGCACATTGCTTTGTGTAAAGATCCATTAATTCTTCTACATCTTCATTAATAACACCATGCTGTTTCATAAAAAACGCAAGTGCGCGATTTAAATCAGCTGTTTCGTACTCCGATTTGGCGATTTCTTCGTTATAAGCAATCTTCTTGTTGTTTGCCAGACAGCGAATAAAATCAAGCAAACGTTCCAACCGCTCCCCAACTGAAGCCCCTTCAACCATATGCGTTACCGCGAGTGCACCAGCATTAATCATTGGATTTAATGGCTTAGAAGGATTATTTGTCTCTAACTTTGCAATCGAATTAAATGGGTCGCCAGTGGGTTCCTTTCCTACCCAATAAAAGACATGTTCTTCTCCTTTATCAATTAATGCCAAAGCAAGGGAAAGAACCTTAGAAATGCTTTGAAGCGTAAAATTCTCCTGCGTATCACCTGCAGAGTACAACCTTCCATCCGGATAATATAATGCGACAGAAACTTTTTCTTGCTCTGCAAGCGCCAAAGCAGGTATGTAATCAGCTACACTTCCTTGGCTCGTTACATCCTTTGCTTGATTAACCAAGAGCTGAAGTTCATCACTAGATCGACATAACATAAGTATCCTCCTCTGAAATCCCTCGTTTTAATCGTACTTTCTTTTATTAAGTATGCACCACGCACTCCCTTTCCATATCCTCTTTGGAACGAAAACAAACCACCGCTCCTTTATAAGGAACGGCAGCCAAATTTAAACGTATGTCAAACAATCTCATTTGTGATTTCTCAATTGCTCCCCTTCACTTTTCAACATTAGGCTTAATAGAAAATCGTATAAAGAGCTACCGCTATTCCTAGCGCTATCGTTGGGACAACTGTACAAACAAAGAAAATAGGCGTATACGCTCGTTTATGTGTTTCCCCACAAATCGCACGAATCGTTGTCACAACAAAGCCATTATGAGGCAATGAATCAAGCCCTCCAGATGCAAGTGCAGAAATACGATGCATGGCCCCCGGATCGACACCACGGTCCATATACTCTGGTGCAATAAGAGGCAAAGCAATGCCCAGACCTCCTGAAGCAGAGCCGGTAATTCCGCAAATCACGGTCACAAACAAGGCCAAGCTAAGAAATGGTGAACCAGCTGTATCAAGTAACGCATTTAAGAAAACGTCAAACGCAGGCACTTGAGCAGCCACACTGCCAAATCCTACTACTGCGCAAGTGTTAGCAATTGCGATGAGGGAATTTTGTGCACCAGCCGCAAGTGATTGCCAGTACTGAGTAACAAACTTAATATTTAACAACCATGTTGCTATAACACCTAGCAAGAGTGCAACAAGTACAGCCGTCTTTGCTGGCATATAATAAGCCATTATATTTAATGACACGATGACTAGAACAAGTGGTAAGAGTGCAAAAATCGGTTTTGGCAAAACGGATTCTCGTGCTGCCGCCAACTCTTGAACCGGTTCTTTTTCAAGACTGTACATCGGACTGTCTTTTGGCAAGTCAAATCGTTCACCATTCTTTAAAGCACGTTGCATCATATAACGAATCCAAAGTCCTCCAGCAATCATAATAAATAAGCCCATAAAGACACCGATAACTCCCCCGGCAGTTGGTGTTGTTCCAAAGAATTCAGTTGGAATTATATTTTGAATTTCTGGCGAACCTGGCGAAGTCATCGTAAATGATATAGCACCAAATACAATTGCCACTGGAATAAACCGATGTGGGTAATCAGCTAATTTAAACAACGAAACGGCAATAGGATAAACAGTAAAACCAACAACAAATAAGCTGACCCCTCCATAAGTCATTATGCGCATGCGGCAATAACCGCAAACAGCGCCCATTTCGCACCTAGCCTTCTCTTTATCCAATCGGCGATTGACTCTGCCGCTTTTGTGTCTTGAATAACCTTACCGAATATTGCTCCTAATAGAAATACTAGAAACCATGAAGAAAAATAGTCAGTAAAACCAGCCATATAATAGCCACTCATAGCCGTATTAATGTTTAAACCGCCTGTTAACGCAAGAACAACTGACGAAAGCAGAGCTGCAATGATAATATTAATACCCCTGAGTGTTAGTACAATCAATAAAGCAAGAGATGCCACTAGTCCAACCATGCTTAACATTCGAGTGCCCCCTTTTAACTTGAAACAGTCGAGCTACGATTGATTAAATCTTCATAGAGTTTAATGACCTCCGCTTTTGTCGGGATCCTCGGGTTGTTCTGAGGGCTACCGCTTTCAAGTGCATCAGACGCCATTTTCTCTAAATGACCACTAAAAACATCTTTCTCTAAACCCCAATCACTTAATGTTGGAATGTTCAACCGAGCGCAGAGCGAAACAATGTTTTTAACAAGAACGTCTGACAAGGTGTGATCAGATTCACCTTGCCTCTCTGGCATTAGTACTCGCGCTATTGATGCTAGGCGTTCCACGCAGTTTTCTTTTGTATATTCAAGCACGATAGGGAGCAACATCGCATTTGAAACACCATGGGGCACATGGAATAAAGCGCCTATTGGACGGGACATACCATGCACAAGACATACAGAAGAATTGGAAAAGGCAATACCAGCGAGCATTGATCCATAAATCATTTCCTGGCGTGCTTGTATATTCTCACCATTTTGATAGGCCACCTCAATGTTATCGTAGATCCGCTTAATCGCATCGAGAGCGCATGTATCCGTAAAAGGATGAGCTTTTCTACTTATGTAAGCTTCTAATGCATGCGTCAATGCGTCTAAACCAGTAGCAGCTGTAATGCTTGGTGGTGATGACACTGTAAGCACTGGATCAACAATCGCAACTTGGGGCATAAAAGCCTGTTGTTTAATCATCATTTTTACTGCATTAGTCGAATTAGTAATGACAGTTGCGTCAGTTACTTCCGACCCTGTTCCTCCAGTTGTTGGTATCGCAATCAAAGGAAGCGCTTTCATTTTTGCGATTGTTTGTCCATTCATGTAGTTACTAATGGAACCTCCATTCGTGGCCAATACAGCGACTGCTTTAGCTGTATCAATACAACTTCCACCACCTAGAGAAATAATATGGTCACATTGATACGTTTCCAGTAGTTCTAGTGCAGCATATACGTACGTATCTTTTGGTTCAGACTCGACTCCTAGGAAAACAAATGATTGAATGCTGCTTTGTTCTAAGATTTCCTCTGCACGAGTTACATTCCCTATTTCATTCATTATTGCATCGCTTATAATCAGCGCTCTGCAACCTACCTTTGCAGCTTCAATACCTAGCTGCTGGAAACTACCTTCTCCATAAATGATTGTTGATGGCAGATGATTAATGGCTACTTTCATGATAATCCCTCCTTTCTATCGTTTTTGCAAGAAACATGCCATTTGAAGAACCTTATGATTGTAAGTGTTTTTCCTTTTTATGTCGCATTATTACGACACTACTGTTGCATATACGTCTCATAAAAGCGACAACCAAGACAGACTGAAGACAAAGTCCCGTTATAACGAGACCGTCGCCTTGTTCCCGCTCCGGGCAGACACTTCGCTTTCCGCAGGAGTCTATGTGCATGCCGTCCGCTAGTTGCTGATCTTTTCAGTATAAGAATGCAGAGGGCGATGGTTTGAATAGAAAACTCGCTTTGGTTACTTGCTATGATTTAAACCATTCTTTAGAGCGGCTCTATGTCCAGATCTAAATTCTTTAATTTTCGATACAATGTAGATCGATGGACACCTAATATTTTTGCCGCAACCGATTTATTCCCTTTTGCCTCAATAAGTACTTCTTTAATTACCTTTTTCTCTTTCTCTCGAGCCGTAGATTTTAACGGCATTTTTTGAACCCGGTCTTTCCTTGCTAGAATGTCACCGGGCAAATCCAATAATGACACAATTCGATTTTCACTTATTGTCATAATATAATTAATTACATTCACAAGTTCTCTTATATTTCCTGGCCAATGGTAAGAAAGCATTGCTTGCAATGCCTCTGCCCCAAATTCTCTTGCTTCTAATTGATACTCGCGAGCAAATTCCTCAATATAATGACTCATTAAAAGAGGGAGATCCTCTATCCTTTCCCTTAGTGACGGTATATACAACGGAATCACATTTATACGGTAGTACAAATCCTCTCTAAAATGTCCTGAGCTGACAAGTTCTTTCAGTTTTTTATTCGTTGCCGCTATTAGTCGAAAATGAACATACCTTTCCTCATTTCCACCAATTCTTGTTATCTCTTTCACCTCTAACACTCTCAAAAGTTTAGCTTGCATACTAAGGGACATATCTCCAATTTCATCTAAGAACAATGTTCCTCTATCAGCCTGTTCAAACTTTCCAATAGAGCCTCCTTTTTTGGCTCCCGTAAAAGAACCTTCTTCATACCCAAATAATTCTGCCTCAAGCAATGTCTCTGGCACAGCAGCACAGTTAATCGCAACAAATGCACCTTCGGCCTGTGAACTTAATTGATGAATCGAACGAGCAAACAACTCTTTTCCAGTACCGCTCTCCCCAGTAATTAGGACAGCCGCCGTTGTTCGTGATGCTTTGCGTGCAAAGCTCTTGCACATATGCAACGCTGAACTTTTTCCAATCATCTGTTCGAAGGAATACAGTTTCATTTGAGTGTTTTTAACTTCTACACTTTTCTTATCATAAATAGAAGAATCATTTGCACTCTTTAAGATTTTATATAGTTCAGAAACACCTTCGAAGATTAACATGCCTATTGCCCCTACCACTTGTTGCTTTTGCCAAATTGGCATACGGTGAACAACCATTTTTTGGCCCTGAATTACTTGAATTCTCCCTCTCTGAGGAATCCCAGACTTAACTACATGATGCAATTCGGTATTTTCAATTACATCCGCAACAAACTTTCCTACAACCTCATATTCTTCTTCTCTTCCTAAAAAACTTAAATACGCTTTGTTCATACTAACAATCTTGCCATCCTGATCGACAATAACAATTCCCTCGTAAGCGGTTTCGATAATTGTCTTTAAAATAATTTCTTGCTGATGATCGTCTTTCAAAAAGTGTCCTTTCGCTTGATGATATCTTTCTTTTGTAATTCCCCCGATTATCGTTTCTCCTTCTTTCACAAGAACCAATGCAGCTCCGTTAAACTGAATGCCATCAATAGATGTTTGTCCTTCAGCATATTGAACCGGGTCCAACAAATCTTGTTGCAACTCCCTTTCGCACGTATCTAATTTTTCAATTAACCGCAAGATACCCCTAGCAGACAGTGTCCCAATAGGCTTTTCTTTTTCATCAATAATTAAAATTGATTGACCGGCAGATTTAACCAAACTTGCCCATTCACGGACAGATCGACTTGCTTGGACAACAAAAGAAATTGGTTCTGCCCAGTATGCACACCTATCTGTTTCCGCTAAGTTTAGCTGAACTCTCTTCAATTGTTTCATCACTTCGACCCCTCCCGGTAATTGACTTTTTTCCAGATTAATCAAGTTTAATAAAATGGTCAATCTCTATCACAAAACAAAAAAACCACTTTATGGTAATTCCCACACTAATTCCTATTTGTTAAGACAGTTTCACTAACTCTTTATCAAATCTTAAATAGATATGGGAAGATTTCTCCAGTACACTTAACCTAAAGAAAAAAACGTTGAATTAGGAGGCGACTGCCGTGTATTCACAAGAAGATATAAAAGCTGTTGAAAAGAGAGCAGAAAAGTTTCTACCAACTGCTACTAGCGAGCTATCTGCCTATCTACGAGCAATTGAAGATTATGTAAGAAGCAAACGAAGCAGCCTTAGTTTCGATCAAGCTGAGCATTTGGAGACCCAACTCCTTGTCCACTACGGCTTAGAATGACAATGACAGAATCAACTCTATACATAAAGAACAGCATGTAAATGTTGTTCTTTTTTATTTTTCCAGTACGAAACAATTCGTGCTAAACTTAAAACAGATACATAATTGATTCATAAAGGGGAGTTTATGAACTATGCCTACGATTCACGCTGAAGGTTATCATTCATTTACAGTTGAAAGTGGAAAAAAACTCGTACTTGCACTCGAAGACAACGGAGTAGACATTCTTCACCGTTGTGGTGGAAATGCTCGTTGCACAACATGCCTTTGTGAAGTCATCGAGGGGGATGCAGGACCGATTGGCGAAGCTGAAGCTGGCGCTCGCGCAAAGAAAGGGATCGAAGGCGACAACATGCGCTTGTCTTGTCAAATCCGTGTAACGAATGACCTAAAAGTAAAACCGTTGCGCACAGCTACAAGTGAGCAAATGGATCCCGGCAAGCGACCGGAAGAATGATAAAAAAGGAAGCTGTGTCTGTCTAACATGGCTTCCTTTTTTCATTTACTTCCATACTTCTTTTAAAGCGCTTCGAAACATACAATTAAGTTTCTCCGTCGAGTCAACTTTATTTTCATCGATCGACTGTGCGTATTTCCCTAATTCTTCAAACGCCTCATCGAAATAAGTGTGAAATATAGAAACCCTTTTCTCCAAATCTAGTTCCATCCCACTCATTTTACGCTCCAGTAACTGGTTAATTTGTTTCTTTAACTCACCTTCTGGGAAAAGATGATTCACAAGGGTTTGAAAAGAAAGAGGTGGAAATGTATCATACCTCATCATCCATGTTGCTGCTAATATCGGGCGAAGCACATAAAAATATTTTTTTATTCGAACGACCTCTCCTTGCAAATACTCACGATAATTATTATTAGCCATATTCAGATAGTGGTGGATACAAGACTTAGGTGATACCATTTCTGACTTTATATTTCGTAACTGTTCTGCTACTGAGCTATATTCATAATAAACAATATCTGATTGAAGCCACTCAAGTAATGGTGGGTTTGATTTTCTCAGCAATTTCGCCGCTTTCGTAAAATCCCAACCGGAAATATCAAGGTCTTTGTTTATTGGCACCTCAACTACATCGCGATTTTTGCCAACACCAATTGGATCAATCGATAAATAATGTTCCGGCTTATGGAAATAAATGAAGCGCACATCGTAGTCGCTATCCACAGACGGGAATCCCCATGCCCTACTGCCTGATTCACAAGCATAGATTATTTTCACTTGGTAATTATGCTCAATTGCTTTTAACTCTTTTTTAATCGCTTCTTCCATGCCTTCGCCCCTTACGTTTGGTTATTTCTCCAGAAAATAAGCTCTTACATCCTGCCAATTGTTTACACGCGTATAACCGGTTGCGTGAATATTATGTGGAGCCGTATACAAAATTCCTTCTCCTGTAAATCGTTCGAGCTGCCATAGATTATCATCGATTAAATAATCAGCTTTTATCACGCTCTTATCACCACAAAAAACAAAATGTTGGTCATCTAAAAATGGAAAATGTTCTTGTAACCATTCATATTTAGCTGTAAATGAAGTTGGGAAGTGCATCGCTGCTGTCGCAATATAAACTTCATACGACTCACTTAATTCTTTTATCACTTCTTGGCTATCTTGCATAATATCAAGATCTCTGAAATAAGTCGGGTCCTTCATGTAACTCCGGATTTCATTTTCTAGCTTTGGACGTAATTCACGCAGTTTTTTCCCGTGTAAATCTTCAATCGTCAGCTGTTCTCCATAATCTGCATTAAACAGCGTTAAATGTTTCTTATTAAAGTCAGCCATCACTTCATCCATATCAATTGCAATTCGCTTTTTCATAATCTATGTCCCTCCATCGTTATCTCTGTCTTTAGCATAACACGAGTCGATTAAAGAAATTAATTAGAAACCTTTTCTCATTTTGATTCGTATGTATAACAATCAGTTTTACAATATGGTATCGTTAGATTACGCATGTAAATTGGGGAGGAAAAGAATATGTTTCGATTTTTTAATCGTGTTCGTACAGTTGTTTCATCTGAATTAAATTCGATGCTTAATAAAGCAGAAGATCCTAGTAAAATGCTGGATCAATACATTTTAGACATGGAAAAAGACATTGCAGAAGTTGAAGCAGCTGTTGCTAAACAAATAGCAAATGACAAACTTCTAAAGAAACAATACGATGAATCCGCTGAGCTTGTAGCCAAACGAGAAGAACAAGCAATGAAAGCACTGGAATCAGGTGATGAGGATTTAGCTCGACGAGTGTTGGAGGACAAAAACAAACAACAAAGTCAACGCGACTCACTTAAAGAAGCGCATGACGAGGCTGCCCGCCTATCAGAAGAATTAAAAGAGAAATTAAGAGAAATGAAAGACGAGTTCCGCGATATGAATATGAAAAAAGACTCGTTAAAAGCTCGTTCTGAAAGTGCAAAAGCTCGTTCAAAAGTAAACGAATCAATGTCTACAATTGGCTCTAGTGGTGCAAAAGGCGGCTTTAGCCGGATGGAAGAAAAAGTCATGCGTCAGGAAGCAGAAGCAGAGGCATCAGGAGAATTGCGTAGTGCTAACAAATCTCTTGATGATGAGCTTGCAGCACTTGACCGTAGCAGTGGTGTTGATGATGAGCTTGCGGCATTAAAAGCGAAACTTAATCAGAAAAGCGAATAACACTTATAGCCTACCAGTTCTCAAAGAGAACGGTAGGTTTTTTTATGTGTATGTAAAAAAAGACGACCTTATTTGAATCAAGGTCGTCTTTTTTGACCACTCTCGGTTACGACTAAAACTTACGTCCGCCACCTCGGCCTTTAAAACTGCTTCCTCCGCCTCGGGAACCAAAGTTACTTCCACCCCCGCGAGAGCCACCACGCGAAGAACCACCGGAGCCAAAACCTCCGCCTCCAGAACCAAATCCTCCACCTCTACCAACGTTTCTAATTGTTTGCCTCGTCGCAGCAGACTGGGCGCTTTGCGCCATTCTCCGTTCTTCTTGGCGCATCTCATCAATGACGCGACGGGCAATATCGATTTCTTTTCTCACGTTATCATAGGCACCTTCGTGCAAATAATGTTTTACATTCTTTTCGGCAGATTCAAATCTCCGCCTAAAGGAGGAACCGCTGAAACTTAGTGCTAGTTTTCTAGCAATCTGCTGGTAAGAGGATGATACATCTTGCCACTCTCGTTCTACCTGCTGTTTCTCTCTAATCAAGCGGTCAACTTCAGTACGCAATCGATCAACAGCTTGTTTTGCTTCTTGAAATTGTTTTTCGCTTGCCTGCAAATCAATTGGCTTCTGGTTCATTAACTGCTCAACTGATTGGAGGGAGCGTTCCACCTGTGATGAATCCGCTGTTATGACGGAAAGATACTGTTGACTCGCCTCCTTCTCAATCTCTTGAAGCTCTTGTCTCAAGCTGCTCAACTTCTTTTTCAAATCGATTTTCTTTATCTCAAGTGTTTCATACGTATTGAAGCACTTGTTAAATAATGTATTCATTGTTTCAAAACGTGAAAGTACGTCTTCCATTTCCGAGTGGGCTTGCTTATACTGCTGCTTGTTCTCATCTACTAATGTAGCGATGGTTGGAAGTTTGCTTGCAACGTCAGTAGCAATTATTTGTAATTCTTCATAAGCATCGCTTAACCCATCCCAATGAATGACCGCATAAGCGGAACGTAACTTTTCAAATTCAGCCTTAAATCGTCCATCAAGTCTTTGGAAGCTCGGTAATTCTTTCGTCAACTTCTTAAGAGACTCGATCGTTTGATTACGGTATTGAATAAGGAGTTCTACCCGTGTTTTTGCTTCTTTTATAGCTTGGGTTATAGACTCAAAAAGTTGTTGTGCTCGCGCCGCATCCCCTTCTGCCAAAACCCGTTCAAATTTAGGATAAGCATCTCGCGCTCCTTGAAGTAACGCATACGGGTCTTCGTCAACCAACATTAGCCCTTCATCTTGCACAATCTGTTTCACTGTTTTTTCTTGTTCGTCTGCTTGTGCATGTACCGCCTTGCTTTTCTCAATTAAGATATCGATCATCGAAACATGGGTCTCTGCTAATTGAACGGCATCCCTTCCACCGTTAACTAAAGCTGAAGCAGATAAGAAATCAAACGCATCTTCTGCTGCTACAACTTCACCCAGCTTCTCTTCTGCGGTTTCCACATCTTGAAACAATTTACCTAAAGATAATCCAGATGATTGTTGCACTTCTTCTGCGTGTTTTCGAACACCTTTAACCTGCTCCTCCAATCCTTTAATCAGCGCAGCTGTTTTCATCTCCTCATCAATCATCACTTTTAAACGCTCTGTTTTATCTGCGAGCTCTTTTTCTTGTGACTCAACGTTCTCATTGAATTGACGCAGATCCTTCATGAATTCACCTTTTTTCATGCCTTTCGCTTGATCGCCCCAACGATCAATTTCTTGCTCTTGGTCCTTGGCATTTGTTAAAAGCGTGAAAAACTCTTGCTGCAAATCAATGAACTGTTGCTGGGTTTTCCCTCTACTTAACTCGCTTCGCTCATTCGCCTGATGATATGGCTCGAGTACATCTGCTAGTACGCGTTTTTGACGACCTTTCAGTTCTTCGGCTTGTTCACTTCGTTTCTTTTTCGCACGACTTTTTGATACAAGAACAAGGACAAAAATGAGAACTGCGCCACCCGCAAGAATTCCAATGATCCAATAAACAGCCATTGCTGAACTTGTTTGTAAGCTTTCAATATGGCTTATAAGATCTGTAACGCCTTGCCCCATTTGACCATCTACCGCAGCAGGAATAAATGTCTTCTCAATAATAGAGGTCTCATCGCCTGCAATTAACTCATCGGCTTCTGTACCAATCATCACACTTAAGTAAATATCTGACGTATCTTCTACAATTAAAATACCAAGATCATACTGTGGGCTGACTTCTTCTATCAAATCTACCTGCTTCACTTACGTCTTGGTCCCCAATCGTTGGTACAGTCTGCACGTAATAATTGAAATATGTATCTGATCCTTCTGATTCAATCGTGTTTTTTTCATTCGCTGTGAAAATTCCGCCTCGTCATCAACAGCTACCTCAGCTATTGCTTGTGTAGGAAGGAATGTAGTCAACAGTAGAAGCATCATCGCCACAAACCAAATCCGTTTTCGTTTTATCATTTCCCCACTCTCCCCTTTAATTTCCTGTCTTAATTATACGATACAATTAAGAAAGAAGTTCCATCATTTCGCACTAAATGAATTTGACACAGAACCGTCCAGTTGGTACAGTTATTTCATTGAGGTGAGTTCGTGTCAAAAAAACAATCCATTCTATTAGCAGCCTATCGCATAGTAGAGACAAAAAATATACAAGAATTAACGCTCGATGAAGTGGCAAAACAAGCTGGAGTAAGTAAAGGTGGGCTTCTCTATCATTTTCCTTCAAAAGAAGCATTATTGAAAGGGATGATCGGTGGCGTTACCGAGGGATGGGAAGAGTTGCTTGAGCACAAGAAAGAAGATTTATCTTTTGCAATGCGTTATTATTTAGCCTCTTTTAAAGCAACCGATGACCCGAATTTTGCTTCATTAAACACAACAATGGTCGCTGCCCGTACATATCAAAGTGACCTATTACAACCACTACAAAGGAAATTTAAGGAGTGGCATACTGAACTTGAATCTGAAGTGGGAGAAGAAGCATTGCTTATTCGCCTCATTTGTAATGGCCTATGGTTTTCTGACTTATTTGGTCTTGAACCAATAACCGAGACTCAAAAGCAACAATTGACAAAGATAGTTAAAAAAATGACGGAAAATAAAATGTAATGTCGGGTATCCGCTTTTAAGCGGATCTTTTCACTACAATAAAAAGACCGTCTGGACGGTTTTGGGAAGGGGAGGTTTTTTTATGTATTTCATCATGCTGCTTATTCTGTCAACAATGATCGCTTCCGTTGGCGATTATTATTTAAAGAAATCGTATGGATTCTCCATATTTAAACCTACAGTACTTGCGATTTCCACCTATTTGCTCGCCCTTTATTTATTTGCGATTTCCCTTACAGAGTTACCTCTTTCAATCGGTTATGCATCCTGGAGTGGTTTAGGTGTTATTATTACAGGCGCAATTGGGTACTTTCTCTTTAAAGAAAAAATCAATAGAAATATGATCATCTCAATGGGGGCAATTGTTTCTGGCATCGTCTTGTTAAATTTATAAGGAGGGCTCCTTCATGCTTCGAGCTTCTATTTATCTTGCATGTGCGATTTTTTTCGAAGTTATTGGGACAACGAGTTTAAAACTGTCTAATGGATTCACAAACTTTATACCAAGCCTTTTTGTAATCGTCGGCTTTGGGGTCGCTTTTTTCTTATTAGCGAAAGCAATCATTACATTACCTCTATCTTTTGCTTATTCCGTCTGGGCTGGTAGTGGGACCGCTTTAACCGCATTAGTAGGTTTTTTCTTGTTTAATGAAACCATCACAATGCAAACGCTCCTAGGCTTGATCCTTATTATAGGTGGCGTCATTTCGTTAAACATCTTTACTAGCAAGAATTAACTAGCCATTAAATAATAAAAAGAAGCAGAGATCTCTGCTTCTTTACATCCATTTAAACTGCCATTTTTGCCCACCTTTTATCTGTTGAAGCAACGGTCGGTCTTGCGCAATTACTCGTCCTACCACATTAACCCTTTCATCAGCTGGCAAATCTCTTTTTGTTACTTGCAGTTCGCCTTGATAACGTCCATAGCGGGAATTATCAATCGTGATTGTCCCTACAGGCCTAGCAGAAGTATTCTCGGGCGTTACAGTTCTTCTCCCATAAGTAGCTAACGATCTTGATTCCGCTGATCGCAGCACATCACGTGCTACATCGTTGCGATTCACATGTACTTCTTCCAGATCGGTATCAACATAGCTTGCTTTGGCCCGTAATAATATAGAATTAACTTCTACAAACAGGCGAAATTGTTCAAAGCTTTCATCTGACAGTGCCAGATCTCCAACAAGAACTGTCTCAACGCCTTCTCCTATAAATAGATCAAGAAACGCCGCGAACGGAGACCATTCTCTATGATCTTCCAAAGTAGGTAACCCAGTGTATAGTGGTCCTCGAGGTACATCTCCAGGAATAAATGCCATAACTGAATAGCCATATTCTCGCAAACGCCTATTCAATTGGCGAAAATCTTCTCTTCCAAGCCCCGTTTCGGGACGAGGATAAAAATTATGCCATACTTCCACTTGATCAGGCGCGACACCCGCCTTAATAAATGCTGTTATTTCTTCATCACGTAAAGTACTAGCGTTTAAAATGATATCCATCTTCTTTGCTATCCTAGCTACTGTTTCTGGATTAATCCCATAATCGATCCGTAGACCTGTTACACCCCATTCCGTAAGATCAGCGACTTGATCCCATGACATATTTAAATGCTCTAGAGACTGAGGCGAGACATCACAAACAAGTTCCATATCATATTGTTTTGCAAACAATGCTACTTGCTTTAATCGCTCCGAATAGAATGAGACATCGTCTTCTGGGATATGCAATGACGTGAATAGCACTTTAAACCCGTTTGCTTTTGCCTTTCGTAGATAATTCTCTTGCATTGAAAATGGTTGAGCTAAATAGACAGAAACCCCTAGTTTCATCTTTCCATCACCACCAAATGTTTAAATATCCTTCGCCATTTCATCTCTAAAACCAAATAAATAGGTGAAAATAAAACCAAATAAATAAGCAAGTCCAATGCCTATTAAGTACTGCAAATACTTTCCTTCTGCGATTAATGGTGTAAGCGACAATCCAGAAACCCCTATTCCTAAAGCACCTGTCGTAAACATTGCTTGCACAGCCCCGCCTATAGCCGCTCCCATACTAGCTGTAATAAACGGTCGACCAAGTGGCAACGTGACACCGTAAAGCAATGGTTCACCAATCCCAAGAAACCCAACTGGCAAACCACCCTTAATAATATTTCGCAAGCGTTGGTTGCGTGTTTTTATAAATATCGCGATTGCAGCACCTACTTGACCAGCGCCCGCCATAGCAGGATTGGAAGTAATGTTGTAAAATTAAACGCATTAATTAACTCCGCATGAATTGGCGTGAGCCCGTGATGTAGACCAACCATAACAAGCGGCAAGAAAAATCCTGCCATCAATGCGCCAGCCAGTGGACCACCAAAACTTAAAACCGCATTAATCCCTGATGTAATCCCTTCCGCTAGCACGCCTGCTACAGGCATAATTGCATAGATAGAGAGGGCACCTACTATAAGAACAGTAAAAAGTGATGTGAAAATAATATCAACTGAACGAGGTACTACTTTACGGATATGCCGCTCAAAGAAAACTATCAACCATGCAGCAAAAATCACTCCAAACAACCCACCTCGCCCTGGTTGTAGTTGTTCTCCAAAGATTGTCACTTCTGCAAGAGCTGGGTTAAAAATAAACATCCCTGCTATTGCTCCAAGTACAGGAGTACCACCAAACTCCTTCGCCGTATTCCATCCGACCATAATTGCTAAATACGTAAACAAGCCTCCTCCAAGAATGGTCATTAATTGTAACCATGTGTGATCAGCTGCTTGTACGCCAGTATTTATAATAAATTGAGCGACTCCATTAATTATCCCTGATGCGACAAGGCCTGGAATTAACGGAATGAAGATATTCCCAAGCCTACGCAGAAACTGTTTAAACGGCGTCTTGTTTTTCTTTTTCCGGTCTGCTTGATCCAAAGCACTTCTCTCTTCAAATGACAGTTCCTTTTGAGATCCAGTCATTTTTTTCATTTCATCTGTAACTGCATTCACCGTTCCTGGTCCAACAACTACTTGCCATGTATCATCTTCGACAACACCCATGACCCCATCAATTTTTTTTCAATTCGTCTTTATTTACGAGGCTATCGTCTTTAGCAGCAATACGAACACGTGTCATACAGTTCGTTAAGCTCTCAATATTTTCTTTGCCTCCAATATGTTTTAGGATTTCAGAAGCCATGCGTTGATCTTTATTCATCAAAACCGCCCTCTTTCCCCGTTAATTTTCTACTGTTCTCCGAATAAACCCCTTATTTTTTTCTAATTGGTTAACTGCTTCTTCATATTTACAATCCAGCAAAACCATCACAATCGCTGTTTTCACATGCCCTTTTGCTTTTTCAAAAGCTAAACTTGCCTCTTCATAACTAGCCTCGGTTGCTTCCATAATAATACGCTTTGACCGCTCAACTAATTTTTTGTTTGTTGGTTGTACATCTACCATCAGATTTTGATAGACTTTACCAATCCCTATCATTGACGCGGTTGAAATCATATTTAACACAAGCTTTTGAGCTGTACCAGCTTTTAATCGAGTAGAACCAGTCAATACTTCCGCGCCCGTTTCCAACTCAATCGCTACAGATGCATATTGACTCATTTCCGCCCCTTTATTACAACAAATGGACACAGTACGTACACCACGTTTCTCTGCTGCTTTTAGTAGACCAATTGCATAAGGAGTCCGACCACTTGCCGCAAGAGCGATCACTGTGTCTTCGGGGGATATGGACAAATTGTCACATTCTTGCGCCCCAGCTTCCTCACTATCTTCAGCTCCTTCTACAGCTTCCGTAAATGCTTTATCGCCTCCTGCAATTAACCCTCTCACCATATCGTTTGAAACACCAAATGTTGGTTTACACTCCACCGCGTCAAGTACACCTAAACGTCCCGATGTCCCTGCCCCAGCGTAAATCAATCGCCCACCTTTCTCGAAAGAATGAATAACAAGCTTTACCGCTTCTTCAATCCGAGAAAGTTCCGTAGCAATCGCCTCTGGTACTTTTGCATCTTCATTATTCATCGTTTCCAGAATTTCAGTTACGGTCATGCGATCAAGTTGCATTGTATCCAAATTCCTTGTTTCCGTTTTCAATTTATCTAGCATTGCTTCAGCCCCTTAATGATCATGTCATTGTTGTAATTGTATGTATATTATCCTTCTGTTAAAATTATATGTCAATAATTTTTATCAAAACAAGGAATTATATTTCAGTATCATTTATCATTACTTTTTCTATATTTATCCGTAGATTGTTTTCGTTGTATGAAAGTGGTACTGTCATAGGGAAAAGAAAAGGCGTTAACAACTAGCTATGGAGGGAAAAAGGTGAATAAAATAAGGGTAACAATCATTGCTCCTTACGAAGGGCTGCTTGAAATAACAAGAAGAATTAGCCCAGAATTCCACGGACTCTCTATCGATGTTCATGTTGCCGATTTACAGGAATCTGTTCCCCTATTAACTTCTGATATTGAAACATATACAGATCTTTTTATTAGCCGAGGTGGTACCGCAAACGTCATCCGCAAATACACGAACAAACCGGTGATTGAAATCCCAATATCTGGTTACGATATTTTGCGCATGATTTTGCTCTTCCAAGCTGAATCAGACCACACAGAAATTATTGCATTTGAGAACATCTCACACAATTTCAATAAAATCTCTGAATTAATAGAGACAGATATTCCGATTACTGCAGTTACTTCTGTAGAGCAAGTTGAACCAGCGATATTGCATGCAAAATCAGTCGGTCGCAGAATAATTGTTGGTGATGTTATTACAGTTAACCTCGCTAAAAAACATGGACTTGACGGAATTTTAATTACCTCCGGAGAAGAATCCGTACACACTGCACTTGAACAAGCAGAGTTATTAGGTACATCAATAGCTCAAAATGAAAGACATAATTCTTTGCTTCAATTAGCATTTGAACAATCATGTGACAAATTTTTTATCATGGACAGAAAAGGGCATGTGTTAACAAAGAGTCACACCTTTTTACATTCGTATGATCAAAGCATGCTAGAGCTATTCATAGGAAAAGTAGAAGCATTACTTAAACAAGAAGAAACATCTATCGTTATCGCGGACTCAAATGAACCATTACAACTAACAATAAAAGAAATTGACTTGGCCAACGAAAAAGTCGTTTATGTCGCTTTACAAAACATCGATCATCCATCTCTTTTAAAGATTGATCGAATTCAAACCAAACGTCTTACTTGTTCTCTCGTCTTAGGAAGTCATGATCAACTAGTAGAGTCGTTTAACGAGGCGATTAACAAGAAATCAACAATGATTATAGGACCAAATGGTTCTGGAGAAGAAGTTCTTGCAAAAGCACTCTTGCCTAAACATGCTTTTGTTATTGACGCATCCGCTTTACTAGTCGCCACGAATATCGACTATAAGACCATTCCGTTATATGTGACAAATATTAGTGCACTTACAGAAACCGAACAGATAAATGTATTCCGATATATTCATTCTTCTTCCGAAGCGATTGTAGTCCACAGCGAGCACCCTCTTTCTATTAAAGTTGATTTATATACCATTCAACTTCCTTCACTTCTTGATCGTAAACAAGAATGGGATCAGTTTGTCAGGAGATTAATCGGAGAAGCAAATCAATTATATGGAAAGCAAGTAATTGGTTACCGAGGTGAGTTACCTACCATCGCTTTGCAACGGTTTGACTGGTTAATTGAGTACGTGTTTTTTCAAGTGAAAACATCTACGCAACCTTATATTTATTTATCCGAGACAAAGAACAATACGATCTCTCTAAATAAGTCATTGGAAGAAATTGAAAAAGACATCATTAAACACGTTTTGACCGAAGAAGATTTTAATCAGTCTAAAGCAGCAGAACGCTTACAAATAAACCGAACAACATTATGGAGAAAATTAAAATAACGTTGCATTATGCAACGTTATTTTAATTTTTACTTGTTTTTTAAAAAAGAAAGCGTATTATTCTTTTTGTAAGCGATCTTATTTTTTTGTCACTTCACCAAAGTGTTGAAAAATGAAACAGGAAGAAGGTATACTGATGAGGTTAAAACAGTCGATTGAAAAAGTTCCAGGCGGATGATGGTTGTCCCTCTATTATTAGGCGCCTTAATAAATACAGTTGCTCCAGATATGCTCCGGATTGGAAATTTCACACAAGCACTGTTTGTCGATGGAGCGACAACATTGATCGCTCTTTTCCTTTTATGTGCAGGTTCGCAAATTAATGTACGAAGCTTCGGCGTTTCTTTTGGAAAAGGATTCACATTATTGATGGTCAAATGGATATTCGGTGGAGCTATTGGTGCCCTTATTTATTTACTTGCAGGTGGTCCTGAAGGATTATTTCTTGGCCTAGCGCCGATTGCCGTAATCGCCGCAATGACAAATTCAAACGGCGGACTTTATGTAGCTTTAGCAGGACAGTATGGAAAAGGCGAAGATAAAGCGGCTTATTCTGTTCTAGCAATGAACGACGGTCCCTTATTCACGATGCTGACACTTTCACTTGTCGGAGCAATGGGTGTACAAAGCGGCTATTTCTCTGTTACAGCATTTATCGGCGTACTTTTGCCTATTTTTATCGGCTTTGTATTAGGAAACATTGATGAAGATATCCGTACATTCCTTGGAAAAGGAAGCGACATGTTAATTCCATTCTTTGCTTTTGCACTTGGAATGAACATCAGCTTTACATCCATCATCGAAGGTGGACTGCCTGGTATAGCACTTGGCGTTCTTGTTGTTCTTGTTACCGGAATTAGTGGATATTGGATCTTTAAATTATTTAAATGGAACCCGCTTGTTGGTGCAGCTGAAGGTTCAACAGCTGGAAATGCCGTTGCTACACCTGCAGCAATCGCCGCAGCAAGCTCTGCATTTGCTTATAATGTAGAACTCGCGACTGTACAAGTTGCAGCCAGCGTCGTAACAACAGCTATTTTGCTCCCTCTCTTTGTCGGCTTTCTTGCAAAACGACTTGAGAAAAAAGGGAAATTACCAGAAGAAGCCAAGCAACAAACGTAAACGTAAGGAGAATGATCAATGGAGATTGCTATTATTGCAGATGATCTAACTGGGGCAAATGATAGCGGTGTCCAGCTCGCTAAAGCAGGCCTAGACACCGTTGTCTGGCTTGATGGAGGCGGAGACGGCTCAACTAGTGCTGAAGCTGTTATCGTGGACACCAATTCACGCGCCCTCCAGCCAAGTGAGGCAAAAGAGGCTATCCACAAAACAATGGCTAAACTTAGTAAATTAGCCCCTAAAGTTATCTTTAAAAAAGTTGATTCAACTCTACGTGGAAATGTAGGTGCTGAACTTGAAGCAATGATTGAAGAGTGTAAACCTGATTATGTCTTTCTCGCACCTACTTTCTTGCCAAATAAACGAATTGTTGAACAAGGAATCCTATACGTAAATGGACAGCCGATTGGTGAAACAGAGTTTGCTAAAAATGAAGCGGATCCTGTCATTCACTCAGCCATTTCCGATCATGTCGGCAAGCAGTTTAACGGATCGATGGAAGTTGTCCCAGAACATATTTGGGATAAGGATGATGCCGATATCCGGAACTGGCTAAAAGAAAAACAAGGAAACGGTCCTACCGTTTTCATCTGTGATGCCCGTTCATCTCAAACATTGAGACGGATTACCGCTTTTTCAGAAACGCAACAAGAGCGAATTTTGCTAGCAGGGTCTGCCGGGTTGTCAGAAGCGCTAACCCATTCAGTTGCCGGGAAAAGCAAACAATCCCTCAAATCAAATCATGGGACCGACCCTATTTTATATCTAGTCGGCAGCATGAGTGAAGTGAGCAAATACCAAGTTGCTAGTTTATTGCAGCAAGAAAAGGCAGTGGGCATTCGCCTTGACGCAAGCAAAGCGGTTCATGAAGACCCATATATACAAGCACTTGAGTATGAACGCATCATACAAGAAGCAAAAAGTGTACTAATGAATCAGCGAATTCCTGTCGTCTATTCAGGAACAACACGTGCCGAAATTGATGCTGTTTATGCGTACGCAGAAAAAGAGCAGATCCCGCTCCACCTATTAGCGAGGCGCATCGTCAATGTTCTCGCCGTTGTTGGTGAAGCTTTAATGGATTCATTCACATTCCAGGCGGTCATCATGACAGGCGGAGATACAGCAAAGGCGCTTTGCAGCCGTATGAAAATAGATGAACTTCGTTTGCTCGATGAATTTGAAGCAGGCATTCCAGTTGCACAATTTCCCGGAAAGTATAAAAACACGTATGCAATCACAAAAGCAGGTGCATTCGGAACGAAAAAAACGTTTTCCAACCTATATGACTTTTTTATGGAAGGGGCAACAAAATGATGAAGCCAATTATCGGAATTACAATGGGAGATGCCGCAGGAGTTGGACCAGAAATTATTGCAAAAGCATTTGCCCATGAAACCATTTTTGAAACAGGTCGACCTTTTGTTATCGGTGATGTCGCGTTGATTGAACGGGCTGTTGACATTACCAAAACTGAATTAAATGTCGTCGGTGTCTCCGATGTCTCAGAATGCGTGTTTGAACCAGGCACGATTGAAGTACTTGATTTACGCTTACTAACGAACACACTGCCATTTGGCAAAGTGAGTGAAGAAGCAGGTAATGCAGCTTTCCGTTATGTAGAACGAGCTGTCGAGTTAGCGAAAGACAAGAAAATAAACGCTATCTGCACGGCTCCTTTAAATAAAGAAGCCATGCAAAAAGCGGGTCATATGTATCCAGGACACACAGAAATACTAGCAGAGTTAACTGATACAACAGACTTCTCAATGATGCTTTCTGCACCAAACTTAAAAGTCATTCATTTAACAACACATGTCGGCTTACGTAAAGCGATTGATATGATTAATCCAGACCGTACACACAAGGTTATCAGCCTTGCTGATGAAACCCTTAAGAATGCAGGCAATGCAAATCCTAGAATTGCTGTTTGTGGTATTAACCTCATGCCGGCGAGAACGGCTTGTTCGGTGAGGGCGAGGAAGAAGAAAAACTTATTCCAGCGATCAAACAAGCCCAAAAAGAAGGCATTAATGTCGAAGGTCCTTACCCAGCGGATACGCTGTTTTTCCGCGCCGCACGAGGGGATTTTGATATCGTTATTGCATGTTACCACGACCAAGGACATGTTCCTATTAAAGTAATGGGTCTTGAAGCGGGAGTAAACATTACTGTTGGTCTAAAAGGCGGGATTGTGCGTACATCAGTCGATCATGGCACCGCTTTTGACATCGCCGGGAAAAATATTGCAGATGAGCGCAGCTTACTCGCTGCGTATCGCGACGCCGTGGAACTTGCACCAAAATAGAAACAAAAGCAACCAGTAACTGTAATGGTGCAGCTCAACTTTAGCTAAACATAAAACAAACACCACATATGCGCCGCATATGTGGTGTTTGTTTTTAAAACTCAATCACAATCTTACCGGAAGCATGACCTGTTTCACTCTCAGCATGCGCATCTTTTAGTCCTTCTTCTCCGAAAGAGAAAGTCTTGTCGATTACTACCCGAACTTGGCTTTCTTCGATTAATGATGCTAATTCTTTTAATTGGCCTCCATCAGCTCAAGCCAGACACCATAGGCTTTTACACCATATTCGGTTGCCTCTTTTTCATCTGGTTGACCGACAATCGTCACAAGTCGCCCCGTTTCTTTTCTTAACACTTGATAACTGGAAGACTGGACATCGCCACCAATCGTATCAAACACAACATCTATTTCAGAAAGGATCTGTGTGAAATCTTCATTTTTATAATCAATCGCTTCATCAGCTCCAAGTGATTTTACAAGTTCATGGTTGTGTGTACTTGCTGTTGTATACACGTAAGCACCAACATGTTTTGCTATCTGGATTGCAAATGAGCCAACCCCACCTGCACCCCCGTGAATAAGCACCTTTTCGCCTTTTTTTAGCTTTGCATTTGTAAAAAGAGATTGCCACGCTGTTAATCCAGCTAACGGGACAGCGGCAGCTTCCTTAGCCGTGAGATTGTCAGGGATAAAGGATAGCAGGTTCGCATCAACTGCTGTATACTCTGCATACGTTCCAAAACGAGTTGTTGCGGGTCGAGCAAATACACGATCCCCTACTTGCAATCCGTCACACCATCTCCAACTTCATCAATCACTCCAGCAACATCCCACCCTAGAATAATCGGAAACTCCCAGTCTAACATCTCTTTTAAATAACCTTCTCTTAACTTCCAATCAATTGGATTAATGGATGTCGCTTCCGCTTTAACAAGAACTTGATTTTTCTTCGGTTTTGGCTTCTCTATATCCACTTCTTTTAATTGATCTTTTCCACCATATTCGTTAATGATGACCGCTTTCATTCGTAATCCACTCCTTCTTCTCTCATGATTGTTTTCCCTCTTACGTATTTTTTAATCTAGCTACGCCTAGATTCTATTTATTGATATATAATGACAGGAGTTTCCTTCTTAGGAAGAAGGTGTTAAACGTGAAATATATTGAATTAGGATTCGGTAATAGATGGATTCTTCGAACAGAAATTGAATTTCCAAACGGAGAGGAAGTCGAAGTACGGGGCGTGAGTGGACCCATTCGATTCAATTCGCTATATCTCCGGATCTGGATTAGCAAACATGTGTGGATCATTGATACCGTTGAAGGGTTTAAACATACTAAAAAGAAAAGCAAAAACGTGAAAGTTCTTCTTGGCATCTCCAGCTTATAAAAAGGAGTTTGCCCGATAAGGGCAAACTCCGAGGTTGTCGACAAAGTTGATAACCGACCCAGACTGAAAAGAAAACGCTTGTCAGACTAGGAGCGAAGACGAGGGAAGATGCGAATAGAACATGAGTTCATGAGCATATGACTGAGGCGAGCGACGACGTATGCGAGCGTTTGTCTTCAGTCTGAGAGTTTGCCCCGCTAAGGGCCAACTCCTTTTAATCAACACTTAATTGCTGCTGTACTAACTCTTTATATAACGGATGTGTTTCAAGCAACTCATGGTGTGTTCCTGAACCCGTAACAGTTCCCTCTTCAAGCACAATGAGCTGATCGGCATGCCTTACGGTCGCAAGCCGATGAGCAATGACAAGTGTTGTGCGTCCAACCATCAACCGCTCAAGAGCCTCTTGGACTAGCTTTTCTGATGAACTATCAAGGTGGGCAGTTGCTTCATCCAATAATAAAATCTCCGGATCACGAACCATTGCTCTTGCAATGGCAAGACGTTGTCGCTGCCCGCCAGATAACCTGACGCCGCGTTCGCCAACTTCTGTCTCCAATCGGTCAGGGAGAGTCGCTACAAACGAGTCTAAATTTGCATCAGCAATTGCTTTTTCAAGCCGTATTTCTTCTACATGGTCAAGACCGTATGTCAAATTATCTCGAATTGAACCAAACATCATCGGAGAGTCCTGCGAGACGTAAGCAATTTTATTACGTCATTCCGGTAAGGGAATCCCTAAAATCGATTCTCCTTTATAGTAAATGTCCCCCTTACTTGGTTGGTAAAACCGCTCAATTAACGAAAACAACGTCGTCTTCCCCGCACCACTCGGTCCAACAAACCCGGTCATTTTTCCAATTGGCGCTTCAAAGCGGACATTGTTTAATATCCATTTATCCTCAGCATATTGGAATGAAACATCGGAAAATATCAACGCTTCTTTCCGCTCGCCAAGCGAAATTGAGTTATGAACATTAGGCTCTAAATCCGCTTGCAAGATCGTATTCATTCTTTCACTCGCACCAAGCGCTTTTTGAAGTTGCGTAAAGAAATTGGCCATCTGTGTAAACGGCATGGATATTTGGAATAAGTAAAAAATAATCGCAACAAGTGCACCGGCAGTTAATGTCCCCGCTGCTACACGAATTCCCCCATAACCAAATATAACAACAAGCATAATTAGCATTAAACTCATCATCAATGGTTGAATAACAGCCATAATCTTGCCTTCTTTTATACCAAAACTAAACAACTTCGTCATACGGGCAAGACCTGTTTTCTTCTCTTGTCCTTCTGCAAGTGATGCCTTTACTAAACGAATATCGCTAAAACACGCCCTAAATCTCCTTGGAACGAAGCTGTTTCATCTTGTAGTGCCCGAGACACTTTATACATGCTGCGACCAAGCGGCATCATAATTAGCAAGGACGCAGGGACAACAGCTAACATCATCAGTGTTATTTTCCAATCGAGCACAAGTAAAATGACAACTGAACCAATAATTGATATGATACCTGAAATAAACGGGATAAGCTGCATCGTCATAAAATCTTTAATCACAAGCGTATCATTGGTCATTCTACTCATCATTTCTCCAGAAGAATGGCGATCAAAAAAGGATATCGGTAAATGTACAATTCGTTTCCACACTGTTTCTCGCAAAGAGAGCACCACACGCTGACCGATATAAACCATTGTATAAATGGCAAAAGCAGACATAATTAACTGAGCAATAAAGACCCCAGCAAGAAGACCAATTGTCCGCCCATCTAATCCGGTTACTGTCATTTCGTCAATGAAGTTCATCGTTAGAAGGGGCACAATCAACGCCAAACATGTTTCAACAATTACTAACACAACAGCCAGGAAAAGCAATGATGTTTTAGGCAAGAATGGCTTCATCATCAACCAAAAACGTTTCATACTAAGTGATTGAGGTTGTTTAACTTCCATTAAGATCAATTCCTTCTGCTTTATAGTAAATGGATACTGCGGATTGTATATATACATCAAGCTCTTGCGGGAACGGCATCGCAAACAAGGCTTGATGATCGACAATAAAGGAATCACCCTGCTGAATAATTTCCATTGCCAGAGCGTCACTAGGAATCAATGAGATCAAGTCCTTTACCAAGCGTTGCACTTCTGTACTTGAGGCGTCAAGACCATGCTTCAACGCAAACTTCATCCCCTTATAAAAACGAGCAACTTCTAGGTCGATTTTCTTTTGTACATCAGGGTCATCATAATCACCCAAAAATGCATCAAAGAACTCTTTTGACATATATTCTTTAAGTATCTTCATTTGCGATTGTTCTCGCCTAAAGGCGTCCAGCATAACAAACAAGAAATCATCTAGTTCTTCTGTCTGATTTTCCTCAACTTGATAGATATGTTCTGTTCGCTCGATTGTTTTAAGAACTTCGTCAATTTCATTTCTTTTTTTGCTTTAATATACGTTTCTGTAATTGAAGCATGGCTTGTGGACTTATATGCAGATCTTCTAATAAGTTCTTCGTTTCTTCAAGTGACATACCAAGATGCTTACAAACAAGAATTTGTTGATAGCGCTCCCACTCTTCGTGCGTATATACCTTTTGTCCTTTTGTATTTCGCTTCTTTGTTTGTAACAAACCGATACTATCATAGTAACGAAGTGTTCGTACTGTTGTACCAACTCGTTTCGCAAATTGCCCAATCGTCTCTTCCATAGCGAACCTCCTATTTCTCTATTGTAAGCAGTTACGTTACGTCACACGCAACTGAAAGTTTCACTTTTTCGCATCTTTGTTTTACTTCATAAAACTGATGGGAAGTTTGGGGTGAGAAATATGAACAACAGAAATAACCCTTTTTCGCAAACGTTGGAAGAAGAGAAATAGAAAAGGTCAGCGTAAAGGATAATCCAATCAATTATACAAATTGGGCCATGATAATATCATCAACATAGGTACCATCATCTAACCGGGCATTTCGTACTCTACGCCCTTCCTCTTTGAAACCCAATTTTTTATACAGATGCATTCCACGTTCATTATTCGAGAATACTTCGAGGGAAACTTTTTCAATCTGAGGATTTTCTTTGGCCCATTCTAGTAGCTGCTTAATTAACTTACTGCCAATCCCTTTTCCAGCAAAAGCTTCCTTTATACTAATGCCTAGTATTGCTTGATGGGCAAAACGCCTGCTTGTCGACAACCTTAGATGAACCATGCCAACCAGTTGCCCACCTAACTCTGCTAACAGAATCACCCCTTTGTCAGTATGACTCTTAATCCACTCTTCTTCCTCCTCAACTGTAATCATGAATTCATCTACAGCCGTGCCATAATAAAGTGGATTTTCTGCTAATACATGCTTTGTATGCTTTATTATCGCCTCAGCATCTCCTATTTGGGCCGATCGAATCGTTAGCTGTTCCATTTTTCACACTCCACTAAACCAATTTGACCATCCTTCACTTCATATACACCGCGTCCTTCAATTGCCTGAATAACGTCATTTCGCACATACATCCCTGTTCGTTCATCGATCCCGTAATTGTTCTTTTTCTTAAAACGAGTAGCAACTTCAAGCAAGTGAGCTTCTTCTTCCCATTCACTGTAATGGACAGCCACAGCGGTGTTTCCCATTAAACCTAATCCCTTACGGCGCTTCATTATATGTTCATCATTGTCTCTAGGCGAGAGAATGCTTTCTTCCATACTGAGTAGTGCTCCAGCAGAAAACCCTGCAACTGGTTTTCCCTCTTTAAAAAGACGTTTTATCTCTTCCCCAATAGATGTCTCCACAATTTCGTCTATGTAACGATCTGTTACACCGCCTCCTATAATAATGGCTTCACTTTTTTGCAACTCATCAAGCACTTCACGGGTCAACGTAACTGGCAAGGGCAAAAAAACAAACTCAAAACCATATTGTTCAAGTTCTCTCATATAATTTAATCGATATTCTTCCCACCCCTGACGACCTATAAATAAAACGGAGCATCGCCTGCCTTTGTCTCCTACTAGAGAGGCAAAATGTTTAGCCAAACCTGACATAAAGGGGGGACCGCCACCAAATAAAAACAAATGTGTATCCATTCGAAGTACCTCACCTTCTATACCTGTTCCATTATCGTAAGCATAGAATGACGCAAGCGCAATATAATTTTCTTTCTAGTCTTAATTCTTATATAATCATTCGTCAATGTAAATAAGGAGCGCCTTTAAGGGCACTCCTTTGTACATTAATCTTGTTCCGTTTCAATAACATCCCCAGAACTAGCATCTATTTTGACCTCAAAGTCCTCATTATCCGTCTCAATCGTTACTTCATAATAAGTCGTGTCATTCTCTCGGTCCAACTTCCAACCATCAACTATCCCTTCTGTTTCTGCCAAAGCAATGTCAATTGCTTCTTGGGGATTTAAAAGCCCTTCAAGATCAAGCGCCTCTTTCTCAAGTTCAGTTCCACCTGCATCCTCTGCATCTAAAGCTTCTTCTCGTTCATTCGACACATCTCCAGTTTCCGCATCAACATATAGCTCATATTCTGTCTCATCGTCCACACCTTCGATTTCATATCTCCACGTACTAAGGTCAGAATCAAAATCGATCGCTGTGATCGAGGCGCCAGGATAAGCTTGTTCAAATTCCGCAATCGCTGTTTCTAAATCAACCTGAAAACCATTCATATTTATTTGATTCTGGTTATTATCTGCTTCAGTGTTTGGTTCTTGTTCTTCATTCATATCAGGTTCAGTTGTTGGTGCCGGTTCTTCCTCACCTTGATTGCAACCAGCCAGAGCCAGAGCAGCTACTGTCGCAGCTATTGATAGTTGCCATTTTTTCATCTTCATTCTCCTTTTGATTATATTCGAATATTGTCCTATGTATTATTCTCAACATTGATCCAAAGAAAACACGTTATTCATCTAAATAATTTGTAGCAATATGAAAACCAGCACAATCCCATGGTGTCTTGTACTAGTTTCCTTTGCCAGTTTTATTAAGCTTCAAATAACTTGTATGCTTTTGAAAGTCCATTAATAATATCACTAGGTACCATTCCGTCAATAGACGCACCATCTTTCAACAATAAATCTGCAGTATACCCGTGCATAAAGACAGCGGTCGATAAGGCAATTTGCAGAGGTTGTCTAGCAGCTAATGCGGTAATAATGCCTGTTAACACATCACCGGAACCGCCTTTTGCTAATCCAGCATTACCTGATTCATTAACAGTAATAAACCCATTCGGTATGGCGACAATCGTATTTGGCCCTTTTAATACTAGATGAAGCCGATGATCTTGCACATATCCTTCAGCGACATCAAACCTCTTTTGATTTACATAGTCTGCAGATTCTCCAATTAATTGTCCCATCTCTCCAAGGTGAGGCGTCAGTACTAGCGGGAATTTACGGTCATAAATTAGCTCAATGTATTCTGGCACAAAAAACAGCGCATCCGCATCAAGTACAAGTATTCCCTCGAAGTGTTTGATTAAATGAGCAATCATGTTTGACGTTTCAGGCGACCTTCCAATTCCTGGTCCAGTTGCGATAACTTGTTTGCCCTTATAAAAAGAAACAACTCTTTATCGGTTGGATTTAAAAACCCCTCTTTTTGGCTTAGCGCTACAAACATTGCTTCTTTCGAATGCTTGCGATCGACCCGATATTTTCTTCCACCGTTCCTATCGTAGTCAACCCTGCGCCACTTCTTATACCGCTTCAGCAGCAAGTGCCGCTGCACCTGGCATATTTCGACTCCCTGCAATAATGCCCACTCGCCCATTTCGACCTTTATGTCTGAAAGCATCTTGTTTTTTCCAGCTATGAATTGCCTCTTCCTTACCCCATATGCACCTCTGCGTTTCAAGATGTTGAAAAGTCGCCGGGGGAATTCCGATAGGCAATACTTCCGTTTTTCCAAAAAACGGTTTTTTTCTTTCCAAGTAATAACTTAACTTCATCAATTGTAAAATAAACGTCCGATCAGCTTTAATGGCTACGTTCCCCATTGGAGATTCATCTGTAGGGATTCCACTTGGTAAATCAATCGAGACTGTTTCTTTCTGAGCGGTATTAATCATTTTTATAATCGATTCGTATGGTTGAGTCACTTCCCCTTTGGTTCCAGTCCCAAGCATTGCATCAATAATGATATCAACATCACATAATGTTTCCGCCCAATTTTTCTCTAATTCTCTCCAGTATTTCCACCTGTACCCGCTTTGTTCATAAATTCGTTTATGAAGCTTCGCATCACCTTCATAACGACACTCATTAGGGATGATCGTTGTAATAACTGAGACACCTTGTTCTTGAAGCATACGGCAACAACAAAGCCATCTCCACCATTATTACCACCACCAATTACAATGAGATAGCACTTCTTCTTCCCATATAATTGGATTAATTTACGAGCAATTTCACGGCCAGCGTTCTCCATTAACACAGCACCTGGAAGCCCGATTTTATTTATTGTGATCGCTTCGACACTGGCCATTTCTACACCTGTTACGATCCGCATCGATATCATCCTCATTCCTCATAGTACTGTCCTATTCCCGAAACATGTTTATCCAAACGAGGATGGAGCGACACGATTAGGTTATTCGTTGGTTTTCAACAGATTTGTGGTATAGTACTCTTACCATTTACTTTTGAATTTAGCACGTAGGAAGAAGGAGGATACCACTCATGATGGATAGCAAAGCATTTCGGTTTGCCTGCTGGATCATTGTTATTTTTCTTATTATCTATTTAGGATCCTTAGTTAATTTTATTTTTAGACCGATTGCTGTTTTGTTTCAAACATTGTTTGCGCCAATCGTAATCGCGCTTATCATTTATTACTTGTTAAGACCGTTCGTTAATATATTAAGTAGGAAGATACACCGCGGTGTATCAATTCTCATTGTCTTCCTTGTTTTAATCGGATTAGCTACTGCAGGAATTCTATACATAGGACCAATTATTCAGAGTCAGATAATGACCTTTGTGAACAATGTGCCAAGGTACGCGAATACAATTCAAGACTTCTTCATGAATCTACAGGAACAACAAGCTTTTCAAAATCTACTTGAGTTCACAAATTTCTCTTTGAATGACTTGTCCAGTACAATCACAGAAAATCTGGAAGGCTATATTGAATCAATTATTGATAGCATCGGCTCATTTATTGGCGCTGTCGCTAATGTTGTTATCGTCGCAGTCATTATTCCATTTGTGCTTTTCTATATGTTGAAAGATGGAAAAAAAGCTCCGATGATGGTTATTAACCAATTTCCTGCGAGAGAGCAAGAAGAAGGAAACCGTGTTTTAAGTGATTTAGACAATGCCTAAGTGGTATATACAAGGCAGATTCTAGTCAGTGCTTGTGTTGGGGTTCTTTGTTTGATTTTTTATCTCATTATAGGCCTTGATTACGCTTTGATCTTAGCGCTTGTCGCTTTATTTACAAACGTCATTCCTTTTATCGGCCATGGATTGGGACCGCTCCAGCGGTTGTTGTCGCCTTATTCGATTCTCCTTTCCTAGCTCTTGCCGTTATATTAGGAGTTGTCATTATTCAACAAGTTGAAAGTAATGTCATTTCTCCACAAATCATGGGCAGACAACTTTCAGTTCACCCGTTAACCATTATTTTTGTACTCCTTGTTGCCAGTCAGTTGGCTGGATTCATCGGCATCTTGCTAGCTGTTCCAACATACGCTGTCGGTAAAGTCATTGTTCAACATACGTATCGATTAATTCGCATCAGAATGCGTTCCAAGACAACAAAAGCGTAGTGTAAAAACAAGCGTGTATCTCCAATTGGAGATACACGCTTTTCTCTTGCCCAAACAAACTGGATCAATACTACATAAACTACTTCCATAGGAGAGGGGGAAAAGAAATGTTCCGCAAACATCCACTATTCGAGCCAACGCATCACAAACCTACTCACCGACCTTACCAAGAGCATATAGAAGAGTATGTTGTCCAAGAGATACAACCAGTCTTAACCCATTACGTCACAAATAAAGTCTATCGCCACGTGCATAGCTTTCCTCACAACCAATCAGCTATTATACGTGAAAAAAGAGAGCCATTTCCGCAACACTTACAACGCATGAATCGAATGCAAAGGCCTCCTCGCTAAGCGGGGGGCTATTTTGTATATCGGTTTGCATAACTGCTCGCCACAAAGGCATTTGGTTTTATAGACGCCTTAAAACCCAGTGCTTCAATTCGAGACCTCATTTCCTTCACATATGCTCTCGTTCTGTTCCGATCACTTGAGCCTATATCTAAATGGGCTTCAAATTGGAGATCGGCTCCTTTGTAAAGGTAAGGCAAGACAATATTAACGAGCTTTAATTTGTGCGATTCTGTAAACTCCGAAAGCACCTCTTCTGTAAAAGCTGTTTCTTGTGAGATTCGTTCATATAGATTTGTCATATTTCTTTCGACATTTACCTTTTTCGCACAAGTCCACGTTCCATTCCCAATTCGTTGTACAACAACTCCCGTCACAAATGTCGTAGAGCGAGCATGTACCTGCGAATCCGTTCCTACCATCACTTTATAGTCAAACTGGGGATTGCTTAACATAAACGCTTTAATCTGCAAAAATACATCATCAAACGAAAGCCACTCACCTCTCGCAGATTTATAAACGGTTTTGTTCATATGAACGAACCTCTTTTCTCCTCCGACCTCTCATCATGCTTATGCACGTTTTTATAACATATTGACTCCCATAAAAAAACAAGCAGTCATGTGCTCTTACACATGACTGCTTGTCGTCTTCTCCATAAATGCAAACACAGTATTTTCACCAGATAATTGCCCTTCTTTATAAATCTGATATCCCAGCTTTTGATAAAGCGCCAGATTCTTTACACTTTTGCTACCAGTAAACAATGAGTAGCGCCTTCCTGGTACTTCCCGTTCAATCGCTTCCATCAACTTCCGTCCAATACCGTAATTTTGCCAATCTGGATGTACCATCAATTTAGCGATTGAGACCTGGTCATTCTCTTTTTTAGCACGAACAGATCCGGAAACTTCCCCATTACCTGATACTGCTTTTAAGATCGTGTACTCTGAGAACGCATTCTCCACATCACTTACTGTTTCTTGTAGCGGTAAGATCGAATAATCATTGTAAATCTCCGCTTCGCTTCTATATGCAAGCTTCTGTACATGTAGAATTGCTTCGGCATCTACTTTCAGAGCCTTTACGATTTTCAAATCCATCTAATCACCTCTTTTACATCCTTGGATACAGCTTTTATTCTAGCTACTTATATCCTAAAGCACAACAAAGTGCTTGCTCTTTTGCCCCGCTCCCACATGCACTTCGATTTCCGCTGGCTCATCTTCGTTTTTTCTAAGGCTACTGAGCATCAGCATATAGTTTAATAAGCTCTCCGCCCATATGTAGTAGAAGCATCGCCAAAAAACGTAAAGAAAAACAACACCGATTATGATAATTTATACTAAAAGTCTTGTTTTGACAGCCATCCAGAGACATTTTGTTTACAGTCTGAACAAACAAAGGCAGCCCAAGGCTGCCTTTGTTTATTTATCCAATTAACATTCCTGCAATTGCTGCGTTCATTAAGTTAACCAAGGTTGCGGCAATCAGTGCTTTTACACCGTACTTCGCGATTAGAGGACGACGTTCTGGAACCATACCACCTAAACCACCAAGTAGTATTGCGACGGAACTGATGTTAGCAAACCCACATAGAGCAAAGCTTGCAATAACAAATGTCCGCTCTGAAATATCTCCCGCTGACGACATTAATGCATCAAATCCAATGAATTCATTAATGATTGTTTTCTGCCCGATAAATGACCCTGCTTGAACCGCTTCATTCCATGGTACACCAATTAACCAAGCCATCGGAGAGAAAATGTAGCCTAAAATTTCTTCAAGTGTAATGGCGTAACCAAACCAACCACCGACTGTACCTAATATGAGGTTAATTAACGCGATAATTGATACAAACGCAATTAACATAGCCCCAACATTTAATGCAAGCTTCAAGCCGTCAAGTGCACCGTTCGATGCCGCATCAATGACATTCGTTGACGTTTTCTCTACTTTGAAATCAATTTTATCTTTTGTTTCACTTACTTCTGTTTCCGGCATTAACATCTTAGCCATCAATAACCCGCCCGGAGCAGACATAAATGTTGCCGCGATTAAATACTCAAGGGGTATACCCATTTGTGAAATCCCAGCCATTACTGAACCAGCAACGGTCGCCATACCGCCAGTCATGACCGCAAACATTTCAGACTTGGTCATTCTTCCTAAATAAGGTTTTATCAAAAGGGGCGCTTCTGTTTGTCCGACAAAAATATTCCCAGTTGCTGAGATGGATTCAGCTCTACTTGTCCCAAGTAAGCGTGAAATCCAGCCTCCTAGATGCTTGACAATAAACTGCATAATGCCAAAGTGATATAGGATGCTGATAACAGCAGAGAAGAAAATAATGATCGGCAACACTTGAAAAGCAAAGACGTTCCCTACCCCTTCACCTTGTAATACACCACCAAATAACATATCAATTCCTGCCGCAGACGTATCAATTGCCTGTTGGACCGCTGATGTCACGAAAGTAAGCGCTGCACTTCCCCAGTCTGTCCACAACACAATAAAAGCAAATAATATTTGAAGTACTAGCGCACCCAAAATCGTTCTCCAATTAATCGCTTTCTTATTTGAAGAAAGTAAAAAAGCGATCCCAAGTAAAACGACAACTCCCATCAAACCCCATAAAAATTGCATAGAAACCTCCCAGTTGTTGTTTTTCTATGTTTATCTCAACGTGCTGTGTCCCTTTTACTATTCCCAATTCATGAAAATGTTTGCACTTTTCGTTAAAAAGCTTAAATCACCCAAATAGAACCGACAATATTCAGCTTAAAAAAACAATTCTTGACTGTCAATGCGAATTGGAATTATTTAAATACTAAAATTGCTATAAAAAAAATCCGTATGGCTTGATAGCCATACGGTTAAGCAGAATATTGGTTTAAAAATCCAATTAATTCTTCAGAATGTCGTTCAGAACCTTTTCCAAGACAGACTAAATGCCCCCATGTATCAAGGCATAGTAGCTTAGAAGACCGAATATGTCCATTTGCATATTCGGCATGCTCAAGTGGAACAATTGCATCATTGATACTGTGAACAATCAATGTCGGTACAGTGATGGCATCAAGTTCCTCCTGCAAGGAGTTCCGAATTTGGTGCATATCAATTATAAATCCATGACGTGACCGCTGGAACTCTGTCATGCGGTCAAATAAATACCAATCACGAGGAAGCGTACGTTGCTTTATTTCTTCGTATGGCAACGTGCTATAAGCTGGTGCGATTGTTTTAAAAGCCCAATCGGGTGAAAAGCGAGTGACCGATGACACACCTTTCCAAACCAACTTTTCAATATATGGTTGAAATAAACATCTACTAAGAAACACATCACGAAACCGAGCTTCCTTCCACGGTTTTGTAATTGCCCCTTGCAGTGTAAATGATTTAATTCGTTCTGGATAATGGCTTGCTAAATGAATTCCAGATGGACCCCCAGTCGAGGCAGCAATTAAATGAACCTGATCAATATGAAGTTCATTTAATAGTTCGATATAAAATGCACATGCTGTTTGCAGTGATTGACCAATTTTTTTTGAGGTACGCCCGTACCCTGCTCTTGAAGGTACGATTACAGAATATCCTTGTTCAACAAGCTCTTCCAAACCAAGCTGTTCTAGCAACTTGAATGCCCACCATGCAAGTATAAAATCGGATCTCCTTCTCCCGTAATCGAGTATTCTAACGTGCTGTCTGAATACGTAAAAGAAGCGATGCCTCTTTCCATGATGATTTATCTCCTTTGTCGTTAAACTGAATGGTAAAAACCATATTTTTTGAAGTCTAAGACGAATCTTACTCCTCTCCAAGCAGAATGTCAACGCGGTTTTCGCCCCTTTTTATCGACAAGATTCTTCCTTTTTTTAAATATGACTCGAGGTGTGTATAGACATCATTAATTCCAGTTATTTAGAGATAGAATAAGGCATCACATCACCATTTTTAAATTCGACGTTAAAAACACAGTTGAATCGGGTACATATTTTTAATATGCTGTTTAGCAACATATTTTTTACATACTATATATACATAGAAAGGTGTTGCGTATGTCAGATAAGACATCAACAGGTATTAAAGAGAATAGTTCATCATTTGTACTCTATACTTCAGCGATTATTATTACATTATTTGTAGTTTGGGGAATTATTAGTCCCTCCCATCTCGGAGAGACCGCTACTTTCGCACTTGATTGGATCATTACCAATTTCGGTTGGTTCTATATGACCATCGCAAGTGTATTTATTTTATTCGGCTTTGTCGTCGCAGTTACTCCATTCGGCAAACTTCGCTCGGTAAAGACACGGATAGACCGGAACACTCATTTATTTCGTGGGTCGGTATGCTTTTTGCAGCAGGTCTTGGGGTTGGCTTTGTATTTTTTGGTGTCGCTGAACCAGTTCTTTATTACTTAGACCCCCCTCCTGGTTATCTATTTGATCTCCCAGGCGACGCCGCCGACGCCGCTGAAATTGGTTTGCGTTATGGTGTGTTCCACTGGGGTCTTCACGCGTGGGGTGCATTCTCTGTTGTC
>BAXC01000001.1 GCA_001310375.1 Bacillus sp. JCM 19041 | reverse complement strand
CTCTACAAAATATCGTCAACTACTTTATGAAAATAATATAAGGTTTTTTTATAAAAGATTTCTCTCCATCTCCATTTCACTATTACTAGATATATATATTTCATCAGCAAACCTTTATTTATCAATACTTTCACTTCTTTTCTATTTCGGGACGTACATACCTATACCTATTAAAAAATTAAAGATATTTTTTTATCCTCTGCTCTAATAACTGTTTCTACTATATTGATAACGTTTCTTTTCCTTGATGATAATTTAACACTAAACCTGATTTGTATTTATCTGCTTCTTCTCTTTCACACTTTCTCTATTAAATAAAAAGTTAGATAACTGTCCAGCAGCTATCTAAGCCTCTTAAGAATTTGTTGATTGTCCTCCATCACATGGACACTTGCCCAGTCACATATCTTGAATCATCCGATGCTAAATAAACATAAGTAGGTGCTAATTCAAATGGCTGACCCACTCTACCAAACACATTATCTTCTGGTAATGCATTATCATCGGCAGCAAAACTGGCTGGAATTAACGGTGTCCAAATCTTTCCTGGAGCTACCGCATTCACACGTATACCTTTATTACCAATTTGTTTAGCTAACGCACGTGTCCAGCCAACGATCGCCCCCTTTGTCGCCGTATAATCGACAAGCTGCGGTTCTCCGACGTACGTTACAACCGATGCTGTGCCGATAATCGAACTACCAACTTTTAAATGGGGCAAAGCTGCACGCGTTAAATAAAAATGAGAATAGATATTCACTTTAAACGTCTCGTCAAACTGTTCGTCAGTTATATCCGTAATCGTTTTTTGTGGAAATTGAATTCCGACGTTATTAACAAGTACATCAATTTTGCCAAACGTACGTAAAGTTTGCTGCACCAGTTCCTCATTCTGTTCTTTTTTACTTACATCCCCTGGTATAAGCACACAACTCCGACCTAATTCCTCAATTCTTCTTTTGGTTCTATTGGCATCCTCATGTTCATCTAAATAGCTGACAACTACATCCGCTCCCTCTTTCGCAAATGCAATAGCAGTTGCTGCCCCTATACCGCTATCTCCTCCGGTTACGATAGCTATTTTATCTTTTAATTTGCCGCTACCCTGATAATGCGGATTTTCAATAATTGGTTTTGGAACCATCAACCTTCTACCTGGTTGCTTTAACTGCCGTTGTTCCGGTCCTGTTAATTTAATATCCTCATAACGCGTTATTTTCCCGTAAGATGGGTAAAGCGGATATGGATCTGTTTGTTTATGCTGTTCAAACCATTGCTGTATCTCCTGAACCTCTTTTAATTGTTTTTCCTGCTTACCACTCTGTCCCTCATTCATATGATTTTGATTGGCCACCTCATCGTCCCCTCCGTTCCAATTACATACATACTTTATGATTAGGCAAATACCTATGTGCACGTCTTAATCGAAGGAGACAGTCTCCACTCTCACCATACTTACGTATACTATAAGCAAGGAGGGAACCAAAGTGGTTTTTACTTTCTATCCAACCGTTACATTGTTATTAGTGCACGAATCAAATAAAAAGGAACAAATGTCTTATTTGCATCATTCTTGGCCTGTTCCAAAAATCGGGTTACGTCCACCGTATTATGCCCACCCTCGTTATACGCCAGAGTACCCGGTAATGTAATGAAAAATTTTTCTCTTTGTCCTCACTCCCGACATTCAATTCGCTTTCCGCGGGCGACGGATGAGCCTCACAGCATAGCTGTAGGTCTCATCTTCGTCTTTGCTCCTACAGGGGCCTATGTGTATGCCGTCCACTAGTTGCTGATCATGTTATTGAAAACGAAAGGATTACGGAAAATGAATCCGAGAAAAATGCCTCGAGATTTTATCTCGAGGGCATTGCGTCTATGGTTTGAGTAACTGACCGATGTCAGTCGCTTTTTTATTCTTGTTCTTCGTTTTTATCTTCTTCCTGTTCTTCAGTTGCTTCAGATACCTCTGTTGCTTCGCCTTCAACAATGTCTTCGTCTTCTAGTTCATCAACCTCATCATCATTGATATTAACACGAGCGACAGTTGCTACTTCTTCACCTTCACGAACACGGATCAATGTAACACCTTGCGTATTTCGTCCAGTTGTTGAAATACCTTCAACTGTTGTTCGGATAATCACGCCATTCGCTGTCACAATCATAATGTCATCTTCTTCAGCTACCATTTTGAGAGAAACAAGCGGACCGTTCTTATTGGTGATATTACATGTTTTGATTCCTTTACCACCGCGACTTTGGACACGGTATTCATCAAGCTCTGTTCGTTTGCCGTATCCTTTTTCAGTTACCACAAGCACCTTTTGGTCTTCTGTGATAACATCCATGCCAACAACACCGTCATCTTCAGACAACCTAATCCCTTTTACACCGCCAGCAGTACGTCCCATTAAGCGAACATCACTTTCAGGGAAACGAATCGCCATCCCTTGCTTCGTACCAATCATGATTTCTCGTTCACCATCGGTAAGACGGACACCATGGAGGGAATCATCATCTCGCAAGTTTATTGCAAAAAGCCCGCCTTTGCGGATATTGGCGAACGCCGACAGCTTTGTCCGCTTAGCAATACCATGTTCAGTTAAGAAAAATAGATAGTAGTTCTCATCAAATTCTTCAATTGGTATAACCGTACTAATCGTTTCACCTGGATCAATTTGTAGCAAGTTGATTGCCGGAATCCCTTTTGCCGTCCGTCCAAGTTCAGGATCTCATAGCCCTTTAGACGATAGACTTTCCCTTTGTTTGTAAAGAATAGCACGGTATGATGCGTGTTGGTTGTGAACAAGTGTTGCACAAAATCATCATCATTTGTACCCATCCTTGGATACCTTTACCTCCGCGACGTTGTGCTCGATAAGTAGAGATTGGGAGGCGCTTAACATAACCGTTATGAGTAATCGTAATAACGATGTTTTGACGCGGAATTAAATCCTCATCTTCAAGATGTTCTTCACTCATCGAAATAACCGTACGGCGTTCGTCGTTAAACTTCTCCTTCACAACAAGCAACTCTTCACGGATGACTTCAAGCACTCGCTCTTCACTAGCGAGAATCGCTTTAAGCTCCGCAATTCGCGCCATTAACTCTTGGTATTCCTGCTCAAGCTTATCTCGCTCAAGTCCTGTTAAACGTTGCAAGCGCATATCAAGAATGGCCTGTGCTTGCTCATAGCTCAATTCAAAACGTTCGATTAAGCCATTACGTGCAATCTCCGCTGTATCAGATGCGCGGATTAAGGCAATAATCTCATCAATATGATCCAAAGCAATACGCAAACCTTCTAAAATATGAGCACGTGCTTCCGCTTTATTAAGGTCAAATTGCGTCCGTCTCCGGATAACTTCAACTTGGTGGCTTAAATAATGTTCAAGAACTTGCTTAAGATTAAGCACTTCTGGACGCCCTTTTACAAGCGCAAGCGTATTAATACCAAAGCTTGTTTGCAAAGCAGTTTGCTTATACAAGTTGTTCAAAATGACGTTTGCATTGGCATCTCTTCTCAGATCAATGACAATACGCATCCCATTCCGGTCAGATGAATCACGCAGTTCCGAAATACCTTCAATCTTTTTATCACGAACAAGCTCAGCAATCTTCTCAATTAGACGAGCTTTATTCACTTGATATGGAAGCTCTGTCACAATAATTGATTGTTTGCCTTTTTTCTCTTCTATGTTTGTTTTCGCACGGACCATAATCGAACCGCGTCCAGTTGTATAGGCTTTTCGTATACCAGAACGACCAAGGATCTCGCCGCCGGTCGGAAAGTCTGGACCCGGAATATGTTCCATTAATTCAGGGATGCTAATCTCTGGGTCTTCTGATAAAGCAAGGACCCATCAATTACCTCACCAAGTTGGTGCGGTGGAATGTTTGTTGCCATCCCGACAGCAATCCCAGATGTCCCGTTCACAAGTAGATTTGGAAAACGAGCAGGTAAAACAACCGGTTCGCGTTCAGTGCCATCATAGTTTTCAGCAAAATCAACTGTGTCTTTATTTAAATCACGGACAAGCTCCATCGAAATCTTTGACATTTTCGATTCAGTATAACGCATTGCCGCCGCTGAATCCCCATCAATTGATCCGAAATTACCGTGACCGTTTACAAGCATGTAGCGGTAACTGAAATCTTGCGCCATCCGCACCATTGTATCGTAAACGGATGAATCACCATGTGGATGGTACTTCCCAAGAACCTCACCAACAATACGTGCCGATTTTTTATACGGCTTATCAGGCGTCATGCCAAGTTCAAACATCGCATATAAAATACGGCGGTGTACAGGCTTCATCCCATCCCTCACATCTGGCAAGGCACGGCTGACAATAACACTCATGGCATAATCCATGAATGATTCTTTCATCTCATCATCAATCTGTCTCTCTCTTAATCTTGACACTTCTTCTTCAGCCATTGCGTAAACCTCCACGGTAAGCCGGCATTAGAAAACCGGCTCTTCTCTTAAATGTCCAAGTTTTTCACGTAATGTGCATTCTCTTGAATAAAGTCGCGTCTTGGCTCAACACGATCGCCCATTAACACTTCAAAAATCTCATCTGCTTTAATTGCATCTGCAAGCGTTACTTGCAACATATTGCGCACCTCTGGGTCCATTGTTGTATCCCAAAGCTGTGTCGCATTCATCTCACCAAGTCCTTTGTAACGTTGCACACCTACTTTTGAACGATCTTCAACTGTTTGCATATGTGCTTCTAATTCACGATCAGAATAAACATACGTCACCTTATTTTTACCTTGCTCAATTTTGTAAAGCGGCGGTTGAGCAATATACACGTAACCATTTTCGATTAACTCACGCATATAGCGATAGAAAAAGGTAAGAATAAGTGTACGAATATGAGCTCCATCAACATCGGCATCAGTCATAATAACAATCTTATGGTAACGCGCTTTTTCAATATCAAACTCTTCACCAATACCAGTGCCGATTGCAGTGATAATCATCCGAATCTCGTTATTAGCAAGAATTTTATCAAGCCTTGCTTTTTCTACGTTAAGGATCTTTCCACGTAGTGGCAAAATAGCTTGAATATGAGGATCTCTTCCTCTTTGCTGAACCACCAGCAGAATCACCCTCAACAATAAACAATTCACTAATGGATGCATCTTTTGACGAGCAATCCGTTAATTTACCTGGCAATGAGCTTACTTCAAGCGCACTTTTCCGTCTTGTTAACTCGCGCGCTTTTTTTGCAGCTTCGCGAGCTCTAGAAGCCATCAAGCCTTTGTCTACAATCTTTCGTCCAACAGTTGGATTTTCTGCCAAAAATCGTGAAAAGCTTTCAGAGAAAAGTGAATCAGTTATAGTACGCGCTTCACTATTGCCAAGCTTTGTTTTTGTTTGGCCTTCAAATTGTGGTTCTGGAATCTTAACAGAAATGATTGCCGTTAAGCCTTCACGAACATCTTCACCACTTAAATTAGGGTCATTTTCTTTAAATAGACTATTCTTACGGGCATAATCATTAATGACACGCGTTAATCCCGTTTTAAAACCGGATTCATGCGTACCACCTTCATGGGTATTAATATTATTGGCAAATGAGTAAATACTGCTCGTATAACCATCATTGTATTGGACCGCTACCTCAACTGTTAAGCCTTCTTTTTCAGCCTCAACATGGATTGGATCTTCATGAAGTGCTTCTTTTGTCCGATTTAAATGCTTAACAAAAGAGGAGATTCCCCCTCATAAAAATACGTAGCCTGCTTACCTTCTGGTCGTTTGTCTATCATATTGATCGTTAACCCTTTATTTAAAAAGGCCAATTCGCGTACCCTACTAGCAAGCGTATCGTAATCAAATTCGAGCGTTTCTTTAAAAATATCGCCATCTGGGCGGAAAGAAATAATTGTTCCTGTTTTATCTGTTTCGCCAACTACTTCCAAGTCGCTTGTGGAACGCCACGACTGTAAGTCTGTTTGTGAATTTTTCCATCGAGATGGACATTTACTTCCAAATACGTAGACAACGCATTTACTACAGACGCACCAACACCATGAAGTCCGCCGGAAACCTTGTAGCCTCCTCCACCAAACTTCCCGCCTGCGTGTAACACAGTCATAATAACTTCAACTGCTGGACGCCCCATCTTCTCTTGAATACCAACAGGAATACCACGTCCATTATCTTCTACAGTAATGGAATTATCTTCTTCAATTGTCACACTAATTGTGTCGCAATATCCAGCCATTGCTTCATCAATGCTGTTGTCAACAATCTCCCAAACTAAGTGATGCAATCCTTTTTGGCTCGTCGAGCCGATGTACATTCCAGGTCGTTTTCTAACGGCTTCAAGGCCTTCTAATACTTGTATTTGGCTTTCATCGTATGCTTGATTTTGCTCATTTTCCAACATTCTTCACCTTCTCATCAGGAATCATGTAGCTTGCTTGGCTCCATTTAGTCTTCTACATCTCCATGCAGCTTTTCCAGCGCATCCGTATTGGACCGCCTAAACAATGTTTGTGAAGATACAGGGGAATAATAAGTGGATGCATCCGTCACGATAATACTTTTGACCGAATCATCGTCTACAATCTTTATGCAGGATCCATCTTGCTCCCGCTCTTTTAAAAAAACTTTCGTTTGCTTTGAAAGTTCTTTTTCTGCGTATGGAAAAATGCCAATTACCTTTTTTGCCGGCAATATGACATCTCCGCCAATATGAATATACATACTCTTACTCCATTCGCTCAACCGCGCCGTGGACAACCGTAAATACACGAGCTTCGCGCAATACGTTTTGATGCAGGCCACCAATCGAAGTCGTTGTCACAAACGTTTGGACACGGCTCTGGATCGTCTCTAGTAAATGAGATTGCCTATAATCATCTAATTCTGAAAGCACATCGTCTAAAAGTAAGATTGGATATTCACCAATCTCAGCATAAATCAGATCAATTTCTGCTAGTTTTAGTGATAATGCGGTTGTCCGTTGCTGGCCTTGGGAGCCATAGGTTTGTACATCTAATCCATTAACAGAAAAAGCGATGTCATCGCGATGGGGTCCAAAAAGAGTTGTTCCCCGCCGAACTTCATTTTCCTTTTTCTGTTTATATACATGTTTGAGGTCTTCTTTTATTTTCGTCATATTTCCCATGTCTGATACCTCAAACGATGGGATGTAACGAAGTTCAATAATTCTTTCCCTCGACTAATCGACTCATGTATCGGAATTGCCCATTTTTCAAGTTGCACGATGAATTCAGCACGCTTTTTCACGATAAAAGCAGCTTTCTCTATTAATTGATCTGTCAGCACATCGAGCATCGTAAATTCGTTTGAACGTTTTTGTTGCATGTCCTTCAGTAGCACATTACGTTGTTTCAATATCTTTCCGTAAAGGGATAGTTCATGCAAATAAACAGGGCTTATTTGTCCTAACTCCATATCAATAAAACGCCTCCGCACTTGAGGACTGCCCTTCACCAAGTCAAGATCCTCTGGAGCAAACATCACCACGTTTAACGTTCCTACATAATCACTTAAACGCCGTTGTTCCAACCCATTGATCTTTCCTTTTTTTCCTTTACCAGACAAAATAAGGTCAAGTTCGATTTCGCCTGTTCGGACCTGCCCTTCCGTATGAATGCGTGCAAAAGGCTGATCAAATCCGATCAGCTCTTTATCTTTTGGTGTGCGATGTGATTTCGCTAAAGCAACAACATATATAGCTTCCAGCAAATTTGTTTTTCCTTGGGCATTCTCACCAACAAAGACATTAACTTTAGGTCCAAAGGAAACCGTTGTTTCTTCATAATTGCGGTATGAAGTAAGTGCAAGCGTATGAATGAGCATGGTTAGTCCTTTACGGCAATCATAAATGTTCGCCCATCTTCCAAATCAATTACATCGCCATCCCGTAGCTTTTTGCCACGTCGGTTTTCAGTCTCCGCGTTCACAATAACCGTATGCTCACTTAAATACCACTTAGCCATCCCGCCAGTGTCAATAGCACCTACTTCTTTTAACAGCTGCCCAAGTGTAATATATTCCGTTTCAATTCTAATCTGTTCCAAAACGCACCTCACAATCTGCTAGACGAAGGGAAGACAGCATATCTGTCTGAGAATGCTGCCTTAGAAATAGTTAGCCATATCGATTTTTCGTTCCCTGTTAGTTTCTCTTTCTCTATTGTACTAAACGATTTCGTTCTAGCCAACCTATTTTTCACATAGCTTCTTAATATGTGCGCACTGGAGAGAATAAGTGCAAGTAATGATCCGAATCAATTGGACGAATGACAAAAGGGCTCATTGCACCCGTGAAAGCAATGCGAATTTCGTCACTATCAACAACTTTTAATGCGTCAATGATATTTTTTCCGTTAAACGAGATACGCATTTCTTCACCTTCAAATTTCTCAGTCTCCATTTGTTCAGTTACTTTTCCAACCTCTTGCGAAGTGGATGTAATCTCAATTTGATTTTCACCAAGCGTTTTTAAGTTGATGACATTGTTTTTTGCTTCTCTAGAAAGCAGCAATGCTCTTTCTAGTGTTTGTAACAACTGCTTTGTTTTTAGAACAAAACTTGTTTTTGATTGAGTTGGAATCATGCTTGAAATAACAGGATATTTCCCCTCAAGTAATCGCGAAAAGAATAAAAGGTTCCCTAATTTAAATAAAATCTGATTCTCGGTAACAACGATTTCTGCTGGGTCACTTGTATCCTCTAAAATTTTGCTAAGTTCTTGCAAACTCTTTCCTGGAATCACGACATTCTGAAAATGTAAGTCATCGCTTTGGAATTCAATCTTCGCTTTGCGCATTGCTAATCGGTGACTATCTGTTGCAGAACAGATTAATCCACCTTCTCCGGTCTCAATGTTTACACCTGTCAACACTGGACGTGTTTCCTGGGTGGACACCGCAAAGACCGTTTGGCGAATTACGTTGCGCAGCATATCCTGAGGAATGCTAAAAATCAAATCTTCTTTTAGTTCCGGTAAACGCGGATATTCATCAGGGTCTAATCCGTTTAATGTAAAAACAGACGATCCAGAACGGATTGTTGCAGCAAATTGGTCATGAACTTGAATCTCAATTGTATCCCCAGGAAGTTTCTTAACAATTTCAGAAAAATATTTTGATTGCAGAACAATACTGCCTTCTTGTTCAATTTGTACGAGTTCTTTCTCGTTTTCCACAGTAGGAATAACCGATTCAATCGATAAATCAGAGTCACTACCCGTAAGTGTTAATCCATTTGCAGAGACAACAAGCTTTATACCAGTAAGAATTGGAATTGTTGTTCTCGGTGATACGGCTTTAGCTACGTGTTGGACATCGTGCACCATTCGGTTTCGGTCAATAATAACATGCATAATAAGAAACTCCTTTTCATATATCTTTTACTAATGTTTTAAAGTCGTAGTAATAGTAATAGGGCTTGTGTATTTGTGGATAAACAAGGAAAAAGCGTAAAGAGACAGCCTATTCACATGTGGGTAATATGTGGATAGGCTTGTCAACTTTATGCACATGTTCACATTTACTGACGCAGTTGTTCTGTAATTGCTTGGACTTTTTGCTGCAACTCTTGATCTGTCATAAGCAATTTGGAGATTTTTTCATGAGCATGAATCACTGTGGTGTGGTCACGCCCGCCAAATTCGCTTCCGATCTTAGGAAGTGATGCATCCGTTAATTCACGGGATAAGTACATGGCAATCTGGCGTGGGAAAGCAACAGATTTTGTTCGTTTCTTTGCTTTAAAATCTTCCATTTTTACTTGATAGTGATCACCGACAAGCTTTTGGATATCTGTAATCGTCAGCGTTTTAGGAAGTGCATTAGGAATAATATCTTTAAGTGCTTCAGCTGCAAGATCAGCGTTCATATCTTGATTAATTAAACTTGAGTACGCTACGACACGAATAAGCGCGCCTTCAAGCTCGCGAATATTTGTATCAATTTGATTAGCGATATAAAGCATCACTTCATTTGGAATATCTAAGTTCTCTGCTTTTGCTTTTTTGCGTAAGATCGCAATCCTGGTTTCCAAATCAGGTGGTGTAATATCCGTAATTAATCCCCATTCAAATCTGGAACGCAGTCGATCTTCAAGTGTAGGTATCTCTTTTGGAGGTCGATCACTTGATATGACAATTTGTTTTGATTCTTCATGGAGCGCATTGAATGTATGGAAGAACTCTTCTTGTGTTTGGATCTTTCCAGCTATAAATTGAATATCATCAATCAGAAGAACATCTACATTACGGTATTTGTTGCGAAAGTGGACAGCTTTGTTGTCGCGAATCGCATTAATAAATTCATTTGTAAATTTCTCTGAAGATAAATAAACGACTTTGGCATTTGGATTGTGTTCCATAACATAATGGCCAATCGCGTGCATTAAATGCGTTTTTCCAAGACCAACGCCTCCATAGATAAACAATGGATTGTAAGCACGGGCTGGAGCTTCTGCAACTGCAAGTGAAGCGGCATGGGCGAAGCGGTTTCCCGATCCGATGACGAACGTGTTAAATGTATATTTATCGTTAAGCATTGTTCTAGATGTAGTTGACTGACCGGACAAATCGGCTTCCGCAGGAGACGGGGCTGGTTGTTCTGGTGGCGTTTCGTCTTCCTGTTCATGCTGAGGAATAACAAACTTGGGAGCTAAACGAGCTCCAGTTAATTGTTCCATAATGTCAGATGTTAAGCCTGAATAATGATCTTCTAGCCAATCCCGAGCAAACTCATTTGGTGCGGTAACAACAATGACGTCATTCTGCAATGTATTTGCTTTTGTTGCTTTTAACCAAGTTTCATAACTCGGTTTACTTACTTTCTTCTTCATTTCTTCAAGCACTTTGCTCCATAAGTCATGAATATTTTCCAAGAAAGCCCCTCCTTTTGCGACATCTCATTACTGTACAACCTTTGTATAACCTAAAAAATAAAGTGGAATAAATATGCATACCCCGTTATAATGTGAGTAAATAATAATATAGTAGAAAAACGGTATGTTCAACATATCCAGTGTGTTGTGGATAAATAAAGAAACAGAAATAAAAAACCTGTCCACAACCTTACCCACAGGCTGTGGACAGGTTTTTTGATAAAATCAGTGTCCACGAAGGAAAACAACTTAATCATAGCAAAAATAACCTTAAGCCGCAATGGTTTAATATACTTATCCACAAAACGCAGCATCTAGTATCTTGACGTTGTCCACAACACTAGATATGTGCAAATCGTTGTCGATAACTTGTAGACAAACAAAAAAGAGCTCGAAAATAATCCACATTTGACGAAAAGGAATGAAAAGAGGTAGGTAATCGATAATTAAAATAGCTACTTGACAGAGTGCGCTTTTTATCTTTATAATTTTTAAGAGTGTCTGAAGAGATACAATCCTCGAAGGAGGTGGAATACATGGGTAAACCAACGTTCCAACCAAATAACCGTAAGCGCAAAAAGAATCACGGCTTCCGTGCTCGTATGGCTACGAAAAACGGACGTAAAGTCCTTGCGCGTCGTCGTCAAAAAGGAAGAAAAGTATTGTCTGCATAGACACTGACACCAGTGGTCTTTTTCTGGTATAAAAACCATTGCGGGCGAGAGGTCGTGTGCATGATGAAAAAAGAACAACGTATAAAAAAGAACGAAGAATTTTCAGCTGTCTTTAAAAAAGGAACTTCGATGGCTAATCGGCAGTTTGTTCTTTATATATTGCCAAAAGAGGGACAAGTGGAATTGCGGCTGGGCTTATCTGTTTCAAAACGAGTGGGTAACGCTGTCTGTCGAAATCGAATCAAACGTTTGGTCCGAGTGGTGTTTCATGATTTACAGGACCAGCTCCAACATGGCTGTGATTATGTTGTTATGCTAGGAATCCTGCGCGTGACCTTTCCTTAAAAGAAGTTCGAAGTAGTTTAGAACATGTTATGCGTAAGTCTAAAGTGCTTTCGCGTCCACATAAAAAGAAAGAAAGCTGACTGCTGGAGAGGATGTACGAGAATTGAAGAGAATAGGTTGGCTCGCAATTATGGCGAGTATGCTGCTGTTCTTATCCGGTTGTTTTAGTATTAATGAGCCAGTTACTGCAGAGAGTTCGGGTATTTGGAATTCCTTTTTTGTGTATCCGTTGTCACAGCTCATTATTATCATCGCTGGTTGGGTAAGTAGTTATGGTGTGGCGATTATTGTCGTAACGATTTTATTCCGTGCGATATTAATGCATTAATGATTAAGCAAACAAAAAGCACAAAAGCGATGCAGCAATTGCAACCAGAGATGCAAAAACTAAGAGAAACATATAGCGCAAAAGATCAAAATACGAGAGTGAAACTCAATGAAGAAATGCAGAAGATGTTTGCGGAACATAAAGTGAACCCTTTTGCAGGATGTTTGCCGATCCTTATCCAAATGCCAATTTTCTTGGCGATTTATCATGCAATCATGCGAACACCTAATTTTGAGGGCGAACGTTTTTTATGGTTTGAGTTAAACGTAGCTGATCCATTCTTCATCTTGCCGGTATTGGCTTGTATATTAACGTTTTTTCAGCAAAAGATGATGATGGTACAAAACAATCCACAGATGAAGATTCTGTTATACATGATGCCGATTATGATCCTAGTTATTGGAGCATTTCTTCCAGCAGCTGTTATTCTGTACTGGGTTGTCGGAAATATATTCATGATTGCCCAAACCTATTTTATCACTGGTCCAAATGCAGGCAAAAGAGGGCTGGAGTCCACACTTGCGGTTAATCAAGCTGGACAAAAGGGTAAATCAACAAAGAATAATCCCAAAAAGAACAATAATAATAAGAAAAAAGGCAAAAAGAAAAAGCGGAAATAAGGAAGGGGAAAGCAAATGGCAACTCATATGGTAAAAGGCCGAACTATCGAAGAAGCTGTTGCAAAGGCAATGAATGATTTAAGTGTCGAGCGGGAACAGTTAGTCTATGATGTAGTGGAACAGCCAAACAAAGGGTTTCTAGGTTTATTTGGTGTAAAACCAGCAGTCATTGAAGTTCGAGTTAAGCCCAATTCTGCTATGGTTGCCAGTACTTTCCTAAAAGAAACAATTTCTTTAATGGGTATTGAAGTTGAGTTAGATGAACAGAAAAAAGGGAAAGACTTAAGGTTTAACCTTTTGAGTGTAAATGAAGCGGATCAAGGGCGGTTGATTGGAAAAAAAGGGCAGACGCTCGATTCACTTGAATACCTCGCTAATTTAGCTGTTGTCCAAGCGGGTACAGTTGATTTTGTACGAATTCAACTTGATGCTGGCGGGTATCGTGAAAAACGGGAAGAGACATTAAAAGAATTAGCAGTTCGTGTTAGCAAAAAGGCACAACAATCACAGGAGTCGGTCGTATTAGAACCGATGCCTGCGAGAGAACGTAAAGTCATCCATATGGCGCTCGCTAACGAAAAAGGTGTTAAAACTGAATCAAAAGGTGCCGGTCAAAAACGTCATGTTGTGGTTGATCCAAGATAAAGACAAAGGGAGCGCGTGCGCTTCCTTTTTTTTATGAGGAAAGGAGAATTTGGTAAGGAGAGAAGCATTTCAGGCGATAGCTTTTCCTGATTGGCTGTGCTATTCTTATAAGTTGAAGCTATTTGTTTTTTTATGGGGGTGAAGAGAGAATGGATACGATTGCAGCAATATCGACGGCACTTGGAGAAGGTGCGATTGGAATTGTCCGGCTGAGCGGAGATCAAGCAATTACAATTGGTGATAAGTTATTTCGCGGAGCAAAATCGTTAGAGGCTGCAGAGAGTCATACGATTGTTTATGGCCATCTTACTGAAGGTGAAGACGTAATTGAAGAAACGATGGTTACCGTTATGCGTGCACCTAAAACATACACACGGGAAGATGTAGTAGAAATCAATTGCCATGGTGGATTGGTTTCAGTAAATCGTGTACTACAGGCTGTGTTGAAACACGGAGCTCGATTGGCTGAGCCGGGAGAATTTACGAAGCGTGCCTTTTTAAACGGACGGATTGATTTGTCGCAAGCCGAAGGTGTGATGGATCTTATTCGCTCTAAGACCGATAGAGCGATGAATGTGGCGATGCGTCAAGTTGAAGGGCGTCTTTCAACAAAAATTGAGAAGCTTCGGCAAGAAGTTTTAGAAACTGTTGCAGCGATCGAAGTAAATATTGATTATCCTGAATACGATGCGGAAACAATGACTGCTAAGCTTATATATGAAAAAATGATGCCTGTTGTTGCGGAGATCGATTCGCTACTAGTAACAGCTAAGCAAGGAAAGGTATTACGAGAAGGGTTAGCTACGGCTATTATTGGTCGACCTAACGTAGGGAAATCTTCTTTAATGAACAGTTTGGTTCATGAGGCGAAAGCGATTGTAACAGATATTCCTGGAACAACGAGGGACACGTTAGAGGAATATGTGAATGTTCGTGGTGTCCCATTAAGGCTTGTTGATACAGCTGGTATACGTGAAACAGAGGATATTGTCGAAAAGATTGGTGTGGAGCGTTCCAGGAAGGCACTAAAAGATGCGGACTTAATTTTACTTGTTTTGAATAACAGTGAAGAGCTTACAAAAGAAGATGAAGCGCTTTTTGAAGCTGTTAGTGGGATGGATGTTGTAATTATCGTTAATAAAACCGATCAAGAGAAGCGAATTGATATGGAGCGTGTTTACCAGCTTGCTGCAGATAGACCGGTAGTAACGACATCGTTAATTCAGGAAGAAGGTGTGGATCAGCTTGAAGAAGCAATTAGTGGGTTATTTTTTGAAGGTGGAGTCGAAAGCCACGATTTAACCTATGTTTCAAATGCACGCCACATCGGATTATTGAACCAGGCGAAGACATTTGCCGAAGATGCAATAAATGCAACAGAAATGGATGTACCAGTTGATTTAATTCAAATTGATGTAACGAGAACGTGGGAGCTGCTAGGTGAAATTATCGGTGAAGATGTTCAAGATAGTTTAATTGATCAATTGTTTTCACAGTTTTGTTTAGGTAAATAAAACACTTAGTCGTGTTTAGGAAGGAAGGGAGACTGTCCCGAATGAGTGGATAGTCGCGAGCTAGATGAGTTATGAAGGTGGATCGTTTGACGTTATTGTAATAGGCGCTGGTCATGCTGGAGTAGAAGCAGGGCTTGCAGCCGCTCGAATGGGTGCCAATACACTTATGCTTACGCTGAACTTGGATGCTGTAGCATTTATGCCATGTAATCCATCTGTGGGTGGACCAGCTAAAGGTATTGTTGTTCGAGAAATTGATGCACTTGGTGGAGAAATGGGACGTAATATTGATAAAACCCATATTCAAATGCGGATGCTGAATACAGGAAAAGGACCTGCTGTTCGTGCACTGCGTGCGCAAGCAGATAAATTCAGCTATCAGCATGAAATGAAAAAAACGATTGAAGAACAAGAGAACTTGCTTTTGCGGCAAGGAATGGTGGATCGGCTAATCATTGAAGATGGTGAATGTCGTGGCGTTATTACAAACACAGGGGCGGAGTATCGAGCGACTTCTGTTGTTGTGACGACTGGAACATATTTACGGGGGAAAATTATATTAGGAGAACTTTCCTATGAATCTGGTCCAAACAATATGCAACCATCGATTAAATTATCGGATCATTTAAAGGAACTAGGGTTTGATCTAGTTCGATTTAAAACAGGGACACCTCCACGTGTAAATGGAAGTTCAATTGACTATTCCAAAACAGAGATCCAACCTGGAGATGATACTCCTCGTGCATTCTCTTATGAAACAACAAAATATATAACCGACCAGCTCCCTTGCTGGCTTACGTATACTGGGGCGGAAACCCACGAAATTATTAGTGCAAATCTTGGACGTTCTCCTATGTATTCCGGTATGATAGAGGGAACAGGACCAAGGTACTGCCCATCGATTGAAGATAAGATTGTGCGCTTTAACGATAAACCTCGTCATCAGATCTTTCTTGAGCCAGAAGGAAGAAATACAACAGAGGTTTACGTACAAGGATTGTCGACTAGTTTGCCGGAAGATGTGCAGCTGTCGATGCTTAAATCGATTCCTGGACTTGAAGAAGTGCGAATGATGCGTCCTGGCTATGCAATTGAATATGATGCGATTGTTCCTACTCAATTATGGCCAACATTGGAAACAAAGAAAATTTCTGGATTATTTACTGCTGGTCAAATTAACGGGACTTCTGGTTACGAAGAAGCAGCAGGGCAAGGAATTATGGCAGGAATTAATGCTGCGCAAAAAGCATTTGGAAAAGAAGGGGTTATTCTTGATCGTTCTGATGCGTATATCGGTGTATTAATTGATGATCTTGTCACAAAAGGTACAAATGAACCATACCGATTACTAACTTCCCGTGCAGAATTTCGATTGATTTTACGTCACGATAATGCGGATCTTCGTCTTACGAAAAAAGGGTATGACCTTGGTATGATTTCAGAAGACCGCTACAATCGTTTTGTTGCGAAACAAGAAGCGGTTGAACTTGAAAAGAAACGGATTGAAGGACTAATTATTAAGCCTTCAGAAGAAGTGAATGAATTGCTTACGAAACTTGGTTCTAAACCAATGGCAGAAGCATTAAAGGCGTCTTCAGTATTGAAGCGTCCTGAAATGACGTACAACGATTTACTTGGGATAATACCTACTCCAGACAAAGATCTTGATGCAGATGTACGCGAACAGGTTGAAATCCAAGTGAAGTACGAAGGCTATATAGAAAAGCAATGGCAGCAAGTAGAGCGTCTTAAGAAAATGGAACAAAAGCATATACCGGAAGATTTGGATTACGAGGCAATTCAAGGCCTCGCAACAGAAGCGCGTCAAAAGTTGAAGTTAGTTCGTCCATTGTCAGTTGGGCAAGCTTCGCGTGTATCAGGTGTAAATCCAGCTGATGTATCCATTTTACTTGTGTATTTAGAACAGGGCCGCCTTGCAAAAACATCATCTTAAGGAGGAGCAAATGAGCCAAGAACTATTCTCCTCGTTACTTGCGAAAAACGGAATTACATTATCGTCTATTCAAAACGAGCAGTTCAATCGATATTTTGAACTGCTCATTGAGTGGAATGAGAAAATGAATTTAACGGCTATTACAAACAGGGACGACGTTTATTTGAAACATTTTTATGATTCGTTTACTCCCGGCCTGTATTACTCATTTTCAGATCAAAAAATAGTGGATATTGGTGCAGGAGCAGGTTTTCCAAGTTTGCCGTTAAAAATTATTTATCCAGATTTACATGTATCAATTGTTGATTCGTTAAACAAGAGAATTGGTTTTTTAACGTATTTGGCAGAAGAGTTAGGTCTTACTAATGTATCTTTTTACCACGATCGAGCTGAAATAGCTGGAAAAAGCAACTATCATCGAGAAAAATACGATATCGTCATTGCAAGAGCTGTTGCACGGATGTCGGTACTAAGTGAATTATGTATGCCGTTTGTCAAAAATGGTGGTGACTTTCTTGCATTAAAAGGTGCAGGAACAGAAGAAGAACTAAAAGATGCGAACAAAGCAATAACTGTTTTAGGTGGAGAAATTGTTGCCAATCACGCATTCCAGTTACCAAAGGAAAATAGTGACAGGCATATCGTGCAAATTAGGAAAGTGAAAACAACACCTAAGAAGTATCCAAGAAAACCGGGTACGCCTAATAAACAGCCAATTGAATAGGCCATTACATGCGTTGATAAGGGAAGAGTATGGAAACAAGCAGCTAACTAGCGTTGTTATTGTTTCACGTGGAACATTTGATTCGTTTTTAGATAGATAGAGGAATGCTGTGGATGGATGTCGAATCAATCAATCATGGTTATTAACAAAGGTGGTGTCCGAGGCGATGAAGCAATCGTTTTCACGCCTATTTGGCTTTAATGATAAAAACGACGATGCTGAACTGAATGGAAACGAAGAAGTACAACAAATTCCGATTCGAGATATTGTACCCAATCGGTTTCAACCAAGAACGTTATTTGATGAGGATCGTATTACAGAGCTTGCTCAGACGATACGAACCCACGGTATCATTCAACCAATTGTTGTTCGAATTCGTGACGAAAAATACGAAATCATTGCAGGAGAGCGGCGGTTCCGAGCTGTTACTTCGCTTGAATGGGAAACGATTCCAGCAATTGTGAAAGAGTTTAATGATTCACAAACAGCGTCAATTGCTTTAATTGAAAACTTGCAACGTGAAGGGCTTACCGCTATTGAAGAAGCTACAGCGTATGCGAAATTGATTGACTTGCATCAGCTTACTCAAGAAAGCCTTGCACAAAGGTTAGGAAAAGGGCAGTCAACAATTGCAAATAAGCTTAGGTTGTTAAGTTTGCCTGAATCTGTTCAAAATGCCATTTTAAATAGAAAAATTTCGGAACGTCACGCTCGAGCACTTATCGTCTTAAAAGGCAGTAAAGAGGCGCAAGAGTTGGTCTTACAAGCGATTTTAGATGAACAATTAAACGTGAAGCAAACAGAAGAACTTGTACAAGCCTATTTGCATCCTCAAGAATCAGATGAAACGCCTAAAAAGAAAAAAGCGACGCGGAAATCATATCCAAAAGATATGCGTATCGCAATGAATACGATTCGCCAATCTGTGGACATGGTCATGAAAAGTGGCTTAAAAGTTGATACGGATGAAGAAGACAATGACGATTTCTATCAATTTACGATTCGTATCCCAAAAAAATGATCTATCTCAAAAAGATAGGTCTTTTTTTTAATAGGCAAATAACGAATGTATGATAGAATGTAGGAAATGAGTCTTTTCTTTTAATGTTCGTTTTGCGATTTCTGGTTAAATGTACTGTAGATGAAAAATGGCCGAGATAAAAGCTTGCTCTGTCATTTTGCAGGAAAGTAGGTGTCCATGTGTCAAAGATCATCGCTGTCGCAAACCAAAAGGGCGGCGTAGGCAAGACCACAACGTCAGTCAACCTAGCTGCTTGTTTAGCTCATTTAGGAAAACGCGTCTTATTAGTAGATATTGATCCTCAAGGAAATGCAACAAGCGGTGTAGGAGTCGAAAAGGGCGACGTAGATGAATGTATATATGATGTTTTAATTGAGGATTTAGATGCATCCAAGGTGATTTTTCCGACTGAAATCGAGATGCTAGATGTTATTCCCGCAACAATTCAATTATCAGGTGCAGAAATCGAGCTTGTGCCAACGATTTCTCGGGAAGTCCGTTTAAAGAAAGCATTAACGCCACTTAAACAAAAATATGATTATATCTTTATTGATTGTCCGCCATCATTAGGTCTATTAACAATTAACGCATTGACCGCTTCGGATTCTGTTGTCATACCAGTACAATGTGAATATTATGCCTTAGAAGGTCTAAGTCAGTTACTTAATACGGTACGGTTAGTACAAAAACATTTGAATACAGAGTTAGCAATTGAAGGTGTACTGTTAACGATGTTAGATGCCCGTACGAATCTAGGTATCCAAGTTATTGAAGAAGTAAAGAAATATTTTCGAGATAAAGTATTTGATACGATCATCCCTAGGACAATTCGTTTAGGTGAAGCACCTAGCTATGGCAAACCCATTATTGTGTATGATGCGAAGTCGCGTGGAGCAGAAGTATACATAGACTTAGCGAAGGAAGTGGTGGCGAATGGCTAAAACGGCAGGGAAAAAAGGTTTAGGGAAAGGGTTGGAGGCTTTTTTCCGGATCAAGGTGAAGAGTCGCAAGAAAAAATAGTGCAAATTTCTATTTCGGAAGTGCGTCCGAATCCATATCAGCCAAGAAAAACTTTCTCTGAAGAGTCGCTGGCAGAACTAACTGTTTCAATTAAAGAACATGGAATTCTGCAACCAATTACTGTTCGTAAAACAATAAAAGGATATGAAATTGTCATGGGTGAACGCCGTGTCCGAGCGGCGAAACAAGCAGGATTAAACGAAATTCCGGTTATTGTTCAAGACCTTGATGAAAATAAAATGATGGAAGTTGCGTTGATAGAAAACCTACAACGTGAGGACCTAAACCCCATTGAAGAAGCGATTGCTTATGAGAAATTAATGAACCATACGAAAAGCACTCAAGAACAATTGGCGAAGCGATTAGGGAAGAGTCGACCACATATTACGAACCATATGCGCTTATTACAATTGCCACAAGTTGTTCAGGAATTTATTTCTGTTGGTAAATTAAGCATGGGGCATGGAAGAGCATTATTAGGCTTACAGGATAAACAAAAGCTTTCAAATGTACTTGAAAAAGTATTGCAAGATAAGTTAAGTGTGCGTGAAGTGGAACAGCTCGTTCAACAGATAAATGAACATGTTCCACGTGAAACAAAGTCAGTAAAAGTAAAATTACCACCTATTATTAAAGAACGTCAGGAACTATTAAGAGACTCATTAGGAACTTCAGTTTTAATTAAACCAGGTAAGAAAAAGGGGAAAATCGAAATTGATTATTTCTCTGACGATGATTTGGAGCGAATTCTAGATTTGCTTATTCAATCAGAAGAGTAGAAGAAGCTTCCTAAAGTGGATAGCTTCTTTTTTGAAAGGAGTAACGGACTTGCTTTATTTTGATCATGCCGCCACATCGTCCCCAAAACCGAAGGGAGTAACCGAGGCTGTTACCAATGCACTTGAGTCATTTAGTGCGAACCCGGGTAGGAGTGGACACCGACTTGCCCAGCAAGCGGCAGAAGTGGTGTTTGAAACGAGAGAAATGGCAGCAAAATTATTTGCTGCACCAAGCCCAAAACATATTTGGTTTTATCCAAATGCCACATACGCATTAAATCAAGCTATTCTTGGCTTTCCAATTCGTCGAGGTGGAGAGGTTGTTACAACAGTATTTGAACATAATTCCGTGTTGCGTCCGTTGCATCATTTGCAGACAGAAAAAGACATCCAAGTAACCTATGCGAGTGGAAAAACAGGTTCAGAAACAGCGAGAGCGGTTGTTGATCATATATCGGAATCAACCGATTTAATTGTGATTAATCATGCGTCTAATGTAACTGGGGAACTTATTCCATTAAAAGATATAGCAGAAAAAGCAAAAGCCGTTCATGCTGTTTTGCTTGTAGATGCGTCACAAACAGCTGGAATTATTGATATTGATCTCGAACGTGACGGAATCGATATGCTAGCGTGTCCAGGCCATAAAGGTTTACTAGGGCCACAAGGAACAGGATTACTTGCTGTTTCTAGAGATTTGGGTCTTATACCTCTCATTCATGGAGGGACTGGGAACCAGTCTGAGCTCACGCACCAACCAGAAACATGGCCAGAACGATATGAAGCAGGTACGGTGAATACACCGGGAATAGCAGGTTTAGGTGCTGGGATAAAAGCACTTGATGAACTTGGGGGCGTTCAAGCGATTTTTCAGCATGAACAAAATGTAACCTCGGCATTTCTAAGTGGAATAAGAGAGCTTGAATTTGTGAAAGTAGTTGGTTCTGTGGACGGTGATAATAGAGTAGCAGTTGTGGCTTTTCAACTTACAGCTGAGTAGTCAAGAGGCAGGAATTATCTTAGATCAACACTATCAGATGGCCGTTCGTTCAGGACTACATTGCGCACCAAAGCTACATGAATGGTTCGAGACTTCAGATGAAGGGCTGCTTAGAGTCAGTTTTGGGCCATATACGACGATGGAGGAAATCAACCAGTTGGTTCAAGCGTTAAAAGAATTGGGTGATGCGTTTAATTTGGACTGAAGTCCAACGCTCACATACGTCGTCGCTAGATTCTTGTCTGATAAGCGTTTTTAATCATTCTGGGTCGATTATCGACAAACTTAAACGAGTTGCTTAGAGCAACTCGTTTTTTGGTGCTAGAAGTCGGAAAGCTTTTTGTGGTTTTTGCGATACGCTTAAACAGGTATCCACTTGCTGTATTAAAGCGGTCAGTTTTTCGGCCATATTCATCACGACATGTAGGCGTGTGCTTTGCAACATATAAAAATCCATTAATCCGCCAACATTTACGATGCCAGTTAAACAAATATCGCCAATTTCAGGCAAGTTTTTACCCATTGCAGCACCAGGTTTTAAAGGTTCTTCGTTTAGTGTTACATACCCAACGTTCGTACTTCTGCCAAGACATGCATCGACAGCAACTGTATATGCATGACTATGTTTTTCGTAAATTTCGGTTAAACGTTCTTCCATATTTGTTGCATGGATTGGTTCTGCTAGAGTGCCATACACATGAAAATGAGTTAATTCAGTGTTTTTAAGTAAACTGCCAAGCAGCGGCCCGAGGGCATCACCAGTAGAGCGGTCTGTTCCAATGCATAATAACAGTAAGTCACGTTTGCCGCGTCTATCACAATGGGAAAGCAATGCCTTTCCGAGTTGATCTATTAATTCCACATCCTCGATATGAAAACGAAGAGGAGGTCTTCTTTTTTTAAATGGCCAAAGGTTTGTACTCATATATTTGTCTCCTTCCCCATAGTAGTAACAGTATAGTAGATTTCATTTGAATCTATACATGACGGAAAAAATTTGAGGGTGACCATATGTGGGGCAATGGGTTAAAATGGATGTTTTTAATTGTAGGAACGATTATTGGAGCTGGTTATGCATCGGGGAGAGAGTTATGGGAATTTTTTGGTGCGGAAAGCGGACTGGCTATTATCCTATTTGCATGTCTTTTTGCAATGAGCTGTGCAGTCATTTTGACCATTGCAAAGAAAAAAGGCACAACTCACTACCTGCCTATTCTTGAAGTATTACTAGGAAAGAAATTAGCAAAAGCGTATGATGTGATGATTATCCTTTATTTATTCTCTGTGACAGTGATTATGTTAGCGGGAGCAGGCGCAACGTTAGAGGTGTATCAAATCCCATTTTGGCTTGGCATTGTCATTAATGCAGGACTTGTCGTTGTTATGTTCTTAAAAGATACAACTGGTATGACGAAAATGAATGCAATGCTTATCCCCGTACTAATTATTTGTCTTGTTGTTGTACTAGTTGTTTATCAGTCATCAATCGGATTTACGTTCACTTTTGATTTTGCATTGCAACATAATTGGCCAGCAGCACTTACATTTACATCGCTTAATATCTTGCCAATTATTGCTGTTCTTGGAGCTGTTGGAAACCAAATTAAACATCGAGGAGAAATCTATATTGCAAGCATTGGTAGTGGCGTACTCCTTGGTACGATTTCTTACTTATACAATGAATCGCTTTTATCTGTTGCTCAAGAAATTATCTTTTATGAAATCCCGTTATTTGTGATTTTAAAGCATTATCCATCGGTAATGGTATTGGCAATATCGCTTGTGTTATGGTTGGCAATTTATACAACTGCCACATCAGGTGTGTTTGGACTTATCTCTCGATTTCGCACATGGTCCAAGGACCAGCCTGGTTAATTGCTCTTGCCTTGGTCGCCTTAATGGCCCCGATGACGATGTTTGGGTTTTCAACATTAATCTCAATCTTGTATCCATTGTATGGAGTGCTTAATTTATATATACTGGCAGCACTCATTCTTTACCCTGTTTTGAAACATCCAGGTGCAAAAAGCAGGCTTTGACACTACAAAGCACTGGCTCGTTCGTGTATAATACAAGCAGAAGACCCCGAGGAGGACGAACCAGTGGCTGAGAAGGAGTTTGCGTTACATGATGTGGTAGAAATGAAGAAACCGCATCCTTGTGGAGAAAATCGATGGAAGATCATTCGCATGGGAATGGATGTGCGAATCAAGTGCATGGGTTGCCAACATAGTGTGATGCTGCCGCGCCGGGACTTTTCAAAGAAAATGAAAAAAGTATTGGGTTCCGAGTAACAAGGGAAGGGGAGGCCTTGCCTTGTTTTTGCGCGAACCGATCCATAAATAAAAGGAAGTGACTGTGAGTGGCTTTAACAACTGGAATTGTTGGTTTGCCAAACGTGGGTAAGTCAACGCTATTTAATGCAATTACACAAGCTGGTGCTGAATCAGCAAATTATCCGTTTTGTACGATTGATCCAAATGTTGGGATTGTTGAAGTTCCTGATGAACGATTGGACAAGCTAACAGAACTAGTCAAACCAAAAAAGACGATCCCAACTGCGTTTGAGTTTACTGATATTGCCGGGATTGTTGAAGGTGCTAGTAAAGGGGAAGGGCTTGGAAATAAATTCCTTTCTCATATTCGCCAAGTAGATGCGATTTCACATGTTGTTCGTTGTTTTGCGGATGATAATATTACGCATGTATCAGGTGGCGTAAATCCACTTCGTGATATTGAAGTAATTAACTTAGAGTTAATTTTAGCTGATTTAGAGTCTGTTGATAAACGAATTGGTCGAGTAGCTAAGCTTGCTAAATCAAAAGATAAAGAAGCGGTTGCGGAACTTCCAGTTTTGGAACAGTTAAAGGAAGCATTTGAAAACGAAAAACCAGCAAGAAGTATCGATTTTAATGAAGATGAAATGAAGATTGTTAAGCAAATGCATTTGCTTACAAGCAAGCCTGTCCTTTACGTAGCGAATGTGTCAGAGGAAGATGTTTCCGCTGGTGATAACGACTACGTAAAACAAGTAAGAGAATTTGCAGCAGGTGAAAATAGCAATGTTATTGTTATCTCTGCAAAGATTGAAGAGGAAATTGCAGAGTTAGAGGGCGAAGAAAAGCAAATGTTCCTTGAAGAGCTTGGGATCGAAGAGTCTGGTCTTGATCAACTGATTCGCGCTGCTTATACGCTACTTGGGCTGGAAACATATTTCACAGCTGGGGAGCAAGAAGTACGTGCTTGGACGTATCGCAATGGTACAAAGGCACCTCAAGCTGCTGGGATTATTCATACAGACTTCGAAAGAGGCTTTATTCGAGCAGAGACCGTTTCGTATGAAGATTTACTTGATGCAGGTAGTATGGGTGTAGCGAGAGAGCGCGGTCGTGTGCGTCTTGAAGGAAAAGAGTATATTGTTCAAGATGGAGATGTTATTCACTTCCGTTTCAATGTATAAATGAAAAGACAAGCCGTGGGCGAGATGCGTACGGCTTGTTTTTTGTGATTGTCGAAAAATTTTTGAGGAGAAAAAAAGGAACTTGTCCTGATTTGTCGTATATCCAATGTGTAAGACTAATTCCCCCTCTTCGTTGTCTCCTCATTTAACGGATTCCATTTATGTAGCTCTGTTTCGTAAGGTAGGTGATTTAATTTGATGCTTGAATAATAGAATAAAGGCTGATATAATCTTGTAATGTGAGTAAATTGACTTTTGCTCCTTGCTCTGTTCATACGGAGCCGTTCAGACCAAAAGGAGGTGACTGGAATGCGTAAGTACGAAATTATGTACATTATCGCTCCAAACCTAGAAGAAGCAGCTACTAAAGAAATCGTTGAGCGTTACAATAAAGTGCTCACTGATAATGGTGCTGAAATCTTAAAGGCAGACGAGATCGGTAAAAAACGCTTAGCTTATGAAATCAATGATTTCAAAGATGGCTATTACGTTTTACTAAGTGTACAAGCTAACACAGAAGCAATTAATGAATTTAATCGTTTGGTTAAAATCAACGATAACGTTATTCGTGTCCTTGTAACAAAAGACGAACAATAATTTTCAAATATAGCGTGTGCGTGGAAATGCACATGATAAAAAAGCTGGAGGGATCGCATTGTTAAACCGTGTTGTTCTTGTCGGACGCTTAACGCGTGACCCTGAACTGCGATTCACACCAAACGGAGTTGCCGTTGCGAACTTTACGCTCGCAGTCAATCGTCCGTTTTCAAACCAGCAAGGTGAAAGAGAAGCAGATTTCATTAATTGTGTCGTTTGGCGTAAGCAGCTGAAAACGTCGCGAACTTCCTGAAAAAAGGGAGCCTCGCTGGCGTCGATGGACGTGTGCAAACACGTAGCTACGACAATAATGAAGGAAAGCGTGTTTTCGTAACAGAGATTGTTGCGGAAAGCGTGCAATTTCTTGAACCTCGCAATAGTCAAAACCAAGGCAATAGCCAAGGTAACTTTGGCGGAGGATCACAACAGGGCGGTTATGGCGGCGGAAGCAGCCAAGGCGGGAACCAAGGTTCCGGTGGTAATCGTTCGAACGGATATGACAATGATCCATTCTCAAGTGATGGTTCAATTGACATTTCTGATGATGACCTTCCGTTCTAATTATTTATACGAAAGGAGTGCTTAATTATGGCACGTCGCGGTCGTCCTAAACGGAGAAAGGTTTGCTTCTTTACAGCAAACAAGATCACACACATCGATTATAAAGATGTGGATTTGCTTAAACGTTTCATTTCCGAGCGTGGAAAAATTCTTCCTCGTCGCGTAACTGGAACATCTGCAAAGTATCAACGTAAATTGACAATTGCAATTAAACGTTCTCGTCAAATTGCGTTGCTTCCTTATGTCAACGATGTAAACTAAGGATTAGAAAAAGAGGGTGGATTGAGTCAAGCTTTATGAAAGCTGGCTCAGCTGCCCTCTTTTCTTCTTCTTACCCATGATAAGGTGGGGCTGCTTTTACTTTCTGGATAATTGCGCTAAAATAGATAAGGACTGTGACGAGGATCGTACTCGTTGGCGCTTTTAAAAAGAGGTGAGGTTTTGGACGATAGGAAAGTAGTCTCTCAAGGGATTATAAGTGGATTGATCTATCTTCTCTTATATTTTCTTTTTATAACACAAATACCGTTGATCAACTTACTGGCACTTTTAACACTGCCATTACCGATTATTTATTTTACGGCTAAATATGGGGTGAAACCGGGTCTAGTTGTCACTGCAGTGGTTGGTTTAATAGGTACATTCTTATCAGCGGGTCTTTTGTTGCTGCCGGTTGGTTTTGCCGCAATTGGACTAGCCGTTGGTCATTATCAACATAAAAGAAGATCGGGGATAGAAAGGTTGCTTGCAGCCATTATCCCAACGTTTTTATTGCTTGTTATTGGTTATGTACTGTTGGCCACTCTGTATGATCTATCATTTGTAGATTCGGTACGGGGCTCTATGCAAGACACCCAGCAACTTGCAGAACGATTTGGAGTAGATGTATACGATAACGAGCTCATTACAGCTTATACGGCGTTTCTCGAGTCGTTAATGACACTCGTACTGCTTATTATGGCAACAGTCTACGCCTTCATTATCTATGGCGGTTCTGTTCTCTTATTTAATCGAATAGGAATGGACTACCATAAGCTGCCGAAATTCCGTTATTGGGAATTTCCGCGTTTTGTCTTGGTTCTCTATTTTATATTCTGGTTTTTGGCGATCTTGCCTTTTGAAGCAGGGTCTTATATGGATTCGGCTAGCCAAGTTGGTTTTTTTACAATAAGCATTTTGCTGATAATACAAGCGTTATCTTTGTTTGTGACATATTTAGTTTATAAAAAAGTTTCAAAGACGATGCGAGTTCTGCTTGTTATTGCAGCTTTACTAAGTATCATGTTGTTGCCACTCCTTATTTATATCGTAAGGATCATAGGGGCATTCGATATGATCTTCAGAATTCGTGATCGATTGCAAACGTAATGTTTGCATGAAAGAGTAGGAGATGACAATATGCCTAATTGGAAAAAGCAGTGGTGGCATCATGTCCATGTCATCACACTCTTCGCCATAGCTATTGCTTTAACAAGTTGGCTTACTGTTAGCCAATGGGAGTTTGGTGCGATCGTAGGACTTCTTTTAATTGCTTGGGCTGTACTCTTTATTCGTGCGCAAAAGAAGTACGACAAACGTTTAGACATGTATATGTCCACTTTGTCCTACCGCGTGAATAAGGCTGGCGAAGAAGCCGTTACAAAACTTCCAATCGGGATTGTGCTTTATGACGAGAATCGGGTCATACAGTGGGCAAACCCATTTGTGTATGAGCGATTTGGCAATGGCTTGACAGGCGAATCTGTAACGATGATTCATGAAGAGGTAAGTGACTTTCTAGATGAAGGTTTAACAGATGAGACGGTGCAAGTCGATTCCTCATACTACTATTTAACATTTGAACAAAATGAACGACTTATTTATATTGTTGATGTAACTGAAAAAGAATTAACGCAAGAAAAGTATGAGCATATGTTGCCGGTGGTTGCCCATATCTATTTGGACAACTACGATGAAGTGACACAAAGCATGGAAGACCAAGTGCGTAGCAAATTGCTAGCGCAAGTGACTACAGCCTTAAACAATTGGGCGAGTGATTACGATATCTTTTTGCGACGAACATCATCGGACCGCTTCTTAGCCGTGATGAATCATAAAGCGCTGCTCTTGCTTGAAGAAAATCGGTTTGAGCTGTTAGATGAAGTTCGAGATATCACGGCAAAAGAAAAGGTTCCTATCACCCTTAGTATTGGTGTGGGTACAGAAGAGTCATCATTAAAACAACTTGGTGTTTTAGCCCAGTCTAGCTTAGATTTGGCGCTTGGACGCGGTGGCGACCAAGTAGCGATTAAGAAAAAGAATGGACGTGTTCGTTTTTACGGCGGAAAAACCAATGCCGTTGAAAAACGTACAAGAGTAAGGGCAAGAGTGATATCCCATGCTTTGCGCGACTTTGTCAAAGAAAGTGAACGAGTCATTGTGATGGGGCATCAACGCCCGGATATGGATGCGATTGGTGCTGCTCTTGGTGTGCTTAAGATTGCCGACCTGAATGACCGTGAAGGTTTTATTGTATTAGACGAAGAAGATACAAATGCGGATGTCCAGCGCCTACTTGAAGAAGTAGAGCAGCATGACCATTTGTGGAACCAGTTTATCTCACCTGAAGAAGCGATTAATCTTGTTGATAAAGAAACGTTGCTTGTTGTTGTAGACACGCATAAACCATCACTTGTAATTGAACCAAAGCTTTTGCAAATGGTAGACCGTATAATTGTACTTGACCATCACCGACGGAGTGAAGATTTTGTCCAAGACCCTGTGCTTGTTTATATGGAACCATATGCATCATCAACTGCGGAGTTAGTGACAGAATTGCTTGAGTATCAGCCGATGCAATTTAAAATGGATCGGTTGGAAGCAACGGCACTACTTGCCGGTATCACAGTTGATACAAAAAGTTTTGCTGTCCGCACAGGTGCAAGAACGTTTGATGCAGCATCTTTCTTGCGAGCGAATGGGGCAGACACTGCACTTGTTCAAAAGCTGTTAAAGGAAGACTTGGCGTCCTACGTGAAGCGTGCTAAGCTTATGGAGAATGCGTATGTATACAGGGAAGGCTATGCAATTGCAACTGCCCAAGATGATGCGGCATATGATCAAATTATCATTGCTCAAGCTGCCGATACGCTCTTAACGATGAGTGGGGTGCGTGCCTCATTTGTTGTCTGTATGCGTGCAGATGGCCGTATAGGCATCAGCGCGAGATCTCTTGGTGATGTAAATGTCCAAGTGATTATGGAACGCCTTGGTGGCGGTGGACATCTCTCGAATGCAGCTACGCAGCTAGAAGAGCTGACAATGGAAGAAGCGCGAATACAGCTTGAACAGGCTGTGGATGAAGGATTTGAAGGAGGGAATTAAGATGAAAGTCATTTTTACACAAGATGTAAAAGGCAAGGGGAAAAAGGGAGAAACAAAAAACGTTGCTGAAGGCTATGCTCGCAATTACCTGCTCCCAAATAACTTAGCAAAAGAAGCGACTTCCGGAAATGTAAAGGATTTAGAAGCACAAAAGAAAAGCAAGCAGAAGCAATTGGAAGCTGAGTTGGAAGAGGCAAAAGCATATAAGGAAGAACTTGAAGCTTTGACGATTACAATTCCAGCTAAAGCAGGAGAAGGTGGCCGTTTATTTGGAGCCGTCTCAACAAAACAAATTGCTGAAGCTCTATCAAAGCAAGCTAAGAAAGTTGACAAGCGTAAGATACAATTAGATGATCCGATACGTGCCCTTGGTTATACAAAGGTACCAATTAAGATACACCCAGAAGTAGTTGCCGTTGTAAACGTGCATGTTCAAGAAGCATAGGATTTGTGGAGCTGGCTCATCTTGAGCCAGCTTCCTTTTAAGTCAACATGAAAAAGGAGTATGCCCTATGAGTGATCTTCTTAATGACCGGACACCGCCCCAAAACATTGAAGCAGAACAAGCGGTGCTTGGTGCGATCTTCTTGGCAGACCATGCGCTAACAACTGCAAGCGAACGGCTCATGCCAGAAGATTTTTATCGGGCGAGTCATCAGCGGATTTTTGAAGTGATGCTCGACATCGGTGAAAAAGGGGAACCAGTTGACCTTGTTACGGTTACAGCAGAATTGCAGGATCGCAAGTGGCTTGATGAAATTGGCGGGGTTGCTTATTTAAGCGATGTGGCCGATTCCGTTCCAACCGCTGCTAATGTCGAGTATTATAGCAAGATTGTTGAGGAAAAGGCTCTTCTGCGCAGGTTAATCCGAGTAGCGACAAACATCGCCAAAGAAGGCTATGCAAGTGAAGAAGAAGTGGATTCGATTCTTGACCAAGCAGAAAAGACGATTCTGGAAGTTTCACAGCAAAAGAATACGAGCAGTTTTGTATCGATTAAAGATGTGCTTTTAGACACATACGATCAAATCGAAATGCTCCAACAGACGCGCGGGGAAATAACGGGGATTGCGACTGGATTCTCCGAACTTGATACGATGACAGCTGGATTTCAACGTAATGACTTAATTATTGTTGCTGCACGGCCATCTGTAGGTAAGACGGCTTTTGCGTTAAACATCGCCCAAAATGTTGCTACTAAAACAGAAGAAAATGTAGCGATTTTCTCACTCGAGATGGGCGCAAGTCAGCTTGTTACACGGATGCTTTGTGCAGAAGGGAATATTGATGCCCAGCGGATGCGGACAGGTGCCCTAGAAGAAGAGGATTGGCACAAGCTCTCGATGGCAATGGGATCATTATCAAAAGCAGGTATTTACATTGATGATACGCCTGGGGTAAAAGTGGGAGAAATTCGTGCCAAATGTCGTAGACTTAAGCAAGATAAAGGGCTTGGTATGATCTTAATCGACTACTTGCAGCTTATTCAAGGGAACGGTCGTGGTGGAGAAAACCGCCAACAGGAAGTATCAGAAATATCGCGGACGCTTAAAGCGATCGCCCGTGAACTTGAAGTACCGGTTATTGCCTTATCACAGCTTTCCCGGGGAGTTGAATCAAGCAAGATAAACGGCCGATGATGTCCGATATTCGTGAATCAGGAAGTATTGAGCAAGATGCAGATATTGTTGCTTTTCTTTACCGAGATGATTATTATGACAAGGAATCAGAGAATAAGAATATCATTGAAATAATTATTGCTAAGCAGCGAAATGGTCCTGTAGGTACAGTTGAACTTGCCTTTGTAAAAGAATACAACAAATTCGTGAACTTAGACCGAAGACACGATGAAAGCGCAATGCCTCCCTACTAAAACCGGAGTTTAGACGAATGATTTAATAACGAGTATGTTCATTGTTCGGATTTGATTGACTCGCGTATAGTGAACTGATATACTAACAATGGTTTTTAAAGAGAGCGGAGGTGCAAGGGGAATGTCTTCAGTCGTTGTAGTTGGAACCAGTGGGGCGATGAAGGAAAAGGAAAGATCACGGACTACTTGTCAGAGAAAGCAGAAGTAGTTGCCCGCTATCAAGGTGGAAATAATGCAGGCCATACGATTGTGTTTGGTGGAACAAAATATAAGCTTCACTTGATTCCTTCAGGGATCTTTTACAAAGATAAAGTATGCGTCATTGGTAATGGAATGGTTATAGACCCAAAAGCGCTTGTAGAAGAGCTTGCGTATTTGCATGAACGTAATGTGGATACAAGTAATTTGCGGATTTCAAACCGTGCACATGTTATTTTACCTTACCATATAAAATTAGATGTTGTTGAAGAAGAGCGTAAAGGCGCGAATAAAATTGGCACAACGAAAAAAGGAATAGGGCCTGCTTATATGGATAAAGCAGCTCGAATCGGTATTCGTATTGCTGATTTGCTCGAGAAAGATACATTCAAACTTAAAGTAGAAACGGTCTTAAAAGAGAAAAACCGTCTATTTGAGAAGTATTATGAAACAGATGGATTCTCAGCAGAAGAGATCGTAGAAGAATATTACGAGTATGGTCAACAGATTGCGAAGTATGTTGTTGATACTTCTGTTGTTTTAAATGATGCGCTTGATGATGGCCGCCGTGTGCTTTTTGAAGGTGCTCAGGGTGTTATGCTAGATATTGATCAAGGAACATATCCGTTTGTCACATCGTCTAACCCAATTGCAGGTGGAGTAACGATTGGATCTGGAGTAGGTCCTTCGAAAATCAACCATGTGGTTGGTGTGTCTAAAGCATACACAACACGTGTAGGTGATGGACCGTTTCCAACAGAACTTCATGATGAAATTGGTGATCAGATTCGTGAAGTCGGCCGTGAATATGGTACGACAACTGGACGTCCGCGCCGTGTTGGGTGGTTTGATAGTGTGGTTGTCCGTCACGCTCGTCGTGTTAGTGGAATAACGGATTTGTCGCTAAACTCAATCGATGTATTAACAGGGATTAAAACACTCAAGATTTGCACAAGCTATCGTTATAAAGGAGAAATCCTTGATGAGTTTCCTGCTAGCTTAAACATTCTTGCAGAGTGTGAGCCTGTTTATGAAGAATTACCTGGTTGGGAAGAAGATATTACTGGCGTTAAAACATTACACGAACTTCCAGAAAATGCGAGAACATACATTGAACGTGTATGTCAGTTGACTGGAATTCCTCTTACTGTCTTTTCAGTAGGTCCAGATCGCAACCAAACAAATTTAGTACGTGGTGTTTTTGCATAAAAGACAAAGGAAAACGCAAGTTGTTCTTGCGTTTTCCACTTTTTTGAGTATGCTAAAGACTGGCATTGAGCAAAACAAAATAAAAAAACTTTTTTTTAAGAAAAAGTATTGCGTCGGTTTTGTATGTGTGTTATTATAAATCTTGTCGCCGAGAGAATAAGGGGACATACGGTTTGCTTCTTGCACCGTCTGCTCAAGTTTTAGGTTTGAGCCATTAGCTCAGTTGGTAGAGCATCTGACTTTTAATCAGAGGGTCGAAGGTTCGAATCCTTCATGGCTCACCATTTTTACAGTGGCCCGTTGGTCAAGCGGTTAAGACACCGCCCTTTCACGGCGGTATCACGGGTTCGAATCCCGTACGGGTCACTTTTATATATATACATACCTTAATGGTCCGGTAGTTCAGTTGGTTAGAATGCCTGCCTGTCACGCAGGAGGTCGCGGGTTCGAGTCCCGTCCGGACCGCCATTATTATTTAAAAAAAGCTTGCTTATATAAAACCAAGTATGGCTCAGTAGCTCAGTTGGTAGAGCAACGGACTGAAAATCCGTGTGTCGGCGGTTCGATTCCGTCCTGAGCCACCATCTTCATTTGCCGGTCTAGCTCAATTGGTAGAGCAACTGACTTGTAATCAGTAGGTTGGGGGTTCAAGTCCTCTGGCCGGCATCAGATAAGAACTTTATGTACATACATAAAGTTCTTTTTTGTATTTCCTTTTAGTTTTCGATGTTTATGTTAAACTAAAGGGAGGCGGACTAGGCTTTATTCCCCAGGGAATAAAGGTTTAGAGACACACGCTCAACATCAGCTAAGAAGCTGATGTTTGTTTTAGCCTAAAGCAATTGATTGATATAAATAGTCCTACCATATAGATGACGCAGGAGGTTCATAATGGATAAATATATACTAGTAGTAGACGACGAAAAGCCGATCGCCGATATTTTAAAGTTCAACCTTGAAAAAGAAGGCTTTGACGTTACATGTGCTTATGACGGTAATGAGGCGCTAGAAAGAGTGAAAGAGCGTAAGCCTGATTTAATGTTACTTGATATTATGTTGCCATTCAAAGATGGAATGGAAGTATGCCGAGAAGTGCGAAAGCAATATGATTTACCAATCATTATGCTAACAGCTAAGGATTCAGAAATTGATAAAGTGTTGGGTCTTGAATTGGGCGCAGATGATTACGTAACAAAGCCATTTAGCACAAGAGAACTACTGGCACGTGTAAAAGCGAATCTACGTCGTCAACAAGTGGCAGCAGAAGATTCAACATCTACTCATAAAGAAATTGCCGTTGGAGATCTGTCTATCCTTCCAGAAGCATATCAAGTGAAAAAAAGAGGTGAACCGGTTGATTTAACCCATCGTGAATTTGAGCTTATTCATTATCTAGGCAAACATCTTGGACAAGTGATGACAAGAGAACATTTGCTGCAAGCGGTTTGGGGCTATGATTATTTTGGCGATGTGCGAACAGTTGATGTAACGGTGAGAAGACTGCGAGAGAAAGTGGAAGATAACCCGAGCTATCCAAGTTGGATCATGACAAGACGAGGAGTCGGATACTTTTTATCAGCACCGGAAAATCAGGAGCAGCGCTAAATGGAGCGTAATGTAGGATTTTTTAAATCCATACGTTTTAAACTGATTATTATTTACATGTTGCTTATTTTCTTGGCAATGCAAGTCGTTAGTGTTTATTTCTCGAGAGAACTTGAGCAAAACTTGTTTGATAACTATGAGACAGTTCTCAATGAACGTCTGAATTTACTATCACTAAGTGCTGCGCAAGAAATGGTTTCTGATGATTCGACTGAGCTAGACTTGGACATGTTAGTACGAAATGCTTTTCCAGCTAATGATGAAAATGTTCGCTACGGGAAAGCGCAAATCATTGGGCGAAATGCGTCGTACTTGCAAGTTCATCGAATGCCGATAGAAGCATAATCGGTCAACAAACACAGCATACGATTGTAAAGCGCGCCTTAAACGGTACACCATACCAATTTGACGAACGATTTAATGAGAGCAATCAGGAACGATACTTGGTTAAAGCTCAGCCAATACGAGCCGAGCAAGGCGCTGGGGAAATATTGGGCGCGGTTTATGTTGAAGCGTCTATAGAAAAAGTAAAAGAACAAGCGCAAACAATTAATCAAATATTTATTACGGCAACGACAATTGCTTAGCAGTTACGTTTCTAGTTATTATTTTTGTTGCCCGGACAATTACAGCACCGATTTTGGATATGCGTCGCCAAGCATTACGGATGGGACACGGGGATTTTTCACGGCAAGTGCATGTATACAGTACTGATGAGCTTGGTCAGCTTGCTATGTCTTTTAATGAATTAACAAATAAACTGCATGACACAACGTTAATGCGAGACAGGGAGCAAAAACGTCTGCGGTCCGTCCTTACCCATATGACAGATGGTGTCATTGCGACTGATCAAAGTGGGTTAATTATCTTAATGAATCGCCGGGCGGAAGAGTTGCTAGGAATCTCGTTAAAACATGTTTTACGCAAGCCGATTCTAGATGTATTAAACATCGAAGATCGAAACAGTATTTTTGCATTATATGAAAGAAATGAACCACTTCTGCTTGACTTCAGCAAAGGAGAAGAGCTGATGGTGCTCGAAGCCCAATTCTCTGCGATACAAGAAGATGATGGGCCAATTAATGGACTCATTACGGTACTCCATGATGTAACAGAAAAAGAGAAAAGCGAAAACGAACGGCGCGAATTTGTGGCGAATGTTTCCCATGAATTACGGACTCCGTTAACAACAATGAAAAGTTATTTAGAAGCGCTTGCTGATGGAGCGATGGATGACAAAGAAATTGCGCCACACTTTTTAGGTGTTACTCAAAATGAAACCGACCGGATGATTCGACTTGTTAATGATTTGCTCCAATTATCAAAAATGGATTCCCAGGATTATCAATTAAGTACCACTGGGTCGAGCTTGGTTCGTTTTTGCATAGCATCGTTGAACGATTTGAGATGATCGTAAAAGATAAAAACATTTATTTTCATCGCCATATTGTGAAACAACCAACGTACGTAAAAATCGATACGGATAAAATGACGCAAGTATTGGATAACATTATTTCTAATGCAATGAAATATTCTCCCTCTGGTGGCAATGTAACGGTAACCTTGCTCCATCAAGGGAATAAAGCACGCATCAGTATTACGGATGAAGGGTTAGGTATTCCTGTAGAATCTCAAGAGAAAATCTTTGAGCGTTTTTACCGAGTTGATAAGGCCCGGGCAAGAAATGTTGGAGGAACTGGTTTAGGACTTGCTATTGCTCAAGAGTACGTTCATGCCCATGATGGCGACATTTGGGTGCATAGTGAATACAACAAAGGAACAACCATCTACATCACTTTGCCATACTCGACCTTTAAAGGAGGAAAAGTGTGAGATACGAACAGTTTAAAACGGTCACTCTCATTGCGATGATTGGATTGAGCTTGTTTTTCACGTACCAACTATGGACGTACCAACCGACGATGCAAGCGTTAGAAACAAGCGAAAATGAGGAAGAAGATAATGAGAATGGTGATGATGATGAATTCATTGAGGAACGGGAAGTTTGGGAGCTAATTGAACCGGAGCAAATTGTATTACACGAAGCGAATGATACGTATTCATTCGTTGAAAAAGGTTCGGAACGATTCGAAACAATGATCAATGATTTGCAGCGTCTCGATCTGATTCAGACGATCGATAATGAAGATGTATCGGAGTTGGAAGGAATTGAAGTTGTGTTTCCAGATGCAATACCGTCCAATTATTTACTAAGTCAGTATGAGGGAGATCAAGAAATGATTCGACTGAATGAAGTCGATCGAATGTTCTTTTATAGTAGTCCAGATAGCGATAATGTTAGCATCCAGTTTGCTTCGAAAAAAGCAGATGGGATTGTCACAATACACACGTCGTTATTAGCAACTGACTTTGCCACAATGCTATCTGGAGAAGAAGAAAGCGAGTTAAGCGCGGAAATCGCTAAGGAAACGGATCATTTGGAGATGTTATTGCGCGAGCGTTTGTATGTAACGACAGAACCGCAAACTGTTGCGCAAAAACAATATATGTTAGAGCCTCTTGAAGTTACACCAATTAATCAGCGTTTGTTTAGCAGTACTATTGAAGTGCCACGGCAAAACCAATTAAATGGGGAGTATGTATATACTGATGGTAGCCGGATTGTAACGATTGATGGAACACTCATGTTTCTAAACTATAGTTACCCTTTTGTCGCTGATTCTTCCGAAACGAGTAGCCGTCATATTATTGAAGCAGGTACGAGTTTCATTAATGAGAATGGTGCTTGGACAGATGAATACACACTTAGTGGTTGGAATGTAAGAGAAACAAGTGAAACCGTTGATTTTCGGGTGCAAGTGGATGGATTACCTGTTTTCTACCGTAACAATGACGAAAGTGACAGTATGAAATTTTCTGTTTCCCGTGCAGGTACGCAAGTGACGAATTTGCAGCGTCCGTTATTCAGATTAAACAGTCTTTATCAAGAATATGATAAACAAGTACCTTCTGGAAAAGCAGCCGTTTCCAGAATAAAACAGGCAAATGAAACGGAATGGGATGAATCGGTAACAAATGTCCAACTAGGTTACCGTGCCATTATCGCAAATAGATCAAATGTTGAACTTGTGCCGACTTGGTATTACGAAAGCGGGGGCGAATGGAAGCGCGTGCCGTTTGATGAGGAGGCCCCGTCATGAATTGGAGTCGAACAAAATCCATTTTTATTGTGACATTCTTTTTGTTAAACATCTTTCTTGGCTGGCAATTTTCTGATCTGGTCCGTAATCAGTTGGTGACTATAGAAGAATCACCAGAGATCTTGGAAAGGCTAGATGAAAATAATATCGACCTTCCCGAGGGTGAAGTGAGTGTTAATCACGCCCGTGGTGTTGTACTAGAAGGTGGACGGACGACGTTTACTGAAGAAGATGTAGAAGAATTACCTGAACAAGAAGTAGAATTGTCTCAATCAGGTTCCACGATCACATCACAGTTTGATGAACCAATTGATATTTCGGAATTACTAGAAGGAGAAGATTCTTCCCTTCAGCCACTTCTCTCTCAATACATGTTATACGGAAACGATTATGTATATGCTCGTTCGGAAGAGAATTTCATTTATTTTAATCAGTTATATGGACAAGTAGAGGCGCATGTTAATGATGACGAGCCTCTTGTATTAGAAATAAATGATGAGGGTGAAGCAATAGCTATACACAACGCCACTTTGCTTTTGAAGAAAACAATACCGAAGACCGAGAGATATTAAACTATATGACCGCAATAGAAAGCTTACTGAACAACCATTACATTTTGAGGAATAATAGCATCATTGATATCGAATTTGGCTACTATAGTTTAGCTGATCAGACGCCTCGTCTCTTTTCGCCAATGTGGGCAGTGACGGTTGATCAGACATTAGAGACGTCAGAAGAACCTGTCATCCGTATTTATTTAGTAAATGCGGTTTTAGGAGACCAACACCAATGGTATCCAGACGAATCAAACATCGATGAGGGAGAAGACAAGGAAGAGGAATTAATTGAAGAACCTGCTCTTCCAGGAAATCAAGAGTTGTAATATGAAGGCATCGATGGGGGAGGAAAAAGAATGAGTATGCGGTTCAGCGTGCTAGCAAGCGGCAGCACGGGGAACGCGATGTATGTGGAAACCGCATCACAGCGCATTTTAATTGATGCCGGTTTAACCGGTAAAAAGATGGACGAACTATTCGCTAAGATAGACCGTGATCCAAAAAGTGTTGATGCTCTCCTTGTTACACATGAGCATAGTGACCACATTAAAGGAGTCGGCATTTTTGCACGGAAACACCAAGTGCCAATTTATGCGAACGAAAAAACGTGGAAAGCGATGGAGAAGTCACTTGGTCAGTTAACGCTTGATCAGAAGTTTGAGCTTGAACAAGGAGCAGTAAAACCATTTGGGGATATTGAAGTGGAGTCTTTTGGTGTTTCCCATGACGCTGCAGATCCGATGTTTTATTGTTTTCGACATGAAGGAAAGAAACTTGTGATAGCTACTGATATGGGCTATGTTAGCGAACGAATTAAACGGACCATAGAAGGAGCTGATTCTTACGTATTTGAATCAAATCATGATCTGAATATGCTACGAGTCGGACGCTATCCTTGGAACGTGAAACGGCGCATTTTGAGTGATTTAGGGCATGTCTCAAATGAGGATGCCGCTCTTGCTTTAAGTGAAGTTGTGCAAGATAAAGACGCCAATATTTATCTGGCGCATCTTAGCTTAGATAACAATATGAAAGACCTCGCCCGTATGACTGTAAAACAAGTGCTTGAACAAGAAGGACATCGTGTTGGTGAGTCACTTCAGTTGTATGATACGGATCCAAATAGCCCAACCCCTCTTTCAGTGGTTTAAAAAGAGGGGAAAACGTAAATAAATACGTATAAATGGATGTTTGTTTGTTTTTTTACCATGATTGGCGCTAGTTTATCAACAATTGTTGGAAGACGGTCAAAAATCATTTAAATGCGCTAATAGACCTAGATGAGATGGGACGAATGTATAATAAAAGAACAATAGAATGCATTCAGATAAGACGGAAGGGGTTTACGTATGGGCTATTATGATGATCATGACACTCGTTATAAAGATCCAAAGCAAAAAAGCAACAACGGCCGTATAGCTGGCTTTTCTGCGTTTGGTGGGGCAATTGTTGGTGGAGCCTTATGCTAATGGTATCACCAGTGATGTCGAGCCTTGGTTTTAATGATGAGGCAAGCGAAAACAATGAGGATTCTGCTGCTCCTCCACAAACTGAGCAAGCGGATTCAAATGTCATTAACTTAGATGTGAATTCTGCTGTAACGGATGTTGTCAGTAACGTGTCTGACTCGGTGATCGGAGTCATCAATATGCAGCAAATGGATATGTTTGGCTCTGGTGATACGAGCGAAAGCGGAACTGGTTCTGGAGTTATATATAAAGAAGATGGTGATTCGGCTTATATCGTAACCAATCAACACGTCATTGAAGGAGCTTCGGAAGTCGAGGTTGCTCTCACTGATGGTACTCGAGTGCAAGCGGATGTTGTTGGTGAAGATGAGTTAACAGATCTTGCTGTTTTGCGCATTGACAATGAGCATGTTGATACGTATGCTGTTTTTGGAAATTCGGATGATTTAAGTGTAGGGGAACCAGCAATTGCAATTGGTAACCCACTTGGTCTTGAATTTGCAGGAAGTGTGACTCAAGGAATTATTAGTGCAACAGAGAGAAGCATTCCTGTCGATTTAAGTGGCAATGGTCAAGTGGATTGGAATGCAGAAGTACTGCAAACAGATGCAGCGATTAATCCAGGGAATAGCGGTGGCGCCCTCATTAATATTAACGGCGAAGTGATTGGCATTAATTCTATGAAAATTGCCGGTATGGCTGAGGGTCTAGGTTTTGCAATCCCAACATCAATCGTTGAGCCCGTTATTGCGGATCTCGAACAGTATGGAGAAGTAAGGCGTCCAACGCTTGGAATTACATTGCGCAACATTAATGAACTGCCAAGTGCAGCGCTACAAGATAGTCTAGGTTTACCAGAAGATGTGACGGAAGGGATTGTTGTTGTTGGTGTGAGCGGCGGTAGTCCAGCTGCTGATGCCGGCATTCAAGAACGTGATGTCATTGTTGAAATAGATGGAGAAGCGATTGAAAACGCCCAAGATTTACGAAAAGCACTATACAGTGATATGTCAGTAGGCGATACGATTTCTGTTAAGTTCTATCGTAATGGTGAAGAACAAACGACTGATGTTACGCTTAATGAGCAACCGGATATTTAACACGGGCCCTCCTGCACTTGCGGGAGGCTTTTTTTGTGTTTATATGGACGCCTCATTGTATGCTCGCCTGTGGATAATGGACATGCTATAATGGCTAACGGATATAGAAAGGAAGAGACAAATGATTTTTGCATGTAATGAACATATTGAACTCGCTTTAGATGTAGCTGTGGATGAATGGGAAGTTCCTCCAGTTGTGGAAAAGTGCGAAACGGAAGAGAAATGTAGTTATTGCGAGGAAAAAGCCGTATACACAGTGGCGAAATAGTTAGATATAAACACTGTTGATATGTGGATAAGTTCTGTGGATAAAAACAAACAACCTCGCGAAACACTTATCCCGCTGGGGGTAAACGATTACTTACGGTTATGTGGATTTAATTGGGGATATGAGAAAAAGGAACATAGCGCACTTTCTATACGAAAGTGCCAATTGTCGTAAGGAGGAGTTATACACAAGTGAATATCACATTTCTGACAGTTGGCAAGCTGAAAGAGAAATATTTAAAACAAGGCATGGACGAATACAAAAAACGATTAGGTGCGTACGCAAAAATTCAAGAGATCGAAGTCGCCGATGAAAAAGCACCGGAAAAATTAAGTGAAGAAGACATGCGGATCGTCAAAAAAAAAGGAAGGCGAACGAATTTTAGCAAAAATAAATGCTGATGCTTACGTGATTGCCCTCGCCATTGAAGGCAAGTTGAAAACAAGTGAACAATTGGCTAAAGGAATCGAACAACTAGGTATTCATGGCAAGAGTAAAATCGTGTTTATTATTGGTGGATCATTAGGTCTGGCGGATGAAGTATACGACCGAGCAGATGAACTGCTGTCTTTTTCCAAGATGACTTTCCCTCATCAACTGATGAAGCTTGTGCTGATGGAGCAGGTGTATAGGAGTTTCCGGATTATGAGAGGAGAACCGTATCATAAGTAAATAAGGTTTATTTCAATTAATACCTAATTCTATCTATTAGATAATGTTTAGGTTTGAAGAAGTATTGATAAAATAAACCATCATATAAATGACACCACCCGAGCGGACGGAAATAGACAGGTTATAAGTCGGAATGAACCGAATGAATGCTACTTCTACGCGGTTACCTATTTCCAAAGCTCTGGGTGGAACAACTACATAGTAGTGCCAGTATCTACATGGACTTAATAGACTTTAACAATTGAAAAATCTGTTGCAGGGATGTTCAAGGTTACTCTATTTTCTGTAGCCTGAATCCTGTTATTCGTCCAAACGTCTTTCATTTGTTTCTCTGCAGAGTCAATTGGAAGCGAGACGGTAATGGGTTGTTTGGATGGGTTAATCATAAAATAAATTCTTTCATTGTTGATTTGTCTTGCATAAATAAGATGGTTGCTTTCAGTATTTGCTTCGATTATCTCAAAACTTGCCTCACTACCAAAAGCAGGCTCTGATTTACGGAGCTGAATGCATTTTTTCATAAAGGCTTTGAAATTTAGATCTTGTTGATTTTCTTCCCAAATCATACAATCTCTACAACCTGGATCGTTCTCACCTGACATGCCAATTTCTTCGCCGTAATAAATACAAGGAGTCCCTTTAGATGATAACAATAGTAAATAAAGTAGCTTTGCTCTTTCTTTATTATGATTACATACGGTAAGTACTCGTGCAGTATCATGGCTTCCAAGCAGGTTAAAGGTTACTTCACTAATATTGGTTGGATAAGAACAAAGGACTTCTGTCAGCTGATGAGCAAACTCTTCTGCATTTATTTTATCTTTCGCAACGTAATCGAGAGCAGCTATTGTAAAAGGGTAATTCATGACTGCATCGAATTGATCGCCTTGCAGCCACGGCATGGAATCATGCCATATTTCACCTAAGATATAGACATCTGGATTTACCGCTTTTATTTCTCTTCTAAAATCTCTCCAAAATTGATGGTCGACTTCATTGGCAACATCGAGACGCCAGCCATCAATATTAAATTCCTCGATCCAGTATCGGGCAATCTTTAATAGATAGTCTTTTACTTCTGGATTCTCCGTATTTAACTTTGGCATATAATCAACAAATGCAAAGGTATCATAATTAAGCTTAGGACCAGGAGCGACTGGAAATTCACGTATATGAAACCAATCCTTATACGTTGATTTATCTTGATGTGTTAGGACATCTTGAAATGGTTCAAAATAATAACCACTATGGTTAAATACAGCATCAAGCATAATTCGTATCCCTTTCTCATGACATGCATTAACCAGCTTTCGGAATGTCTCCTTGTCTCCGAACTGTGGATCGATCTCCATATAATCAATCGTATCGTATTTGTGATTGGAGTTTGCTTTAAATATCGGTGTAAAATAGATACCATTGATTCCTAAATCAACTAAATAATCTAAGTGTTTAAGAATGCCTTCAAAATCTCCACCGAAGAAATTCGTAGGTGTTGCCTTTGTGCTTCCCCAAGGAAGAGTGGCTGGTGGATCAGTTCTTGGATTGCCATTGGCAAAACGCTCAGGGAAAATTTGATACCAAACCGTATGTTTCACCCATTCAGGAGCTTTAAAGATATCAACGGTATTAATAAATGGAAAACAAAAATAATAGGAAGTATCATCATTTGGAGCTGTGTCATAAAAACCCTTTTCGGTATAAAATAACGTTTCAGCTTCACTTATAAGTTTAAAGCCATAGCGAAGACGTCGGTAGGGTACGGTAACATTAATAAACCAATAGTCAAATAAGTGGTCGGATACTTCTAAATGCATCGGTTTTTGTTTATATTGCCAGCCATCTTCGTTCCAATTATAAGGATCGGCATAGAGCAGCTCGACTTGAACGAGATCATTCTTTTTTGTGCGCAGACGAATATGTAATGTATCCTTTGAATACGCGTACGCATAATTATTTTTTGGTCGGTGATAAATGGCTTCTTTTAACATATAATTGTCCCCTTCAAAATAAATTAACCCCATTTTCCAAATGCGGAAAATGGGGTTGTTGTGTGTCTGATCACAATGCATTGCCCTTCATTTATTGCTTTAATTACCTATATCAATGGCATGTTCATTCATGCTATTGCCAATCGACGATGACGGTATCGGTTCCAGAAGCAGGTGGCGTATACGAATGGTTATTGCCACTTTCCCATACCACATTTCCATTTAGATCCTTTTTAATATATTTGTATTCAAGGTTTTCTTCTGCAGGAACACTTATATCATAGTACCAAGTTGGGTACTGATACATCACTTGATTAAACATAGGCCGATCGCTTTATCAGGGTCCCAATTTCCGAGTTCACTCACATTACCGACTATATAAACATCTGTACCGGGGTTTGTGGTTGCATGATTTACAGCAAAGCGAACTGTGACTTGATCACCGGTTAGCACTTCAAACTTATCATACGTAGGACTATTGCTATTTGTTGCACTAACAACAGTTATATCATAGTGACCAGCTTTGACATTGGGAACGATTATTTCTATTTTTGTATCGGACCAAGAGATGACTTCAGAGGAAGATGAGTCAAAGAGAACGGTTCCCTCATTGTCACCAAATCCTTCTCCAGTAATGGTAACGGTATTCCCAGCTTTCCCCATCATTGGCCCTACATGCCTATTAGAGGAGATGTATTCTCTTCCGTTACTTGCCAAACAGATACTCCATTCGCACTCAATTGAAAAGAGTTTACTGAGCCATTTGCATTGACCGTAATAGTATCTCCAGCCAAAAGCTGCTGTAGTTCGTCTGGATATTGACCTTGAGGCAACGAAGTATTTAAGTTATTAATTGTGTAACTCCTATCACTACTGTTAACCGCAGTAAGCACAACACTATTCCCAAATTTTCTCTCATAAATATAGACGTCTGAATTAAGCCAACGTTCAGTTGTATCTCCATAGCCTAGTGCAGGATTGCTTTGTCTTAATGAAGCAAGTGTACGTATGATTTGATAAGAATTTGTTGAACGATCAAACTCATTCATTGGCTTCCGATTTTCAGGGTCATTCCCACCAGTTAAGTATTGCTCTGTACCATAATAAATAGTCGGTACCCCACGAGAAGTGAGCAATACAGCTAAAGCCATGTCCGTATGACGGTTGGTAGACTGTTCAATTGAAAAACGACTCATGTCATGGTTGTCAATAAAAGTCACCTGATCAATAACCTCATCATAATCCACTTCGGTGCTCTCAATCATCTCATTAAAATCATACCAGTTGCTACTGCCATCCTTTAAGACGTCTCTAATGGTTTGACCAAACTGAAAGTCTAGCAAACTCATACCACTTTCATTTGCAAAGTGATGATTTTGTGGATCGACTTCCCCTGATCCTAAAAACCATTCACCAAATGTAAAGACGGGTTTATGTGCATAAATGTCACTCATTAATGAAGTTTGCCAGCCCTCAGGCATATGTTTAACAGCATCTACTCGAATTCCATCAATTCCTTTATCTAACCAAAGCTTAATCGACTCTTTTAGATATTGATCAATGACTTGATTATTTAAATCATAGTCTGCTAAATCATATAAGTTTCGATAAATGCTATCTTCATAGGATGAAAAATCTGTCCCGCCATTATGATGAAATAGGTTCAAAGGATCATTGGAATAATTGCCTAATAATACCCCATCGTCATAAATGGCTCCATTTTCAGCATAGGTAGGATTGGTTTCAAGAGCGGGTGATGAATGATTTGGTGTAAAATCCATGATGACTTTAATGCCATTGCTATGTGCGGTATTTATTAATCGGTCAAAGTCAGAGAAATCTCCATAAAAAGGGTTTGTTCTTTTGTAATCTCTTGCCCAATACCCATGGTAAGATGTGTAGCCACTCGGGTGCAGGCATAGACATTTTCTACAGGCTGTGATATCCAAATCGCGGTAATACCTAGATCTGTTAGATAACCGTCATTGATTTTGTCGATAATTCCTTGCCAATCACCACCACAGTATTTATGAAGATCACGACAATCTTGACTGTAAATGGCGCCGGTTGGGTTATTGGATGGATTTCCATCAGAGAAACGGTCGGTGACAATTTGATAAATAACATCCCTGGAATAATTAACTTTGTTTGTAACGTCAGCCTGAGCGACTGAAGGTAAAGAAAGTAGTAATACAAGTAAAACACTTAGTGGAATCGCTTTCATAAAAACCCTTAAATAGTTCAACCATACTCCTCCTTTAAAATAATGTGATGAAGTTAAACCACAATATTAAACAAAACAACCCCGCCTTTTAAATGAATAAAAGACGGGGTTGTTTGTAAAAAACCAAAAGCATTGCCCTTGTATTTGATAAGTGATCCTATGCTGTTAATTTATTATTATCTTATGGATACCTAGTTAGTAAATAGGTAATTAGAACTAATTATCAACTGGAAAATTCTTTTTTGTAAGCGCTTGCCTAAATGTGATTTGCCATGTATGATGTTATCAAATCTAGCGCAAACGTTTGCGTTACTTTAGCGTAAAAGTAGAAGTAGCTCAAGAATTGCTAGATTAATATAACTTTTTTAGGAGGTAAAAGAAATGAAAAAAGGTTTTTCGTTAGTATCACCTGTTTCCATGTTTTTATTGATTTTTCTCTTAGCAGCATGTGCACCTGACCGGGAAGAAGAGGCAGCAACTACGGGCGAAAGTAATGGAAGTAGCGAGGAGGTCGACAAACCTGAAGAATTAACAATCTGGGCAAATGATAGAGAAGAGCAATTAGAGGCGATTGAAAAAATGGCAAGCGATTATGAAGAGCAAACGGGCATTAACGTTAAGGTTGAGTCAAAGCCAATGATGGATCAATTGCAAGAATTATCTTTAGCGGGTCCAGAGGGAAATGGGCCAGATTTATTTTTCCAAGCTCATGATCAAATAGGAAATATCGTTGCACAAGGCTTGGCAGATCCTCTTGATCTATCAGATGAAGAATTAAGTAGTTATGCAGATTCTTCTGTGGAAGCGGTAACATATGAATTTGAAGGAGAATCGAATATCTATGGAATCCCTGCCGTTATCGAAACATACGGAATTTTCTATAATAAAGACATTGTACCGGAAGCACCAGAGACAATTGAAGAATTAAAAACCATTCTTGAAGAAAACACAGACGCATCAGCTGATCAATATGGATTTCTTATGAGACCGAATGATTTATATTTTGCCTTTCCTTTCTTCAAAAATCACGGTGGATATATTTTTGGTGGAGATGTAGGCGAATATGATACAGAAGATATTGGGTTGAGTAATGAAGGCGCCTACGAGGGCGGCGAACTTTTTCAATCATTCTTTGGCTCAGGCTTATTCCTGCATCTACAACCGTCGATGTTGTTGATGGATTATTTACAGAAGGGAAAGTAGGGGTTGTTATTAATGGACCATGGAGCATACCAGTTTATGAAGAAGCAATTGGAGAAAGTTTAGGCTTCGCTCCATTTCCAAAAATTAATGGTGAAGCAAGTGCAACTTTTGTTGGGGTAAAGTCTTGGATGGTTTCTTACTATTCGGAAAATAAAGATTGGGCGAAGGATTTAGCGTTATTTATGACAAATGAAGAGAACCTAGCACACTACTTTGACGTTGCAGGGGAACTTCCTCCGAATACGGAAGTGCTAAATAATTTAGACGATCCAACTTATGCTGCTTTTGCAGAACAGATTGAGTATGGTGTGCCAATGCCGAGCACGCCTCAAATGGCACAGGTTTGGGCACCAATGAATGATGCATTGCAGTTTTTAGCTGAAGGCGAAGAAGTAGAATCGGTTCTTGATGAAGCGGTTGAGCAAATACAGATGAATATTGAGATGGGTGCTGGAAACTAGAACGATAAAATGGGAAGAGTTTCTTCCCATTTTATTATATTTAAAAAATAGTAGGAGGGTAAGGGCTTGGCTACTCCAACAACGAAAAAAGTGGATAATCATCATTTGAATAAAAAGAATGTGAAAGTACCTCGACTTAAACAACATAATCCAAAGATAGCAATAATCTTATCAATTCTATTTGCTGGGTTAGGCCAGCTATATAACCGAAGATTTTTGAAAGGATTTATTTTTATCATCATCAAACTAGCTTTTTTGATTACCTGCTTAGATTCGATTAATTTCGGATTGTGGGGGCTTCGTACATTAGGTACGATTCCTGGAACGGATCATTCTATACGCTTGCTCGTACTAGGTGTATTGGCCTTAATTGTGACCGTCATTGCAGTAACTCTTTATATCTTTAACGTGTTAGATGCTAAAAAGCAGGCTATAAAAATACAGCAAGGCTGGAAACCGCTAAAGTTTAGAGAGACAGTTCGAGAATTTTACGATTATGCTTTTCCATATTTGATGACGTTGCCGGGCTTATTACTAATGATTTTTGTTGTCATATTTCCTCTACTCTTCTCTGTTTTATTAGCTTTTACAAATTATGATCTATATAATTCGCCTCCGCGTAATCTAGTGAATTGGGTGGGGCTCGATAATTTTAAGAGCTTAGTAACGGTTCCGATATGGCAAAATACGTTTTTTAGCGTGTTCTCCTGGACTGTTGTATGGACTGTGGTCGCAACAACGATGCAAATTGCATTTGGTTTCTTCTTAGCTGTTCTTGTTAATGATTCAAGAGTGAAATTTAAAAAACTCATACGTACCATTTTAATTCTTCCGTGGGCAGTACCATCCTTTGTCACAATTTTAATATTTGCAGCAATGTTTAATGATGATTTCGGAACGATTAATAGGGATATTATTATTCCGCTAATTGGTGGCGAAGGTTTAGCCTGGCTCAGCGATCCGTTATACGCTAGGATTGCCATTATTCTTATTCAAACATGGCTTGGCTTTCCATTTATCTTTGCGTTGATTACAGGAATCTTGCAAAGTATCTCGAGTGATTGGTACGAGGCGGCTGATATAGATGGTGCTAGTAGATTTCAAAAATTTAGAAACATCACCTTTCCACATGTCATGTTTGCCACAGCTCCATTATTAATTATGCAATACGCATCAAACTTTAATAACTTTAATGTCATCTATTTATTTAATGAAGGTGGGCCACCGGTAAGGGGGCAAAATGCTGGAGGTACAGATATATTAATTTCTTGGGTATACAAACTAACGTTTGATACGAATAATTACGCAATGGCAGCGGTCATCTCTATCATAATGGGATTAATCGTTTCAGGTTTTGCCTTTTATCAATTCAGAAAAACAAGAGCATTTAAAGAAGAGGGGGAAATCTAGTGTACAGAAAAACAAAGTCAAGATTAGAATTAACAGCTATCTATATGATTATAGCGATTGTAGCGGTTGTTATTTTTTACCCCTTAGTATGGACGGTTGGCATGTCATTCAATCAAAGCACTAGTTTGTACTCTTCTTCTTTAATTCCGCAAAATTTTTCATTAGATCATTATAAATGGTTATTCAGTGAAAACAGTGATTATTTACTATGGTATAAAAACTCGCTTATCGTTTCGATTGCCAATGCAATAGGGAGTGTCATTCTAACCTCCTTAGTTGCTTATGCATTTTCGAGGTATAAGTTTGTCGGACGGAAAAACGGCTTATATATCTTTTTGCTCCTACAAATGTTTCCAGTCATGATGGCCATGGTCGCGTTATACATCTTTTTAAACATGCTAGGTCTGTTAGATACGCTTTCAGGGTTAATATTGATCTATCTTGGCGGACAAATTCCATTTAACGCCTGGTTAGTGAAAGGCTATCTAGATACAATTCCTCGTGATTTAGACGAGGCAGCTCGAATTGATGGAGCAGGGCATTTAAAAGTGTTCTGGAGTATCATTTTACCTTTAGCAAAACCCATTTTAGCAGTAGTCGCGCTGTTTAATTTTATGGCACCAATGTTTGATTTCCTCCTTCCATCGATTGTGCTTTCGAGTAAAGAAAATTATACGTTAGCAGTGGGATTATTTAACTTTATTAACGATCAGTTTTCCAATAACTTTACGAGGTTTGCTGCTGGCTCTGTCTTAATCGCTTTACCGATCGCAACCGTGTATTTGTATTTGCAACGCTTTTTAATATCTGGTTTAGCAGCAGGTGGGACAAAAGGCTAAAGAAATGGTCATTTTCAAGATGAGGAATAGATCAGTTTTTATAATATTTGTTTATCAAGAGCGGCTGGCTGATATGCAAGTGGAGAGTGCGGTAAATTATTTTGTGGAAAAAGTAGGGGGAGAAGGATGTCTGTAACCATTAAAGATGTTGCTAAAAGGGCTAATGTCTCACCTTCAACGGTGTCACGAGTATTGTCAGACAGCAGTAAAATTAGTGATAAAACGAAAAAAAAAAGTTCGTAAAACCATCGATGAATTAGGCTATCATATTAATTTTAATGCTCGTGTCCTTGTACAGAAAACAACGAAGGCGATTGGAATTGTAATGAAGCATTCTGCAAGTCAATCGATGCAAAATCCTTTTTTCCCAGAAGTGTTGAGAGGAATTAGTGCCTTTTGTCATAAGAATGATTATATTATCTCATTAACAACTGGTGAATCCAAACAGGCCATTTTCGATGAGGTAGTCAAGATGGTTCAAGGTAAAAGGGTTGATGGATTAATTGTCCTTTATTCAAAAAAGGATGATAAGGTCGTCCCTTATTTATTGGAGCAAAAAATACCGTTTGTTGTGATTGGGAAGCCATCAAATCAAGCTAATCAAATGATGTATGTTGATAATGATAATGTTCAGGCAGCAAAGGAGGCAACTGAGTTTTTAATTCAGTTAGGACATGAGAGAATAGGCTTTATTGGAGATGATCCTAACTTTCAAGTTATGCAGGATCGACTCAATGGGTATCGCGACGCGTTAATGACAAACGGGCTAGTAGTGAACGAATCGTACCTAAAAGATTTTATATATGGTACTGAAAAGGTGAAACAGATTATCGATGAGTTAGTGGTTCTTACGAAAAAGCCTACGGCAATCGTCATTTCTGCAGATGTTAATGCACTTGCCGTTATGAAAGAATTAAGGGAGAGAGGGATTGCTGTTCCTGAATCGATTAGTATTATAAGCTTTAATAATACGATTTTGTCACAGTTCTCTATTCCGCCCATGACGGCAGTTGATACACAAACTTATCAATTAGGGTACGAAGCTTCCAGATGTGTAATCGATCTTATTCATGATCCAGAAATGTTTAAACATAGTGTCATAATACCGACCGCAATAAAAATTAGAGAATCGACATGTGAATGTGTACCCAGTAAGTCGTAAGGTTTGTTCATGACGAGTTGAAGTGATAATTATAACAGTGCCAGGTTATCAAGATTTGATGTTCCTTTCTTCTTCGAGTATAAGATGGTAAGGAATATAGAAGCGAAAGACGTCCCAAGTGATTTAGTCGCGTTAGCATTTTGTTCTTAGCTGCACTTAAATTAAATAAGTGCAGAACTCTGCATTATTGTCTTGCAAAGTTCTGCACTTTTATTTTGCCATATATAGTGTAAGTTTTTTATTATACTAATACCTGCACAAATCCTATTAATAACAAAAAGGGCCGAGGAACCTGTCCCCATGTGTCCAAGGCACGAATTTGAATCTTATAGTGAAGATAGTGTTACTAATATGTTAAAATAATTCCGATAATATGTAATAGGGGTTATGTTTTGAATAAAACGAAAATCGAGGTGAATAATCGCTGTATATTATATGATGAGTTTTTAAGTGATATTGCAAGCTTAAGTATTTATCTCAAATATTAAACAAATTATTAAAGCGATGCAGTATCATCAAGAAATTTTTAAACCGCTAAAAAAGTAGATGGATTGAATCCATAATGGAGGTATTCAAGTGGATATAAATACATTAATATTAACTTTTTTGGTTATTTTTATGTTGCATAATCTGGAGGAAGTAATCATGGTTGAAAGGTGGGGTAAAAAAAAATTATCCTCGTGTTAAGCATAAAATCCCATTATTTATCCAAAAAGAAATTAACAGTTTTATTAATGTAACAGCTGCACAGTTTGCGCTAGTTGTTTTTATAATTTCAGTTTTTAGTTCTATCCTTATCTTAGTTACTGTCATAGGAGATTATATGTTTTTATTTTTAGGGCTTGCCATGGTCTTTGCTTTAAACATTTTTACTCATCCCATACAGTCACTTTTGTTAAGAACGTATACACCAGGGGTTTTAACAAGCATCTTCTTAGTAATTCCATATTACATAATACTTATTAATTATTTTTACACGGAAGACTTTATTAATATGAAAATGATTTGGGGTGCGTTGGTTGTTGCTGCTATATTTGTACCCGTATTCATTCTGAGTCATACGATTGGAGAAAAAGTAGCAAAAGAACTATAACACTTTTTTTTCTTGTTGCTAAAAGAATAAGAGAGTGGTCTACACTAGTAATAGAAAAGAGTGGTACCTGTCAAATTGTTTGATAAGTGCCACTCTTTTCGTTAGTTTTCTAATTAATGAAGTGTCTCCTCTTTAATAAAAATACTATAAATATTCATCAGATGAGGTGATGACCTCTAAAAGCGATTCAAATAAGGGATTAGCTAAAAAGCTAGTCCTTATGGGGCTTTAAAACGTGCTTTATAATCATGTATAAAAGCGAGATGAAGAGTTGTTACAAAAAATCCAAAAGCTAGAAACGATGATCACAAACATCTCATTGCTCCTAGCTTTTTAACATTCAACATCCTTCTACAGGTTAGAGGAACTCCCCACATTTACCGGTGGATCATTATCTTTTTTAGCTTGGATGTAGTTTATTGCATAAATCACAATAATAATCGCAATGCCAATAAAATTCGTAATCATCTCTGGAATAATCGCAATGATGGAAGCTGCCCCAAGTATGAGTCGGTTGATGACTCCTAAGTTCGTTTTAATATATCCTTCTACTGCAGCACTTATGGCAATGACCGCTATTGTCGAGGTAATCAAAACGACCGCAATATCTGGTATGGATGCAAATGCGAATTCTGTTGTATTAGCCGGAAGTCCCGTTGCATCAATTAAGAGCATGGCGTGATCATATACAAATATGAACGGAACGAGGAACCCTGCTATGGATAACCTGATTGAGATAATACTCGTCCTCATCGGGTCTCCTCCCGCCAGCCCAGATGCAGCAAAAGAAGCTAGAGCTACAGGTGGTGTAATGTTTGCAAAGATACCAAAGTAGAATACAAATAAGTGTGCAACTAGAATTGGTACATCAAATGTCGCTAGAGCAGGAGCTGCCATGGTCGCAGTAATAATATAAGCAGGAATAGAAGGCAAGCCCATTCCTAGTACTAGGGAAGCAAGCATGGTTAAGATTAACGTTAAGAGAAGTGAACCCTGTCCAAGACTTGTAATGGCAGAAGTTAGTGTTGCACCGAAACCAGTTAAGTTGACGACACCAATGACAACACCAACAACTCCACACGCAATAATCGTTGATAATGCTTGTCTTGTTCCAGTTTCTAATGCATTGAGAATATCTTTTAGATGCATTCTTGTATGTTTTCTAATCCAAGATACAGCAATTGTAACAAGAATGGTATAAAAAGCAGCGTAGGGAACAGGTACACCAATAAAAAGCATAATGATTAAGCTAATGAGTGGAATCATTAAATGCCAGCCTTGCTTCATCACTTTTTTCACTTCAGGAAGATCCGCTTTTGGTAATCCTCTTATGTTCGAACGTCCTGCACGATAATGAACTTGCATAATACTCGTTATGAAAAATAGCAATGCCGGAATAATCGCTGAAAGAGCAATAGTTCCATAGGAAATACCTGTTGTTTCCGCCATAATGAAGGCACTCGCCCCCATAATTGGTGGTAAAATTTGTCCACCAATTGAGGAACTGGCTTCAACAGCCCCTGCGAAGTTTTTGTCGTAACCAATTTTTTTCATGAGGGGAATCGTAAAAGCACCTGTACTAACAACATTTCCTACAGCTGAACCGTTGACCGAGCCCATAAAGGCACTGGAAATAACAGCAACTTTCGCTGGGCCACCTTGTTTATGACCAGCCAGAGCAAGAGCTAGATCATTAAAAAATTTCCCCATTCCTGACTTTGCCAGGAAAGCTCCAAATAAAATAAATAAGAAAATAAATTGCACGGATGCACCAATCGCCGTAGAAAACAAACCTTCTGTTTTTGTATACATTTGCCCGAAAATATCAGCAAAATCAAATGGTCTAGTTAGCAGCATCCTCGGAAGCCAATCTTGATGACTAAAGAAAGGATACATTAAGAATAAAAATGCTAATATTGGCAAAATCCAACCGGTTACCCGGCGTGCGGCTTCAAAGACTAAAACGACTGTCAAGATGGCCATCAGAATGTCCGTCGTACTGGCGACCCCACCACGTGTGGTAACAATCTCTTGATATACATTAAACAAATAGACACAAGAGCTAATACTCAGCGCAAATAAGATCCAATCGTAAAATGGTACCTTCGTACGATCTTGCTTTTTATATGATGGATAAAGTAGGAAAACCAAAGCCATCCCAAACGTTAAATGAAACTACGTTGCAGCAGGGTTGGAAGTGGATAAAATGTAATATATAAATGGAATAGTGCATAACCAATGGTTAGAAGACTAAAAAACCACACAAGACCTTTGTTTTTCCATTTTCTTGTATTTGATTCCGTATCATATTTTTCTAATACCTTTTGGACCTGTTTATCTGGAATTTCAGTATCAGGTATAGCTGTAGGCTTTAGCTTATCCTCTTTCATAGAAAATCCCCCCTTGTAAATTCCCAAATTGGTAAATTCCTTGTTTTAATCATGACAGCATCGTATTGATCGAAATATTCGTACAAATGGACTTCGCGGTCACTGAAAAACAGGGTGGTTTGTACATGTCTAGAAATGGTTAGATGTAATTCCTCATAATCAATATTCAGCTCCATGTTAATAAATCCATCTTCAGTTTTCGTTTCCAATCCCTGATAAGGAGTCCCGGCACCAAATGTTTTAAATTGGGTTTCTGTTAAAACGATTTTTTCATGTTCCCTTTGATAACGTTCAAACCATTCCTCTTTCTCAATTGAGTGAATCCATCCTACTACAAACTGATCATCTCTAATAAAAAAAGAAGAATTTTCACCTGCTATTTCAATAACAGGGAGGCGATAAAAAAGAAGAAGAGGGAGCGCGATGAGAAACGCACTCCCAATCCAAATTCTCTTTCTTTTACTGCTCATTAAAGTATCTTTCGGCTCCAGGATGTAATGGTGCAATAAGTCCCTCTTGAGCATGTTCTAATGAAATTTCAGAAGCCGCTTGGTGGGAATTAGCTAATGTATCTAGATTCTCAAAGAATTCTTTTGTTAGTTTATAAACATCATCTTCACTTAAGTCGCTGCTTACAACAAGCGCATTTGGCACGGCAGCAGTTGGAACTGCTTCATCGTTATCATATGTGCCGGCTGGAATCTCAAGTGATACGAAGTATGGATGCTCGTCTACAATGGCGTCAACATGCTCTGGAAGCACTTGTACGATATTGATGTCTAATGTCTCAGATAGTTCTAAGACGGAAGCATTCGGTAGACCACTCGTTAAAAAAGCTGCGTCAATTCGTCCTGCATTTAAACCATCAGATGCCTCAGCATAACCAAGATAGTCTACCTGTAAATCATCGTACGTAATGCCATTTCCATTTAATAATGCGCGGGCATTCAGTTCTACCCCAGATCCTTGGTCACCAACAGCAATTCGTTTACCTTTTAAATCTTCAAGTGTTTCGATTCCAGCATCTGTACGTGCTACAATTTGAACCACGTTCGGGTAAAGGTTGGAAATCTGTGAAATCCCTTCTAATGGTTCGCCGAAACTTGCTTCACCGTTTAAGGCTTGACTTAATGCGTCACTCATAACAAAAGCCATTTCTACTTTATTGTCTGCCATTAAATTTAAATTTTCAGCAGAGGCCCCTGTTGTTTGCGTTCGTGAGTTAACATCAAATGTTGTAGAATAGTTGTCCGCAAGAGTAGTACCAATAATGTTGTATGGTCCAGATGCACCCCCTGTCGCAATCGTAACAATGTTTGCCTCTAATCCTTCAGAATCCCCACTCCCTCCTTCACTCGTTCCTGTATCACGATCATTCCCAGAGCCACCACAGGCCGCAAGAACGAGGACTAATAGACCGGTCATAAGTAAAACAATCCAGTTATTTCTCATATAAATCCCCCTTTTCACATTTTTACAATTATTCTTAAAGCGCTTTCATTATATTTCTCTATATTTACTTTGTCAATTGCATTTGTTTCTATTAATCTGGTTCTGGTTTAATCGCTGATAAAGGTAGATTTTATTATTGTCCCTTAGATTGCCAGAAATAAATCACTAGAGAAGGACGTTTGCTTCAATCCATAATTGAATGTTTATCGGAGCAAAGCAGTGGTCCTTTTACCAAACACGAGAAATCTATTTACTATAAAAAAATAACCAACAATTTGATTATGCCCTGATTTGAACGAGTAAGAATTTATGCTACAATTTCTTTCTTCTCCTTTAATCTCTGCCGTTGGGGCCGCAAAAGAAGGGTATTATGCATTAGGTTCTATTGATGAGGCAGCACAAAAGTTTTATTTTATTTGAAAGCTTGTGATCGTCCGTAATTTTGATGCATAGATCATATATAGTGCTACTGGTTTATGTACTGTTTCTGGATTTCAAAGTCTTTTCAACTAAAATTAGTCCCTTGTTTAATCTTTGATTTATATTCATATCATTCATTCTAGTCCAAGCAGTAGTCGTTTGGGACTTAGTAGACAGTGTACAGGTTGGAGCAGACTTAATGAGAATATAGAGATATAGATTTCTTCCTTCTATGTACTCTTCCTTTAAAAAGATATCTCATAGTACTATTTAGAATAAAACAATAACCTCACTTTGACTTACCTCGCAAAGCCATACTATAAGTAAATGAGTTTTTTTATAGGGCATAATCTAAAAAGGGGAGCAGAATAGCTTCCCTTTTTATTTTTATCAATAGATGATTGGTGATGTAATGCTGAGAAAAATGTAAGGTCTCGTTCTTTACTCTCTGAAAAAATTAAAGCAATCCACGTAACGCTTCCACAAACCGTTCAGCAGGTTTCGAAAGGTTATGATTCTTTAACCAGATCAATCCGACTGGTGATATGAAGGGTTCATCGTCTACTATCTCTATGGCCTTTATGTTTGAATGAGTGTTCTGCTTTACGAAGGCTTCAGGGACAATGGCGTTCGTCATATTCAGATTAATCATTTGGGTAAGTAGATGAATGTCGGAGCATTCACCTATTAGTGAGTGGTCCACTCCTCTTTTGGCAAGGCGCTCTCGTATAAGTGAATACACGCCTAATCCCTCTGAGCTTGGTAACATTAATGGATAGTCGTTTATTTGTTGCCAAGTAATTGTATCGTTTAATGGCACTTGCTCAGACGTAACAAAATAAAAAGGTTCATCTTTTAAATGAAAGACTTCGAATGCACTTAGATGTAAAGGTAGTCTGATTAGCGCTAATTCAATGGTTCTTTCCTTCACTAGCTGGCATAAGTGACTTGATTCATTTTGCTGGATCTTAAGGTGAACGTTTGGATATAGCTCGTAGAATTGTTGGATACTATTCAGTAATTCTGTAGAAGAAAAGGTATTAACTCCCATACTTAAAGTACCTCGTAGCCCAGCTCCAATATCCTTCACGTTTTGTTTTGCCTCTTCAGTAAGCTGTAAGATTTCCAATGCAGATTGATAGAGGGAGCGGCCAGCTACTGTTAATTCAAGCTTTCTTCCATTTCTATGAAATAATAATGTATCTAATTCATTTTCCAATGAGCGTAACTGCTGACTCAGAGGAGGCTGTGACATATATAATTTTTCAGCTGCAGCTGAAATGTTTCCTTGCTCAACAATCTCTTTGAAGTAGTTAATTGCTTAAGATCCATCCTCATTCATCCTCTACCATCGTTACTATATGATAAACCTTATTTTACTCCATTTTATTCATATACTGAAATGTCTAAAAGGTGTGCTACCATTTGATTAAGCCATTATAGGAGGGAACAAATGAATACGTCTACATATTGGATCTTTAATGTTGCGCTTGAAACAGGCTTTATTTATCAAAATAAAGAAGTAGTTGGCACCGAGACAAAGCGATACTTTCTACAAATAGAATCGGGTTCTATTGTGAAGATTCAAGAAGAACAGCCAAAAGAGAATGTGACCTACATTGATGCAAAGGGTTTATTGCTCATGCCGTCGTTTAGAGATATGCATATTCACTTAGATAAGACGTTTTATGGTGGTCCATGGAAAGCTCCGATAAAAGCTACAGGCGGGATCTTTACCCGTTTACAAGAAGAAGAAGTATTACTTCCACAATTAAAACCGTATACGAAGGAACGCGCGGAGAAGCTTATAGACTTGCTTATCGAGTCAGGTACAACAAAGATTCGTACCCATTGTAATGTCGGTCATGTAGAGGGGATGCATCAGTTAGAGGCAACTGTAGAGGCTCGAGAAAATTATAAAGATAAAGTAGATATAGAAATTGTTGCTTTTCCACAACAAGGTCTGATTAGAGGCAAGCCAGTCCTTATGTACAGGATGCACTAAGAAATGGAGCCACTTTAGTAGGAGGGGTCGATCCCGCTACAATTGATGGAGACATTGAGCGTCTCTACAGACGATGATCGAATTAGCTGTAGAGACGAATGCAGGAATAGACTTACACCTTCATGACAGTGGTCATTTAGGGTTGTTTACAATGAAGCGTCTTGCTGCTTTAACGGAAGAAGCAAACATGCAAGGGCTCGTAACCATCAGTCATGCCCTTGCATTAGCAGATGTTCGAGAGGATGAGCTAGCAAATATGGCTACTCTCTTGAATGAGCAGAATATTGATATCACTTCTACTGTATCACTTAGTAAAACGATTCCCATTCCTTTTCTTCACGAACAGGGAGTATCCGTATCTTTAGGAGCGGATAGCATCACCGATCATTGGTCTCCTTTTGGGAATGGCGATAGCCTGGACAAAGCGGGCGTATATGCTGAAAGGTTTGGAAAGAAGGATGAGTCTTCTTTACACCATGCTCTTTCTTTCATTACGGGAAATATAACGCCTCTTGATCATGAAGGGAGCAGGGTATGGCCAACAATTGGTACAGCAGCTGACTTTGTATTGGTTGATGCGATATGCAGCGCACAAGCTGTGGCAAGACGTGCAGAGAGAAGAGCTGTGTTTTTTAAAGGAAAGATGATTGTTAATAAGATTTAATTAGAGGAGGGCATAGACATGAGCAATACATATTGGCTGAAAGATGTAAGAATTGAAACAGGATATTTTCACGAGAAAGGGCATTACGTTGGAACGAAGACTGAATCCGTACATGTGAAGATCGTCAATGGTTTGGTAAATGACGTGATTCCTAATCAATATAGTATGGATGAAACAGAGGACAATGAGGACAATATTGAAGGAAAAGGGCTCCTCTTATTACCTTCGTTGGTAGAAAAGCATTGTCACCTTGATAAGACGTTACTTGGAGAGAAATGGCGCCCAGTCAAGAAAGTAAATTCCATTTTTGAACGCTTTGAAATGGAGAAGAACATTCTTCCTCACCTGGACACAACGACAAAGGAACGGGCGGAAAAACTCCTCCATACCTATGTTCTAAATGGGGTGACTCATTTGAGAACGCATGTTGATATTTATCCAGAGATTGGACTTAACAATTTAGAGGAAGTCATTGAAGCTATCCAAACGTTTGAGGATAAATTAGACGTAGAAATCGTTGCTTTTCCTCAACATGGTTTATTACATGATGAAACGATACAGCTTCTAAGAAAAGCATTAATGTATAATGAGGTTCACTATATAGGTGGAGTCGATCCAGCTTCCGTTGACGGAGATATAGAGAAATCATTACAGACGATGGTCCAATTGGCAGAGGAATTTCACGTAGGCATTGATTTGCATTTGCATGATGCTAATTATTTGGGGACATTTACAATGAAACGACTAGCTCAATTGGTTATAGAGGTGGGTCTTAAACAGGATGTGTTCATTAGTCATGCCTTTGGCTAGCAGATGTTCCACTAAACCAACTTAAAGAGACAGCTGATTTGTTAGCTAAAGCAGGAATCACCATTATTACAAGTGTACCAATAAGCAGACCTTTTCCTCCTGTACGATTTCTAATGGAGCGAGGAGTCAATGTATCTGTTGGCTGCGATAACATTTTTGACTTATGGTCACCATTTGGGAATGGAGATCTCATCGAAAGAGTAAGCCGTCTAGCAGAAGCATCCAGATGGAGTGATGAATGGGAGTTAGCACAAAGCTTAAACTACATCACACATTGCAAGGCAGCCTTAACAAAAGAAGGAAGGCCACAATGGCTGAGGAAGGGCGATGAAGCTAATTTTATACTAACTCAAGCCGATTCCTCTGCAGAAGTGGTAGCGAGACGCATTAAACCGGAGTTGATCATATTTAAGGGGAAAATCACTGCCAGTATCCATAAAGATCTGTAAAATAGAGTTATGAGATCGAACTGAAGGTTTTATAAATAGATATCAAACGTTTCGAAAAAATCACTCTAACAATCGTATTTCTTGAGGAGGTCAATATGAAATGGAAAGGAATACATATCGAACAAGTCAATTATTAGAGATTCTTGGTGTATCAAGAGATGCGCTAAGGTATTACGAGGAACTTGGAATTGTTAAACCAAACCAGAATGAAACAAATAATTATCGCCAATTTGATGACAATGATATGTATACACTAATGGTGGCGGACTTTTATAAAAAGAGAAACTTATCGATGAGAGAAGTTAGAGAGTTACAAGAGGGAAGAGCAATACATGAACTGGAACATTTATTTGATATTAAAGCCGATCAATTAGAGATGACGATACGGAATAATAAGCATATGCTCCAAAAGATAAAGGAGACAAAGACATTTTGTGAGGAAATAAACAAATATTTAAACAACTATTCCATAAAGGAACTTCCAACTTATGAAGTATTAGGGGAGTTCTCTGACTTTTATTCCTTTCTTGAGTATCCCGCCATATTGGAGAGTATGGATTTGAAGAAGGAAGATATTCTTAGCAAAATCATGAGAACATTTACTTTTAATCAAGATGGGTTTATCGATTCTAAAATGTATATTGTTGAAAAGCATAAAACAAATCTTAAAGAAAAAAGTGGATGCTATTTAAGACATTCTAAATGTATCTATACGATTGTTGAGGATGGAAAGTATCAAAATGGAGACAACGATATTAAAGATAAAGCGTTTGATTTGACTTTAGAATGGGGCAATGAACAAGGGCTTAAACCAAAGGGAATTGCTTTCGTGAATACCCGTCTTATTACATATCTTGATAACAAAGAACGAGCATTTTTGGAAATCTATATTCCAGTTGAAGAATAGTGTGCAACTTGCTAAGGATTTATTGACCTGGGGGTAACACCATCGTTTAAAGTTAAAACCAATGGAAAAATGGTTCCATTGGTTTTTTATAAAGGATGGTGATTCGTGTGAATCAAATGGTAAAAAGGTATGTGTTATGGACTTACGTCATGTTATATGTATTTATACTAGTAATAGGGCTGACGATGTATGTATTAAAATCTCAACCTGTAGTAGAACTATTAATCGTACTATCATCATGGACTGCTACATTTGTTTTCGTAATTATGTTCCGTAAGATCTATCCACAAGGGAATCTATGGAACTATATAAAAAGCCAATTTAGGGAAAAAATTAGTTTATCAACGATAGTATGTGTTGTTTTCATTCAAATCCTGCTATTAATAGGCGTTCTTTTCATTTCATATAACGTATGGAATGTACCTATATCTGAACAATTGATTACTTCATGGACGTCGCTTTTTCTATTATTTGGCTACAATTTAATTCTTGGACACTAGGGGAAGAATTAGGCTGGAGGGGATTTGTATTAAATGAATTGCAAAAAAAAGTTAGTCCATTAAAATCAGCGTTGATTGTTGGAGTGGTGTGGGGTTTTTGGCATACACCGTTATGGCTTATTTCAGGATACTCTGGATTACAGTTGATACACTATATTCTTTGTTTCTTGAGTGGCATTGTTGCTGTATCAATCATCATCACCGCTTTTTATAATGTAAATCAAAACCTCGTAATTCCGATTATTATTCACCAACTTTTTAATTATTCGATCGCCATTCAAGTTGGAGACGTACTTCATATTCTTACAGTTACCTCCATACTATATGTAATAGCAGCTGTGGTGATTGTCCTCGTAAATTATAAAAAGTGTTTATATAAGTAATTGTATTGTTTAGAAAGCCTGTGGTGAACATAGGCTTTTTATCTTTGAGGGTCTCTCCGCTACATAGTATTGTTGCTGCTCCACAGGATAATAATAGGAAAAGAATGCTCTTATTTAGGGCGTTAAAAAAGAGAGCAAGAATGATGAAAAGATCCAACGGGATTCTCGTTATTATTTGTGAAGGAGGACAAAATCTTTGAAAAAAAGTGGATCTTATCATAAATACCATTGATTATATCGAAGCTCATTTATCAGAGAAATTGAACCTAGATCTTGTTGCGCAAGCCTTGCATTATTCGAAGTATTATTTACACCGGGTATTTTCGCAAACAGTGGGTATGACCATTCATGATTATGTGCAAAGAAGGCAATTAACTGAGGCAGCAAAACTGCTCGTATTCTCTGATAAGTCTATTCTTGATATCGCATTGATCGCGGGCTACGATAGTCAGCAAGCATTTACCACTATATTTAAAGCACTTTATAAGAAGTCGCCCCTTCAATATCGTGAGGAAAAAGACTATTATCCACTGCAGTTACGATTCGAATTTGATTATAAATTTATTCAGTCATGCAACAAAAAAGAGTTAGGAAGCGTAAGGGAAATCAAAGTTGCGACCGAGGATGATGTTCATTCTTGGATGGCTTTTGTGCGTCTTGTTATTGATGGTTTTCCTCATCTGCAAGAAGCAGAGCATATGGAGGTAGTACAAGCATACATCGCTGATAGGCGTGCCTTCATCATGATAGAAAATGGTTTAATCATTGGAAATATGTTGATCTCCCACGCAACTGGGAGCATTGATTTCTTGGGAGTACATCCTTTATATAGCAAGCCAGAGATCATGAAATCATTTATCGAAATGACCGATCTGTCGAAGTACAAAAAGGTTTATATAACGACATACAGAGAGGGAGATAAAGCAGATGTTGGTTATCGTAAAGCATTGATCCAACTTGGGTTTACAGAAGCAGAGCGATTGACTGAATTTGGTTATCCTACGCAGAAAATGATCTTATACAAGGAATGGGAGGAACTTAAGTAAATGAGTACTACGTTACTTAAGAAGACTTAAGGAGGTGTTCCACTATGTCATCTGATGTATTTCAAGAAGAAACGATACGATTAAACGAAATGAATGATCGTTTGGAAACAGAAGAGGACTATATCAATTATAAAATCAAAAACCACGATGAAGATTACCATGATTTAAAACAATACTTGTCAGAGTTTACTGCAGATCCGATGGAAATGTACCAAAATTATCGGTCTATGACTAATATTGATAAGACAATTGACTTCTACTTCAATCAATTAAATAAAATAAAAAAACTTTTAGAAGCACCTTATTTTGGGCGTATCGATTTTCAATTTGAGGATGGCATTATGGCCGAAGAATTTTATATTGGCAAGTTTAACTTCGCTGATCGGGATAATGACATCTTAATTTATGATTGGCGAGCACGATATCGAGTATGTATTATGAATATGAACTTGGACAAGCTTCTTATGAAGCAAAGGTCGGTAAAATATACGGGGAAATCACCCGAAAGAGACAGTTTAAGATTAAGGATAAACAATTGCACTATGCACTTGAGAGCTCTGTGAATATCCATGATGATGTCCTTCAAAAAGAATTGAGTACAACATCTGATGATCGAATGAAAACCATTATTTCAACGATACAAAAAGAACAAAATAAGATTGTCCGAAATGAATCGGCTCATACCCTCGTCATTCAAGGAGTAGCCGGTTCGGGGAAATCAGCCATTGCGCTACACCGGATTGCTTATTTGCTTTATAAACACAAAGAGACGTTATCGTCCGATCAAATAACAATCATCTCACCAAATAAAATATTTGCTGATTTTATAGCAAATGTTTTGCCGGAACTAGGTGAAGAACCCGTTCGTGAAGAAACATTTGATGATATTGCTTTAGATCTTCTTCCAAAGAATATAAATGTTGAACCCTCATACGAACAAACCAAAAGGATCATAGCAGAACCTCATTCTAGCTATGCGCATCGAGCAAAATTAAAATCCTCATTAACGTTTTTTAAGCAACTGAGCAACTATGTAGAAGAGATCGATACAACCATCTTTCAACCAGATAAAGACATTCATATCGGAGATACCCTCATCACGAAGGATTACCTTTTATCAAGATTCCAAAGCTATAAAAAACTACCGGTCAAACAACGATTGGCTGAATTATCGAATGATATCTTAGACGTTATAAAAACAAGCAAGACCGCTGAAATTAAAAAAACCCCTTCAAAAAAAGAAGTGATAAAAAGACTTTGTAACGACTTAACGTTTAGCGACGCACGATCGATTTATATACACTTTTTTAAAGCGATGAATAAATGTGATTCACTGAATTGGGACAAAAAAAGACTAGAATATCAAGATGTCTTTCCATATATATACTGTATTCACTATTTTAATGGGATCCAGTCGTTTGATTTAGTTAAGCATTTAGTCATTGATGAAATGCAAGATTACAGTCCTGTTCAATACGCTGTGATAAATAACTTGTTTCAATGCAAGAAAACGATCTTAGGTGATTTTGGACAAACGTTAAATCCTTTTAGTTTAAGCTCTGATGAATCATTTAGAAACATATTTAATAAAATGGAATTTGTAGAACTGAAAAAAAAGTTATCGATCATCTTATGAAATCATCGAGTTTGCGAAGCAATTTGTGCCAGATCATTCGATCGAAGCAATTGATCGTCATGGCGAAAAGCCACAAATCATTTCATATACAAACGCACATTCTTTAATTGATGAATTACAAAGAATAATTGCTCATTTCCAAGATAGCACGTTTAATCGTTTAGGAATCATATGCAAAAACGAAGCCCAAGTAAATGAGCTATATGAAGGACTTAAACGTTTCGTTCCGATTCATAAACTAAGTGAGACAAGTGAAACATTTGAGCAAGGAATAATAGTAACAACGATCCAATTAGCTAAAGGGTTGGAATTTGATGAGGTGCTCATTCCTTATGCAAATGCAGAAATCTATAAGACTGAATTTGATAAAAGCTTATTGTATATTGCTGCAACGAGAGCGATGCATATGTTGACTGTATTGCACCAACATAACGAATTAACGCCCTTAATTAAACAGATATAAAAATAGCCCCCCATACCACTTTAGGTAAGGGGAGCTTCATTCTTTCTTCAATCCCAACCAAATAGCTGCAAGAATCTCTGCCACATATTTGGTTCGTCTTCATCGTCTTCCACTTCTGCAGTGTTCTCCACTGGTTTCACACTTTCAGTTTGGATCACAAACTGGACGTTTTTCACGATGTCATTGTTCTCGGGTGAAACAAAGGAAAGTGCTTCATAATCTGATTTGTCATATTGTGAAATCATTTCATCGATCTCAGTTTGCATTTGGTCTGGGATCTCCGCGGTTGCTTCCTCAAGTTCTCCCATTCCTTGGTGTAGTTCGGATAGACCTGAAGATAATTCACTTGCGCCACCCGCTGATTCATCGATGCCAGAATGAAGCTCAGCGTAAGCTCCAGAAAGCTCACTTACACCGTTTGCATACTCATTTAATCCGTTGTGGAACGTCCCGTATTGGGTAGCTAGTTCATCAATGCCGTTCTTTAATTCATCCAGGCCTGCATCAAAATCAATGTCTTCAATCCCTCCAAGCGCTTCTTCGATCGAAGAGGAGAATTCGTCAATCCCTTCTCCTATTTGTGTGGCTGACGTCTTTATTTCTTCAAGTGCTGGGGTAACAGCAGCAAAAGCTTCATCTACTGCCTCAAACGTTCCTTTTGCGCTTTTCGAAGCAGCATAAGTTTCAACTAACATGTCTACAGTTTCAGAATCAGGATTGTTTTCATATAATTGTTGAATGTCTTCTTCGGCGATATCATGATTAGGAATCTCGTCGATCGCTGCTTTTAGTGCGTTATACGCCTGATCGTAATTCGTACTTAATTCTTCAATGCCGCTGCTTATTTCAGTTATACCTCCTGAAAATTGACTAAGGGCTTCAAACAATTCATCATCCAGTCCAATGTCAAAATCAAAATCGGTCGTTTCATTGCTACCTCCTTGGAGCCCCTCGTTTAAATTGAGTAAGCCTTGTTCAATCTCACTTGATGCGGAAACAAGTTCACTGCCTGCGCCAGCGGTTTCGCTCATGCCTGCTTGATAGTCACTGGAGCCTTCCTTAAGTTGATAGAACCCAGAGGATAATCCGGTTAGACCCTCATGAAGATCACCAAGACCAGTTGTTAAATCAGAAATTGCACCAGTTAAGGAAACGAACTCCCCAGTTAAATCTTCGGTATCTGGAGAATCAATCGCAAATGAAGATGGGAGAGCAGCTATTTCCAATCCATCAAATTCAAAGTTTGAGACAGTTGAAGATAAAGTGAAATCTGCTTCTTCCTCAGGCATGACGGTATAGGTAAGTTGTTTGTTTTGACCGGCATTGGCAATTGTTGCTTCTGGTGCATCAATATCACTAAACTTGTTGCTATGAAGCGGAATCGAGATTTGTAACATGTAATTTTCAAAGAAAGCTGGATCAATGTCTTCGTTCTGTTTAACGTGAATGGCTAATTCAAGTTCGCCATCTTTTCCAAGTAAGTCAGCTCCGTCGAGTTGTTCATCGTTTAATGAATACGTAATATCAAACTCCCAAGGAAGCTGTGTTTGTTGTTCGAGGTTACCTTGGTAATAAAACATGCCTGTAGGTGCTTGTAGCTCTATTTCATTGTCATTTTGCGTAATCTCCGATAAATCGGTTAGATTTGTGATCCGGTCATACGAGCCATAATCAAGAATCGTTCCTTCTTCCTTAACTTCTAACGCATTCACTACATATAGTTCATCGACGCTGCCATTTGTTTGCAAGTTTGCATAAATGACTTCGTCTTTTGATGAAATCGCGCCTTCGTTTGTTTTTGCACTTGCGTGGAGTGTGGGCTGTATCAGTACGGAAACCGCTAGAAGCAGTGTTGTTTTTCGTTTCATTCGTTACTCCTCCTCATAGAAATTGGATTTATGGGTTGTCTTTTTAATCAACTTATCCGAAAGCAACAACATTGCTGGTAGGAAAAAGATGACGAGTAAAAAGGCAAGAGCAGCGCCTCTTCCAAGTAGTAATCCAATGGAAGACACAGTTGGATTGGTTGATGTAAACCATAAGATAAATCCAACGCTCGATAAAATTGCAGCAGAGATAATAATCGAGAAGATCTTTTCGTCTAATGCTTTCTTCATTGCCGTATAAGCTGGCATGTGCTGGCGATGATGCTTATACGTCTCCATTAGGAGAATGCCATAATCAATTGTTGCAGCTAATTGAACGGTACTAACAATTAAATAGCCAACAAACACAAGGGAGTCGTTCGTAAAGTACGGAACGGATAAATTAATCCAGACAGCAGCTTGAATCGTAAGCAGTAAGATAATTGGAATTGAAAACGACCGGAATGTGAGCATTAATACGATCGCAATCGTAATAATTGTCATCGTATTAACCACTTGATTATCTTTACTGACCGTCTCTTTCATATCATAGAGCGTCACGCTCTCACCAAGGCTGTATGCCGCGTCCCCATAATAAGAGTAAGCTAGTTCACGCGTTTGTTCTACGAGTTGAAATGGAATCTCTCCTTCAACTCCGGCACTCGTAAACACCATGATACGGCTATAGTTTTCGGATTGGAATTCACTTGTCACGGACTCATCAAGAAAGTCAGTAGGAATGACGGTTCCAATCATCGTTGCATATGACATAACCGAGTCGACGTGAGGCAATGCTTCAATCTCATCTGCCAGTTCATTTTCTTTGGCAATATCGTCGTTAGGCACTAAAAGCACAATAGGCGTTGATTGCCCAAATGTCTCTTCAATCATCTTGCATCTGCCCCAGCTCTCGTATCTTCAGGCAAATCACCTAATCCGTATGTGAAAGAGGTACTGCTTTGGGCTAAAAAACTAGGAACAATTAAAGCAAATACAAGCACGAGGGCAAGGATTCGAAATTTAAGTATTTTTGACCCAATCCCTTTAAAACTAGGAACAAGACTCTTATGCTGTGTTTTTTCAATCCATTTGTATGCAAACAACGTTAAAGCAGGTAAAAAGACAACAACAGAAATAAAGCTTAAGACAATCCCTTTTACGAGGTTTAACCCAAGGTCCGCGCCAATCTCAAAATCCATTAACATCAGAGACATAAAGCCAAAGAATGTTGTTAAGGCACTAACAAAGATAACAGGGAAAGAAGATTTCATTGCTTTTGCCATCGCTTTTTCAGGTGTTTCACCACGTTCTAATTCATCAGAAAAATTATGAAGCAGAAAGATCGCATAATCGAGCGAGACCGCTAGTTGTAAAATAGGTGCGACAGACTGTGTAACAAATGAAATTTCACCTAAGAAAATATTTGTTCCTAAATTTATTAATACCGATACACCAATTGCTGTTAAAAAGAAAATGGGTTCGGCCCATGATTTAGTTGATACGACTAAGATAATGATAATGATTGGAATTAATAGTGCAGCAGCGTAAAACGCTTCGGTACTTGCCATGTTTTGTGAAGTTGCGGTGTTTACCGCTTCACCAGCAATGGCATTTTCTTCACCAATTAAATCGTAAATCTCTTCGGTTGCTTCCACTTCATCACCAGTTGCGATCGTTAATGAAAAGAGAGCATGCCCATCTTGGTAATAAGAATCTGTTAAGTCAGAGTCGAGGATTTCAAGTGGAACGCGGGTATCCACCATATCATCGAGCCACATTACATCAGTAACCCCGTCAATTGAACTTAAACGTTCTTTATAATCCAGAGCTTCTTGGACAGAAACATCTCGGATTAATACATTTGAATTAGGCATCGCGCCAGAGAATTCAGACTCCATTTGCTCAAGTGCTTCAGTGGAGGGAGCATCATCCGGGAGATAATCCACCATATTGTAATTTATCGATACAAAAAATTGCGATACAATTGAAATAACCGTTACAACAGCAAAAACAAGCACGATGGCTCGTTTATGCTGAATGATTTTATTTATAAACAATTCAGTTTTCACCCCATCTTGACTTCTTACTAATTCCTTTAATAGTATATATACACAGTGTTGGGGAAACAACAAACAGTTGTTTAGAATCTGTTAGCTTTTCAACACTTCCTTCATGACTGTTGGATAAAATCAAAAAAGGTTGTGAAAAAAGATGCCAGAGAAAATGGACAGGCGAAAGAAATATACAAGGATGGTCTTAAAAGATTGCTTGATTCAATTACTAAAGGAAAAACCAATCTCTGCAGTAACGGTAAAAGAACTATGTGCGCTAGCGGATATTAATCGATCAACATTCTATAGCCACTACACTGACCAATACGACCTTCTAGACAAAATAAGCGAAGAAATTGTAGATGACATGTACCAAACGTTAAATCAATACAACTTCAAAAAAGAAGAAGAAGTATTGCAAATGACTGAAAAAATACTCGACTATGTTGCTGATAAAAGTGATCTTTGTCAGGTACTCCTAAGTAAGCATGGAGACACAACGTTTAAGAAAAGAGTGATGGAATTAACACATACCATTATTATGGGGAAATGGATTGATGAATTCCATTTACGTGGAAAGTTGTCGGAGTACATTCCTTTGCTTGTTGTTAGTGGCGGAATTGATGTGATAGAAAGCTGGCTAGCTAATGGAAAAAAAGAATCTCCTAAAGAAATGGCTGCTTTAATTCATCATTTCACGAATCATGGGTTAGCAGGGTTTCGGGGTAGTTAAGAGAATATGGCGATTAACTGTGAACTTAAATAATCCAATCGGTTGAAAAGGAGATCTTCAACCGTTGACAAAGACAATCCGAACCATAGGATTTAACATCATACAAAAGCGTGTAATTGCTAGGGAGGCAAATACGCGCTTTTTTTGTTTAAACTAGCCGATAGAAGTTTTTTACCGCACAATGTGTTTCTGCTGTTCCGTATTAAATGATCATGTTCAGAGTAAAATAAAATGATTAGTGTGTCTCATAAAAGTTGAGGCACAGACAAACTTAGCGAGATTAGGCATAACTTGGGAGCTTTGCAAAAAAATTAGGTTTCACGTTTCTAAAGAATATTTTCAGGAGTGGATACTATTTATGAAGAAGGTTATTATACTTATTCTATTTCTACTTCTTGGGGGCTTTTATTTTGTTGGATTAATGACACCAACGAAGGATTTAACGGAAGCAAGCATCCATTCAGAGGGGAAGCCCGTCTTATTCTTGCTAATTGATTCACTTATGGACCAACCTTTACAAAAAGCGATTGAAGAGGGGAGAGCGCCAGCTTTTGAATTCTTAATCGATCACGGGCACTATTATTCAGAAATCGTTAGTTCCTACCCTACAATGTCGGTCACAATTGATAGTACATTACTGACTGGAACATATGCCGATAAGCATAAAATACCTGCACTAGCTTGGTACAAGCAAGATGAAGAACGTCTTGTTAATTATGGAAGTGGACCGAGTGAAATATGGATGCTTGGGATCAAACAAATGGCAAGGGATAGCTTGATCCGTTTGAATGAGGACCATTTAAGCCAAAATGTTTCAACCATTTACGAAGAACTAGAGGACGAACATATCCAGTCCGCCTCGATCAATGGACTTATATATCGCGGAAACAGCCCAGGTTACTTAACGATCCCTAGGATTGCCACATGGCTGAATCTTCTTCCTGAAAATGTAAATGTAAATGGGCCGACATTGTTATCGTTAGGTGGTTTCTCACAATGGAATTCAAATAGTGATTACTCCAATAAAATTTGGAAAAACATAGGTATAAATGATGAGTTCTCGGCAAATGAACTTGCTTATATAATACAAGAAAATCAATTGCCTTCGTTTACTCTTACTTACTTTCCAAACTTGGACAGACTGGTTCATAAAAGGGGACCAATGGTGCTTAAAGAAATTGAAGCGGTCGATAAAGAGCTGCAAAAGGTTTTAAATACTTATCCGACATGGAAAGAAGCGATTCAGAAGGCGACTTGGATTGTGTATGGGGATAGCGGTCAGTCTAAGGTTAGCAGTGACGATGACAGTGCTCTTATTGATTTAAACGACTTATTGGCGCAGTATGCCGTTTGGAACCCTGAAGACAAGGTCCAAGAGAGAGATCAATTGGTACTAGCTGTAAATGCTCGAATGGCCTACATTAATCTATTAGACAATGGGATTGCGTTCTCGGAGATCGTTTCACAATTAAAAAAAGATCCGAGAATCGGTTTTATTTCGTGGAAAGAAAAAGAAATGAATTATGTGGCGGCTGAAGGATCTAATCAATTGTTATCTTTTTCTCCGAACGGAAACTATACCGATTTGTATGGACAGACATGGGATATAGAAGGGGACATATCGCTTTTAGATCTCACTGTAAACGATCAAAACACAATCACTTACGGCGAATATCCAGATGCCTTTGCACGGCTTCATGGTGCGCTCCATTCACACGAAGGCGTTATGTTATTGTAGATGCAAAACCAAGGTATGAGTTTATTGGAGAACATACGCCCACCCACGTAGGAGGAGCAGCTCATGGATCGCTTCATAAAGAAGACTCCGTTTCGCCACTTATTATTGCCGGTACAAATAATCAACCAGAACATGCACGGGTTTTGGATTTTAAGAAGTGGGTCAAAGAGCTGGTAGGAAATAAATAAGAGGTTATCTCAAAAGCCTCTTAAAAACTTCTGGGTTGACTAGGAAGTGGGATTTTTAAGATGTGAAAGGTGCATATTCTTGCTTTTTAGATACACACTAAAAGAAAAGGAGGAATGAACACATGGCAAAGCCAGACGACCGTTCGAACAACCCGGAAAGAATTGAAAATGCGATTGGTCATACACTGCAAAATATGGATGAGGCTAGAGATTTTGAAAAAGCACATTCCGAAGAATTAAGTGCAGACGACAAGCAGCAAATCGACCAAAAAAATCAGCGGCGCGAAGAAAGCATTGACAGTTTGCGATCAGAACTAAAAGACGAAGTGGCTCACCAGCAAAACAGGGAATAAAATTATACATTATTTCCAAGCCGAGAAAAAGCTCAGAACAGGTTTCTGGGCCTTTTTAGTGTGGAGGCGCTATCCTATACAAGGGATGATCTGAAAATTATGACGAATGTGGGCAAGGGGAAAGAAATCAGCCACACGAATCATTAAGACAAAGATAACAGCGTGATTGAATAGAAGGAAAATGTTTAAAGAACCAATAAAAGAGGAGGCGCTATAAAATTATTAATGAAACAAAAAGAGAAGAGTTATTAGTAGATTTCGGAAAACATACGACAGGAAAATCACGTGTGTACCTCAATAAAATAGCAGGTGTTGATGTAGAGGCTTTAAAAGCTTTCATTCATGAATCGACTACGTTTTTGAGAGAAACGTATCCTAGCTACGGAAAGTCATTAAGTTGCCTTCTCGTAAATGGCCATTTATTTTCTCACTCCCGTATAGTTGATTACTTTTTTTGCTGGCGGTATAAATCAACGGACTTGTACCCTTGTGAAAGAATGTCAATCATTTGTAGATGGCGCTTGTCCCGTGTTTCCTGCTGCTTAGCAGAAAAAATGTAGCGAGCCCAGTCTTTTTGGTAACCTGGTGTTAAGTTTTGGTAGAATTGATATTCATCTGTGTAATCAGCAAGCAGTACTTCAACATCCTTGACATGTTGCTCATAGTCTGACATGCACTGACTCGCAGCTGTTGATTTCTTTGCTCTCTTTTTTTCGCGCTTTAATCCAACTACAGTAAACACTTCATCCATGCTAACCATACGTGAAAATTTAAGGTCGCTATTCTCTACATAACCGTCTTCACCAACGTTTAAAGCAGGAAAGATTTCGTCTCTATGTATAAATGTTTCATAACGTCTATTACCTTTTTTCGGGTAAGCGAAAAATAAATAGCCTTTTTCCAATAAGGGTTGTTGAGTGATGGTACGCTGTATGAATGAAACCATCTCTTCTATAGTTTCTACAAAAATAAAAATTGCGTCATGTTCTGTGGATAATGAGGTCTCTTGTTCTGGAAATAGATCATAGTCTTCAGGTTGATTGATCACGGCCATATGTTTGTATTTATCAAGATTTAATTTATTGATTATTAACATCGGAGAACTCCTTTTAAATTTTTCTTTAACTTTACCATTTCAAGAACCAAATCACCAAGAAAATTTAGTTTGCCGTGACTTCTTTAACAGCATATAAAAAGCCGGATTTTCTACTGGAAGATAACCGGCTTTTTGTGTTTAGTATGGCGCTTTAGAAGACAAAACAAAAAATCTGTCTACTTTAGGATATCTTTGAAAATTGGTTTCCTTTATTCACCTTAATATCCGCCGTACCCTGGATAAGGATAAAAAAACGGATAAAGGAATATATTTCTAAGAAAACGGTAAGGATAGTGTCTGCGGCGGTATCGGCGGTATCTTCTTCTGGGACGCCCGTACCCATCGTAACCGCCATCATATCCATATTGCTGCCTGTTGTTATTCTCCATAATGTCTTCAGGTATTAACATGGTTACTCCCTCTTCGTCCATTCCATCAATGATTCCTTCAAATTGTGAACCGTCATTCATTTCTCCTATAACATGGTAATTCATATACCTATGGCACTGTTGTTTTACATCTTCGCCCATGGTCTGGTAGCCATCCTGACCTTGGTAATGACCCGTTTGAACATTGTTGTTCATTAGAATTCCCCTCCTTCTATTGTTAGGATATTCGCCCAGTTTGGGCGACTTACCAGTTTTTCTAAAAACTTTTTAAAAGGCGACTTTGTGGGAGTTGATTTGCAGAGTATATAACACCTTTGGTTGAGTTATAAGGGTCTTCTCTTATGACGGTAATGCCATAACGACCACCCTCCTGCACCAAGCAAGCCGATGGAACTCAGCGCCGCGGAAAGCCGGAAATAGGGAGGCAAATAAGAGAAAGTGATCTCATTTCTCCCTTCATAAAGTGGAATCCCGAGAAACGCGTAATTCACTTTTTCTAGCGATTTTTTTTCCCCATTGACTTTTACTTCCCATCCCTTCTCATATGGGACAGGAAGAGCCAAATGGGTGTCATGTACTATATTTTCATAGTAGAGATGAATCTTTCTTCCCTCAATTGTCACATCTATCGGTTTGAAGCGCCCCCGCTCGTACGCTTCGTGCAGAGTTTGATAAGACTCGCTACGCAGTTCTAGATTTTTAAGTGTATACCTGCCTTTCGGTACTCTTAAAGAGATGACATCATTTGACGGGATCCGGACGGTGATCGCATTGAAGTCTGTTTTGTAAACCGAGCTTCTCGACTTTCGGGTGGTTTTGTATTCATTGATTTTAAGGGTAAAAAGCGGTGCTGTCTTTGATTGGTTCTGCAGATAGAAAGAAAAATAATCATCGATCTCCGCTTCTCCACGTTCCCCAAGAGTGATATCAATACCTCCCACCTTTTCTGTTATCTGTAGCGTCTCTTTTTCATACGTCCCTCCGATTGCTGTTATGTGTGCTTTTTCCATTAAATTAAACAACTCTTCAGCTTGGCCAGTTGCTTCTCCGTTCTCTAAAATAATCCTTCAAGCATGGCGTGTTCTCGTGCCAACGGACTAAATCGCTCTAAATCTTTTTCCAGAAAAGCAATTGAAGTCGCTCTAGCAAAGGGAAGAACATGTTTGTTTTCATAAAGGATATACCCTTCATTTTCTGAATGTGGCATGAATCCATACGGGATCAGGGTCTGCCGGTCTTTATCTACTAGCTTGTATTGTACTTGCATTAGGCTGTGTAGATTCGAACGGTCGCCAAACCCAAAAAAGCGGCTGACACTTCTCGCCCCATATCCACTTCTAAGTCGTCATAGTATAAACGCAAGATTTCTCCATTAAGCACGCTGGAATAAGCGCTGTTTCCATAGAAACCTTGGATAAGAGGCGTATTGTTTCGTGTGTCTGTCATCCACTCTGTTCGTGCAAACAAGTCCCTATTTTCATCTAATGCATGATGAATAAGGGAAGATTGATCGCGCGAATGATATCTTTTGCTTGTCATAAACGTATGAGAAGAATTTAACCCGATTTCAGAAAAGGTCAATCGTGCTCCTGAATTAACAAGAACTAAATGAAATAAAACCATAACAGCACAAAGCAGGCTAAGGCGCCGCGCTGATTTTCGAACCCACAGCAAGGCAGCTCCGCTAGCAGCCGCCCAAAGGGCAAAGACAAAAACATGGTTTGGAGGGGCCAAGGACAAAGAAACCTGCTCATCAAGGAAATAACCTAACGTGTAGATAACGAAAAGACCTGCCCCTCCTAGGATCAGCTGAGCTTTCGTTGCATGTTTTAGGTGTGTCAGTCCTTTTCCCACGGCCCCGCTGATTGCAAAAACTCCGATGTATTCAAACCGGAATTGGGGTGCAGAGAAACCATTAAATGCGCTAGCGATAAAGGGGCTGTAGTGAAAAATAACAAATAACAGCCCTATAGATGTAAAAAGAAGAAACGTTTTGTCTCGATATAGATTTTTTATAAATGCAAAGAGTACAAATAGTGGAGGCAAAAGGAGGAATCTGCTTTCATATAGGATGTTGTCGTGTAATTCAAAAAGACTGATCTGTCCGGTAAATTCAGGTCTGTAGTTGTTCAAATAGCCACTAACCGCCGGGATGAAAGCGATTGCCCCAATCATAAAACTCAAAAGCACTATCAGTGGGTATTGGGCAAGCTGCTTTCGAACGGAGAGGCGGTCCTCCGGTAGTTGAATCAACCACCGTGCAAGAACATAGAGGCTAAGGAAAGTAAAATTTATATAGGAGAAATAAAAATTATTAAGAAGCGAGAGACTCATAGCCATAACAAGCCAAAAAGGATTTCCTTCCCTGATCAGCTTCTCGACGCCTAGCACGAGTAAAGGCAGCCACAAGAAAGCATCTGCAAAAAATTCCTAAAATATAGCATGTCCGAAGTACATCACGCTTGCCCCGTAAAGGAAAGCGGACAGAAAAGCGTACGGCAAAGCAATCTTCATATAATGAAATACATAGGTTGCAATTAATATAACAATTGAAAGTCTGATTGTATTTATAAATACTGCCGCCTGACCCCAGAATACAGAGTCAACTTGATTGAAAAAACCAATTGCCTCCCCAAGATAAACGATCAGACAGGTTATATGAAAGATGGTGCTCGTTGAAAAATAATAAGCAAGCTGAGCATAGATGCCCCCGCCTAATCCAAACTGAAAGGAATAAAAGAATTCTCCTTTTTTGTATTGATCATATAAAAATGTTTAAAAGGAAGCATTTGTCCAAGCCCATCGTTTGGACCAACCATAAAGCGGTCGTTCGCCCATTCATAGAAGAAAAAAGCGTGAGTCAACACCGCAATAATAATGCTCCCGCCGCCTATAAGCAGCCATTTTGTAGGTCTCTTATTAAATCTCATTTTGACTCCAATTTGTCCGCAGTTTTTCTCTTGCCAATAGGATACATAAGTCTTGTTCTATAGCATATTATGTACCGACTCATTGGTTATTATTTGTCTTATGGAAACATGACGGAAACACTCAGTTAAAACAGGTGATAAAATTCCCGATATAGCAAAATACCCCCACGTAAAATGCATACCATAACTGATTAGAGAGGTGTTTTAAATATAGCAGGTGGGTTGTCGTACTACCGAAGTTTGAGGGTCGAATACCAGGTCATATGAACGAAATCGACATACCGGCTCGAGGACGAGTAGAGTGGATGGATGGCTGTTTATGCATTGCACGATCGTTTAATGGATCGATTAAGGACGTTGTAGATGGCTATAGAAAATTAGTAACCTATGCGAGAGTGACCACCACTGGTTGCCTATTGGTCCGTTAATCGAATGGTACTGAGGAGACGATCTAACAGATTTAGAATTAATTATGCCTGTTGTTCAAATGTATAGAGGGGGAGGGCGTAAGTGAAAGATGCGGAGGACTTAGTCGTAAGAATGGTCTACTTAGAAGGCGATCATACGCAGATTGGGATCGATCAGAGTAAAGAACTTGAATATGAATCATTACGAAAACAGGTGAACCTGCTTCAACGCTCCACTGAGCATGCAGATGCTTCAAAAGGAAAACGAGCATTACAACGCATTGCTCCAACGCTTTTAAATGAATTAAAAGGACTAGCAAAAGGGCTAAGCACACCTATAGAGACAATTATTAAACGTTATAGTGGGTACAACATGTTATTTCCGAAGATGGGTTGTACAGCATTGGTTCGAGATGGACACTATGTAGGGAATTATGATTTTAGTCCTGACCTGTATGATGCCAGACTTGTATTTTTAAAACCGACCTACGGATTTGCTAGTGTTGGATTTAGTCACCAGCTAATCGGTAGGCTGGATGGTATGAATGAAAAAGGGTTGGTTGTTGGTTTACATTTTGTAAATAACACAGAAAAAGAAGAGGGATTCAGTGCACCAACGATCGTTCGAATCTTATTAGAATCTTGTCGTAACATTGATGAAGCGATCACGACGTTAATGACCTTACCCCATGCGCATTGTTACAATTACTCACTAACAGACAGAAGTGGTGAAAGTGCGGTTGTTGAAGCCTCCCCGCGCTTTCAGGTCACCACTCGTACGACTTGTCTAAGTTGTACCAATCATTTTGAATCAAAAAGGTTAAGGGGAGAAAACAGGCAGCAAATAAGTGGTTCCTTAAAACGTAAAGAACACTTAAAAACGATGCTAGTAAAGAAAGCATCTCCATGGTCGCTCTATCATCAATTTAACAATGATGGTTCACCGTTATTTTATAAAGACTATCAAGCTTATTTTGGAACGTTGCATACCGTTGTTTACTCCCCAAAAGAGTTAAGTCTCATTGTTGGTGTTGGAGAAAACTGTGACCCGCGTATGTTCTCATTTAAAGATTATGTAGACGGGAGTCCTATTCCTTTTCGGTTTCTTCAAGGCTCAATCAAGCAAGCTTGAAAGGAAACAACAGAGGCAGCTCTTAGTAGCTGGTATTTTATTTCTAAATAGTAAGAAACTTCAAGTTAGATTCATCCTACTAGAAATAAAGTAAGTGAAACAAGTGTGAATAAAATGTTTAATGGTGGACCAATGCTGTTGGCCACTCTTTTTTGTGCTTTTTCTGAGCTAATCCATTGGAATATTAAAAAGCTCTCGTAAAGATGTTTTATTATGAATAAGATCCTCAAGTGTGTGCTCATGTGTGCTCATCTAACACGGATAAAAAGGAGGAGAGTGCTTTGTCTAACAACTGCTTTAGCATGCACGATTCAGCGAGAATGCAGTGGCCTCCCCCTTCTTTATAACATTCACCGAGATCTAAATTCTCAAGTGTTCGTACCAATTGCCCAATTCGAATTTCGTGGGGTTCCTCTGCGAGAACAAGTCCCCCGTTCCGTCCTCTGTACGTTACAATAATGCCTTCCTTGCTAAGCGTTTGAATAATCTTCATTAAATGATTGTAGGAGATGTCAAACGTTGAAGCAATTTCTCTCATAGTTGCAAGTCTTCCGCTAGGCAATGTCCCTAAATACATTAAAACTTGAATTGAATAATCAGTGTATAATGTCAGTTTCAAGGTATCACCTCTTCTATCTATTTTAGTCAAACGCCTATTCATTATAGCCTCATGCGAGATTTAGTCTAACATGCATAGAGATCACGTAAAACAAGTATCTGATGTACTTGTTTTACGCAAAAAAGAGAGCTAATCAAACGTAAACAGTACATGGTGCATAAAGGTTTCATTTATTTTTCGACTCATATAGAAAAATATGGGATTTAATGGAGAACAAAAAACTAGACTCTTAGAAAAAACGGGAAATAATTAGGTTTAAATATATGATCTAAGTCAGATTTCCTAACTTGTTACATATTGTTGAACAGTGTTGAATGAGCAAAGAATGTCTAAGCCTTTGCCTAGTAAGGGGAGGGGGACTCGGGACTCAAAAAGACTGATTTGTAGCATTTAAAGTACTTGTTTTATCTGATTTTTCGTTTTGTTAGTGTTGACAGTGGGTTAGGGAGAGCGCTTTTGCGGCTCATTAGACAAAAAATAAAAAACGAGCATAAGAACGCTCGGCCAAGTGGAGAGAGGAGCAAGGAAGATGTGGATTATTGCGGGAGCAAGCGCATGCATGGCTGGATTTGGCATTTGGGAGAAACGTCGCCATAAGCGCAATATGAATGCCATACCCGTACGCGTCAACATCAATGGAATTCGAGGTAAATCAACGGTTACAAGGCTCATTTATGGGGTTGTAAAAGAAGCTGGCTATAAGACAGTTGGTAAAACAACTGGGACAGATGCCCGAATGATTTACTCGGATACAAACGAAGAACTTCCGATTAAGAGAAGGCCACAAGGTCCAAATATCGGGGAACAAAAGAAAGTTGTAGAAGAGGCAGTTAATCGAGGAGCCAACGCTTTAATTAGTGAGTGCATGGCGGTTAACCCTGATTACCAAGTTATCTTTCAAGAAGAACTGCTGCAAGCAAACGTCGGTGTTATTGTAAATGTGCTTGAAGATCACATGGATGTAATGGGCCCGACACTCGATGAGGTAGCAGAAGCGTTTACCGCAACCATTCCGTACAATGGACACCTAGTCGTAACAAATGACCAATATACGGAATATTACAAATCTGTTGCGAAAGAACGAAACACGAAGGTGATCGTTGCTGACAATAGCAAAATTACGGAAGCATATTTGCGGAAGTTTGAATACATGGTGTTCCCTGACAATGCATCGCTTGCATTAGCGGTTGCAGAGGCATTGGGAATTGATGAAATGACAGCCTATAAAGGAATGCTCAATGCACCACCAGATCCTGGTGCAATGCGGATCTTGCCGATAAAAGATGAAAAAAAGCCAAGTTATTTTGTCAATGGCTTTGCTGCAAACGATGCCTCGTCTACTCTTTCCATTTGGGAGAGAGTTAAGAAAATTGGCTATCCGACTGAAGAACCAATCGTCGTGATGAATTGCCGCGCTGACCGGGTTGACCGGACGGAACAATTTGCTCGGGATGTATTACCGTACATAAAAGCCCAGTCGCTTGTGTTAATTGGAGAAACAACTGGTCCAATTGTTGATGCATTTGATAGAGGAGAGATCCCGTGTAAGCATCTACACGATTTGGATTCAGTGTCGACAGAGGGAGTTTTAGAAGTGCTTGAGCCGATGATGGATGAGAGCACGATCTATGGAGTAGGAAACATTCACGGAGCCGCTGAGCCATTACTTGAGCGTTTGCAAGCGTTTAAAGCTAGTCAGCTCGTGAGTTAGTTGGAGGGAGCATTCATCAATGTTTGGAACGGATTTATATATTGCACTTATTTTAGGCGTTTTACTTAGTTTATTATTCTCAGAAAAGACAGGGGTTGTCCCTGCTGGATTGATCGTTCCTGGTTATTTAGCGCTAGTATTTGATCAAGTGCTGTTCATGACACTGGTTGTCTTAGTCAGTATTCTTACTTATGTGACGGTGAAGTACGGTCTATCAAAGATTATGATTTTGTATGGACGGAGGAAATTCGCCGCGATGCTCATAACGGGCATTATTTTTAAGCTAGCTGTTGATTTTGCGTATCCAATTACGCCGTTTGAAGCGTTTGAATTTAGGGGACTCGGGGTGATTGTTCCTGGACTCATTGCGAACACAATTCATCGTCAAGGCGTCGTCATTACAATTGGAAGCACATTGCTATTAAGTGGTTTAACGTTCGGAATTATGTATGTGTACTTTTTATTTTAAAGGTGTGAATGAAGTTGGAGAATAAGCGTGCGCTAACGTTCAAAGAAAAAGTGTTAAAGCAAATCAAAAGACAAAAGCGGAAAACGCATCTCCATGTGTTTATCTTGCTGCCAGTTCTTGTTGTCGCTGTTTTTCTTATGACAATCATCGATACAAGGCCGACAGCAGAAGTCGATGGCAAGCAACGTTCTTTAGTGGAAGGCGTGTTTGTTGGCGATATTATGATGGGTCGACATGTGGAAGAGTTCACTGATCGGCATGGGGCAGAAAGCGTTTTCCGATATGTGAAACCTTATCTTGATCAGGCAGATTATGTAACAGGAAATTTTGAGCAGCCAATTACCGAAGGAAATCGTGAAGATGAGCTCGATAAGCAAATTCACTTACACGCCGGACCTGAAGCGGTTAAGGCCCTTGATGATAGTGGATTTACCGTCGTCAGTCTTTCTAATAACCATACGATGGATTACGGCGAACGAGGGTTGCTTGATACTCTTTCAGCGTTTGAAGGCAAAACAGTTGGACACGCAGGTGCTGGAGTAAACCGTCAGGATGCACGTGAACAAATCCATATGGAAGAAGTAAATGGCATGACGATTGCTACACTTGGTTTTACGGATGTGTATTCGGAAGACTTTGGTGCAACAGTTGATTCAGCTGGAGTAACAACGTTTAATCCAGATGTGTTTGTACCGATGGTAACGCAAGCATCCAACGAGGCAGACCTTGTTGTTGTCCACGCGCATTGGGGACAGGAGTATGAAAACAGACCAAATGATCGTCAGCGCATGCTTGCAAGAGCGCTGTCTGATGCAGGGGCAGATATTGTCATTGGTCATCATCCCCATGTGTTGCAAGGCATGGAAGTATACAATGATACCGCCATCTTTTATAGCCTAGGCAACTTCGTTTTTGACCAAGGCTGGACCCGGACAAGAGAGTCCGCACTTGTTCGATACGAATTAACACCTGAAGGAAGAGGGATGTTTGAAGTTGTCCCAATGTATATACGGGAAGCATCTCCTGCGCCTCTAACAGCAACGGATAAATTGAATGAAATCTCAATACGAAGAGCATTAACAAAAACGAGTAATTTCGATTGGACGTTTACAGACGGCTCAATCAAATTTGAAGTAGATCATAGCGAAATCACAAATGAGATGGAGGATGAAGAAACCGATGAAACAAATGAAATGGATGAGATCTAGTTGGCCTTATGTAGGAATTGTTGCTGTGTTTATTTGCATGACAACGTTTAAACCAGGTCAAGAAATATCAACGGATGAACTAGACGAGATTTATCAACTAATCGAAGTCGCTGAATTCCAGTATGCATACGATGTTGAACAAGACAATGATGAGGAAGAAGAATAAACACGTTTTTATGAATGATGTATAAAGGCTTGCCTGCGGGCAGGTCTTTTTTTGTTTTTTTAGAAAAAGGCTGGGACTGCTGAAAGGAAGGGCGTACAATGGTAGATAAAGTAAGAGATTTCCGGAAGACCAACTAATGACAGATGCAATGAGAAAATGCTTATTAACAGATGTGTTTTTGACATCCTTTTTTGCTAGTTTTTTGTTTGGAATCATCGCAGGCTATCTCTATTTTACGAACAAGGTATGTTTGCTCTTTTTTTCGCTGATCGTTTAATCATGATCTTTGCTTTATCAGCCCCTCTATTTATTGGAATATCTTCTTTATTTGGTTTCATCATCCGGTTTCTTGATCTAGGTGAAAGACATTAGAGCGGACAAAAAACGATTGGGAGGCTGTAACATGACAGTTGAACAAACTCAACACGTACAGTTAAACAAAGCAAATGGACAATTGAATGAAGCAAGTATTGGCTGGTCGCGTCAACCAATTGTGGCTTGTAATGTCCGAGGTCGTTTCCCGCGTAAGAAAAAATGGAATTATTGGTGTGTGACAAGTCCTGATGTGCTTTTTTCAGCAACGATTTCGCATATCGATTATGCGGCTGTGATGTTTGTGTATGTGCTTGATTTAAAAACATTGCGTTTTTATGAGCAAACTCAGCTTGTCCCACTTGGAAAGGGTGTTTCCATGCCGGATAATGTTCGGGAAAGTGTGACATACAAAAGCAAACAGATGGAGATTCGAATGACCGAGGAGGAAGATCAAACGACTCTTGCTGTGGTTTGTCCAAACTTTAATGGAGAGTTGTTAAAAGCAACCTTGCTATTGGACCGACCTTCACAATTAGAGTCATTAAATGTTGTTGTTCCTTGGAGCGCAAAGCACTTTCAATTTACATCAAAGCAGCCAGCCATCCCAGTGAGGGGAACGATTTCTTGGGGAAGTAAGCAATACGAAATGAGTCCAGGTTCTGCTTTTGCTTGTCTCGATTTTGGAAGAGGGGTCTGGCCATATTCATCGACATGGAACTGGGCATCGGCCTCTGGATCGTAAACGACAAAACGATTGGTCTAAACTTTGGAGGGCAATGGACAGATGGAACAGGACAAAATGAAAATGGGATTGTTGTAGATGGCGTTCTACATAAACTAGATGACGATATAAAGTGGCAGTACGATAAAAAGGATTACATGAGGCCGTGGCTTCTGCAAACAGCGCAGACAAAAGCGGTAGATTTGTCTTTTGTGCCCTTATTTGAACGTAAGGCAATCACAAAAGCAGTTGTCATTCAATCAGCTGTTCATCAAATGATTGGCCACTTTAGTGGAACGGTGACAACACCGGCAGGGGAGCAGCTGAAGATTGATTCCATGTTGGGTTGGGCGGAAGACCATGTGGCTCGTTGGTAAGGGTTAGTTGATGGGGCAATTTTGATCACTATGGTACCGCCATCAAATCAGCAACTTAAGGTACATTGCTTAGTAGTCTATTATTCCAATAAAAAGGAATTCTGTATAAGGTATCAAACTCATATGGATAAAGTGGACGATCCTTTGAAACTGGGTTCTTGATGATTAATTGGCCAAGGGGGAATACGGATGCTTCAGTGGGGATTAGCACTACTTGTCATGTGCTTTTGGTTAGTAGCTGATTTTATCTGGCTTGATCATGATAACAAAAGGTGGGGCGGGTTTTAAAAATGGTCCAAGCCAGCAAAAGTTCTGTTATTTACTAGTTTTGGTGTTATCATGCTTATTTTTTATCTTGCAACCGGCTGGTATTATATCGTTTCGTTTTTTTGAATAGACCATAATGCCATTAAAACCCTCTGTTTAAAAACAGAGGGGTTTTGCTTATCCAATATTCTTTTCAGATTTCACGATGTCTTCAGCAATTAAGTCAGCTGTTAATTGTCCAGATAAGGTAACCATTGGCACGCTACCGCCTGGATGAGTTGAACCGCCAACAAAATAAAGGTTTGCGATTAAATCGCTCTTGCTTGGAATTTTAAAACCACCATTTTTCTTTTTATCAGCGACAACGCCGTAAATGGAACCGCCGTTTGATCCATAAAGGGAACGAATGTCGTCTGGTGTAAACGTGTATTCAAATTCAATTTCATTGCGAATGTTTTCGAGACCATTTCGTTCAAGCTTACCTAGAACCGTTTCTCGGTAGCTTTTTTCGTAGTGGCTCCAGTTTTCGCCTTCTTGTAAAGGAGGCACATGGGTGAGAACAAAGTGGTTTTCTTTTCCTTCAGGTGCTTGTTCTGGATCACTCTTTGAAGAAATGCCGATATAGATGGTTGGATCATCGGCAGGTCGTTTTTCTTCAAAAATTTGTTTGAATTCAAGTGCTGGATCATCTGAAAAAAAGAAGTTATGGTGTACGAGTTGTGGGTATTGTCGCTTTATTCCTAGCATCAATACAAGTCCGGAAACGCTTGGTTCGAATTTCTCGAGTTTCTTTGCCTGTGCTTTATGATGCGTATGTTCTTTCAGTAACGATTGGTATGTTGGAATCGCTTCTAAATTTGAAACAACAAAGTCGGCATGAACTTCCTCACCTGTAGCTAAACGGACGCCTTTTGCTACTGAATCAACTTGAATGATGCCTTTTACTTCGGTTTCGGTTCTAATTTCTACATCAAGTTCAGCAAGTAGTTTTTCCATTGCGAGCACAATGTTGTACATGCCACCTTTCACATAGTAGTTTCCGAGTCCAAACTGGACAAAAGCGAGCTGGGAAAGGACGGCTGGTGCCTGATAAGGAGAAGAACCTACATACATCACAAGGAAATTAAGCAACTGACGCAGATGAGGGTTGCTAATAAACTTCTCGGTCCCTTCATTTACGCTTTTCATTGGATCAAGTGCCATTAATTCTCTTAATGTATGGAGTTTGCGCAGTTCATTTAAGCCAGAAATGCTTTTGTTGTAAAAGCTTTTTTTGCATAGTTCATACATTTGTGCGCTGTAGCTTAAGTAAGTTAAAAAAGGAGCGGCATCCTGTGGTGAAATTCGCTTGATTTCATTTAACATATTAGGCAAATCACCTTTTAAATCAATTGTTACCCCGTCTTCGAAAAACGTACGCCACTGTGGTTCAACGCGTTCGAGTGTCAAGTAGTCATGGATATCACAGCCAGCTCGCTTAAATAATTCTTCTAGCACCCAAGGCATCGTCAAACTGGAAGGACCCGTATCAAAGTGGTAGCCCTCTCCGCTGCGGATGTTACATTTCCCGCCGATGCGCTCATTCTTTTCTAAAATGGTCACTTGATGTCCAGCTGCAGCTAAGCTAATGCTCGCAGACAGTCCTCCAAGACCTCCACCGATGACAACTACACGTTTCTTTTGCATCGTTCACACTCCTTGTTTATGAAATCAATTTAATAAATCCAAGGCAGTAAGATCCATCGTCTTTTTCCATATTGAATAGACTGTCGGCAGTGCTGCTTCTAGCATTCGATCTTCAAGTCGGATTCGTTTTAACAAGACTGTGGTCATGAAGATGATGGCGACAATTATTCTAGCGATTGTCTGCGTATAAACGGCAACGCCGAGAACACAGAGGAACGGGCCAGTATAGAGAGGGTGACGCACGAGGCGGTAAGAACCGCTACTAACATGCTCCATCGTCGCCGATGTTCGGATACCACGAGTATAGTGGTTCCGTAGTTTAACTATGGCCCAGTCACGTAAACGAGCAGCCCTAGCCGTAGAAGGAAGCTATTGGATACCAGAGTCCACTGCCATTTCTGGAATAACAGGCTAGCGGCGACAGTAATCAGAACAGCAGCTAAAATGAGCAATAAGCTGCCTTTTCAACTTGACCACGTGTCTGGACTGATGAGCGGTTGCCAAAAACACGAACCCGCATAGCCATACGACGGTATCTGCAATAAAAAGCAGATCAGCAATGAACAAAGAACACCCTCTCCTTATCTCAATAAAGATGTTTGTCCAAGCTTCAACCATTTTATGTGCAGATTGTCCAAATCATGCTTAATAGAATGAGGATTTAGAGTCTGTGGGCTCGGAGCTCGGGGAAGGAGCTCAGGATTGGAGAGAGGAGCTCAGGATTGGAGGTAGGAGCTCAGGATTGGAGAGAGGAGCTCAGGATTGGAGAGAGGAGCTCAGGATTAGGAGGAAGGAGCTCAGGATTAGGAGGAAGGAGCTCAGGATTGAGGAGGAAGAGCTCAGGATTCAGGGGTAGGAGCTCAGGATTAGAGGGAGCAGCTCAGGATTAGAGAGAGGAGCTCAGGATTGAGGGGGACGGAGCACCTCATTCGAGTCGCTCCGCTCCTCTTGTGCGTGCAATTGATCCAACAGGAGCTGGATATTGCGGCCAGGTTTTGTTCCTTTTGTGAGCACGTAGGAGAAAGCGCGCTTTTCATAGAGGGTGTCATCCATGACAATTTCTAATGTGCCGTGTTTTACTTCTTCTTCTATTGTCGCTTCTGATAGGAGGGCGAGGCCCATGCCGTTTTGGACGCTGCCTTTGATTCCTTGAGTGGAACTAAAGACGAAAGTTGATGCAATTTGAATTTGGTTGGCTTCTATGAGGTGATCAAACGATTGCCTTGTACCAGATCCTTCTTCGCGAATAATCCATACTTGATTATGCAAGTCTTCTAATGAATGGACTTTTGGTTCGGACTTTGGAGAGCGTACGATGACGAGATGATCTTGTTGAAAAGGTGTGATGCGAACATCTTTTGACTCGCTCTTTCCTTCAATAAGCCCAATGTCGACGTCTAAGCGACGTACGGCGTCAATGATTTCGTCCGTATTGCCGATCGTAATGTGAAAGTCTAATCGTTCATGAGCTATATGAAGAGCAGCGACAATTTTAGGTAAAAGGTATTCACCAATCGTAAAACTTGCGCCAATTCGAATAAGCCCAGAGGCTTGTTGTTTTTTCTCATAGAAGGTCTCGTGCAAATTTTTATAAAGAGCCCGAATTTGTAAGGCCTGGTTGTAAAAAAGTTCGCCTTCTGGAGTTAAGCTAACATGTTTGGTTGTTCGCTTAATGAGCGGGGTTGCGAATTCTTGTTCCAAATTTTTAATATGAACACTAACAGTTGGTTGTGATAGCGAACGCTTGGCTGCCGTTCGTGTGAAGTTCTGTTCTTGTGCCAGAATGACAAAGGTTTCAAGTTCATCCATATGCATCATATACACCTCATTTATTA